>CP104793.1:1845000-2152500 GCA_025916135.1 Rhodobacteraceae bacterium D3-12 | reverse complement strand
GCATAAGCCGCAGCGGCGGTGACGCCAAAGGTCGAGGCGCGGGCAAGGAATTCGCGGCGGCTGAGTTTGCCTTCCTTGAATTCCTCGGCGTACATCAGCGCGGCCTTGTGGGGCGGTTTTCCGTTGATTGTGGATTTCTTCATTCGCTATCTCCCTGAGAAACGTAGGTTTTTTGCTTGTGTTGTTTGGGGGTAGGCCACGTTTGCGGTTTTTATGCTATTCGGCCAGCTCCCCTCTATCCCGCCTTCATTTCCGCACGGTTTACCCCCCGGCGTCAACGGCAGGATTCGTCATTTGGTGGTAAAAAAGCGACATTTCACTTGTCTAAAAGCGTCATCTGCCTTTGCTGGCATGGCTGAACCGATGCGGATGGGTTGTGACATTTCGGCGCGATTAAGGGCGGCGGGCATGGGCTGTGCGGCGCAAATCACGCGGGGAATGGCCTGTATGGCGTTGAATAAAGCGGGAAAAATAGGCCGGGCTACCGAATCCCAAGTGGCTGGCGATGTGATTGATCGGGTGATCGCTGTCAGACAGGAGCGTGCGGGCGGCATGCAGCGAGCATTCGGCCAGCATTTGCGCGGCGCTGAGGCCGGATGCGGATTTGCAGGCGCGTGACAGGTGGGTGGCGGTGATCCCAAGCTCTTGGGCAAGCTGTGCCACGGTCGGATTGGCGAGATAACGCGCCGCGACGAGCGGGGCAAACGCGGCGGCGAGGCGTTGGTCGGGGCGGGGTGCGGCGCTTGGCGCATGCTCAAGAAGCGTGCGGCGCAACCAGATGGCAAGCAGCGTGGCATGGGCGCGGGCAGCAGCCCCGTGGAAGGCGGCGTTGGTCTCTTCCTCGGCTGACATGGCGTCGATCAGGCGGGTGAGGGCGGCTTGCTCCTGAACTTGCGGCAAGCGCAGCAGGTGCGGCGTTGTCGGCACAAGGATGTCCGCACCGGGCGGAATGCGCAGCACTTGCCCCATGCTCTGAGGTCCGGGGGAGAGCGAAAACAGCGTGCCCGCCGGGACAAACAGCGCGGCATTTGCGCTGAGCGCGTGGCGGGTGCCGTTGAGGATGGTGTGGCCACCCGCGCGGATGAAGCGGATCAGGAGGTGATCTGTGCGGCTGTGTTGCAGGGCAAGCCGCCAGCCGTCTTTGCCCATGTAGCGGGCGAGCGGGCGCAGGTCGGGGGTGGTGTCGCCGGTTATGGCACTGGCGGCTATGGGCGCGGGGGGCGTGGTGCTCGTGGTGTTCGTGGGGGACATGGGTGAAACGCGATGCGTGTTGTGAAAGTGCTAGTAATGGCCTTGATCATTGGGGAAATCTTGTTGCCCTGATTGCAAAAGGTCAAGCCATTGAGAGGCGATGCCAGTCTTTCATGCGCTTGGAAAACCATGTGCGCTGTCGTTTGGCGTATTGCCGCGTGGCGATGATGGCGGCGCTGCGGGCCTGTTCCAGCGTCATCTCGCCGTTGAGGTAGCCGATGAGTTCGGGCGCACCGATGGCGCGCGCCGAGGGGCGCTTGGGGTCCCAATCGGGCAGGTTGTCGCGGGCTTCTTCAAGGGCGCCGCCTGCGAGCATCAGATCAAAGCGTTGTTCGATCCGCGGGGTGAGCCAGTCTTTGGGCGCGTCGATCACAAGCGCGGTGCAGTGCGATAGCGGCAGGCGGGGCGGCGGGGTGCTGTCCTGCCAGTCGGCGAGGCCGCGACCGGTGGTTTCCTGCACCTCCCAAGCGCGTTGCACGCGCACGGGGTTTTGCGTGTCGATCCGGGCCAGAGTGGCCGCGTCGAGGGCGGCGAGCATGGTGTCACGCGACAGGGTGTCGGCGCGGGCGCGGATTGCGGGCGGGGTTGCGGGGATCTCGGCCAGCCCTTCGGTGAGGGCGGAGAAATAGAGGCCGGTGCCGCCGGTGATGATCGGGCGATGGGCAAGAAACGGGTCGAGATCGCGCAGCCAGTGGCCGACGGAATAGCTCTGACCTCCCGGCACATGCCCGTAGAGCGCATGCGGCGCGCGGGCGAGGTCCTCTGCCGCAGGGCGGGCGGTGAGGACGGTCCAATTGGCAAAGACCTGAAGCGCGTCGGCATTGACGATGGTGCCGCCTTGGGCCTCGGCAATGGCGAGGGCGAGCGCGGATTTGCCGCTGGCTGTGGGGCCGGCGATGAGCACGGGCGCATCGGGGTCGATGGTTTCGATAATGTCAGTAAGCGCAGCCATGACAGAGGCAATAGCGCCGTTTTGGCCCGTGGAAAATGGGGAAAACCGCGCATTGCGTTTAATTGCCGGGGGTGGCGAGGGGGCGGTGGGGTTTTCCGTGACGGAAAACAGGCCGAAATCCGCGACGGATTTCGTGCATTGAAACTGGCGGGCATTTGCGACATCTTGCGGCAAATTCCACATCAGCTATCCAGATGGAGTGCCCACATGAGCCAGGATGCCGCGCCCGCGTCGAGAAATGAACCAGCGCCGCGTTTCGACGCGTGATGCTTAAAATCTCAGGCGAGGCGTTGATGGGGGATCAGGGGTTTGGCCTGCATCCGCCGACCGTGGCGCGAATCGCGCAAGAGGTGAAGTCTGTCCACGATCTGGGCGTCGAGATCTGTATGGTGATCGGTGGCGGCAATATTTTCCGCGGCTTGCAAGGCAGCGCGCAGGGGATGGAGCGCACCACAGCGGATTACATGGGGATGTTGGCCACCGTGATGAACGCGCTGGCGATGCAATCGGCGTTGGAAGAGATCGGCGTGTTCACGCGGGTGATTTCGGCCATTCCGATGGATCAGGTCTGTGAGCCTTATATCCGCCGCCGCGCCGTTCGCCATCTGGAGAAAAAGCGGGTTTGCATTTTTGCCGCCGGCACCGGCAACCCGTATTTCACCACCGATACGGCGGCGACGCTGCGGGCCAGCGAAATGGCCTGTGAGGCGATTTTCAAGGGCACCAAGGTGGATGGGGTTTACGACAAGGATCCGGTCACGAACCCGGATGCGGTGCGGTTTGACCGGATCAGCTATGACGATGTGCTGGCCAAGCACCTGAAGGTGATGGATGCCAGCGCGATTGCATTGGCGCGTGACAATACGTTGCCGATTATCGTCTTTAGCCTTGATGAACCGGGCGGATTTCGCGGCATTCTGGCCGGTGAGGGCACCTATACGACGGTTGGCGGGTGAAGCGGGTCGCGCGTGGCATTGGACTCGGCTGCGGGCTTGGTATTGCTCTGCTGGCCGGTGCGGCGCGGGCCGAAGGCGGCTTGAGCGATTTTCTGGGGCCGCGTGGCTGTACCATTGAGGCGGGCGCGGGGCAGGCGGGATCAGACGCCGCCGCGATCAATAAAATCGGGGCCGTGCGCAGGCCATTGCTGCGGGGTTCAGTGCAGTGCAGATCGACAGTGTGATCGACGCCGCGCTGAAGGCCGGCACGGCGGTGCAGCAGGGCCGCTATGTCGTGCTGGGTGAAGAGATTTGCAGCATTCGCCTGCCCGAGATCACCACCAAGACCGCGCTGGACGCGCCGGAGATCAAGGTGAGCACCACGGCGTTTGATCAATTCGCAGCCGATGGCTACGAGGGCTGTTACCTGCAGGATGCGTCGGTCATTTTCAAAGAGCGCGATCCGTCACCGGCAGGCAATGACAGCTTCCTGAGGTTTTACGCCGCGCATATCCTGAGCGGTGATCTGACGTTTTATGGCGACAGCCCGCTGCAAACGCCGCCGGGGTTACAGGTGTTGATGGGGGACTGTGGCAAGGTGGCGAAGGCCAAGGATATTGCGCGCAGCCAGAGTTTCATCACGGATGAAAACTTTGCCAAATACGTGCGTTGGCAGATGGCGCAGACCCCGTGCAGCGACGCCCGCGGTACGCCGACGGCGATGCAGTTTACCGCCGAAATGCAAGGCGCGGATTTGACCAGTGAGAAAAAGATCGACCCGCCAATCAACGCGTGGCTGTGGTTTGAATTTGATCTGATCGCTATGGCGGCGGGGTGGCGCGAGGGCATGTCTTGGACCGCCAAGGGCAATTTGCGCCCGCCGTTGTGTCATTATGTCCAAGGCTGACGTTGTGCCCGGAAGGGGGCCTTGTTGCGTGCGCGGCCGCGCACGGGGCTTCTAAAGCCTGCGCATTGCGTTTATAGCAGAGACAAGACGCGGTGCCCGTCATGCGGGAAACCGCCGTGAGGAACAGAGGAGTAACGGCACATGGCCGACGAAGAATTCATGCTCGATACCGATGATCTTGAACGCCGGATGAACGGCGCGCTTGGCGCGATGCGCACCGAGTTTGCCTCGCTCAGAACCGGGCGGGCCAGTGCGTCGATGTTGGACCCGATCACGGTTGACGCCTATGGCGCGACGACGCCGCTGAACCAAGTGGGCACGGTGAACGTGCCCGAACCGCGCATGGTCACGATCAACGTCTGGGACAAATCGCTGGTGAATGCGGTGGAAAAAGCCATTATGAACAGTGGCTTGGGCATCAACCCACAGACCAATGGCACCATCGTGATGCTGCCGATCCCCGAGTTGAACGAAGAGCGCCGCCGCGATTTGACCCGCGTGGCCGCGCAATATGCCGAACACGCCCGCGTCGCCGTGCGCAACGTGCGCCGCGACGGCATGGACCAGATCAAGAAAGCCAAGGCCGACACCCATCTGGGCGAGGACGACCAGAAGTTCTGGGAAACCGAAGTGCAGGACATGACCGACCGTTTCATCAAGTCGGTTGATGACGCTCTGGAGGCTAAACAAGAAGAAATCATGCAGGTTTAAGCGGCCTGAAGGGGAGGACGATGGCCGTGTCAGACACCAGCAGTCAGTCAGTCGGTTCGCCGCAAGGTGAGGGAGCGGGCAATGGTCCGGGCCATGTTGCGATCATCATGGACGGCAATGGCCGCTGGGCGACACAGCGCGGGCGGCCGCGTCTGTTTGGCCATCACGCCGGGGCCAAGCGGGTGCGCGAGATTGTCGAAGCCTGCCCCGATCTGGGTGTCAAATACCTGACGATTTTTGCCTTTTCGACCGAGAATTGGAAGCGCACGCAGGTCGAGGTTGCCGGGCTGATGACCCTGTTTCGCCGCTATATCACCAAAGAGGCGCGCGCCCTCAAGGAAGAGGGGGTGCGGGTGCGTTTCATCGGCGACCGGCTCAGGCTTGATAAAAAGCTGATCGCGCTGATGGATGAGTTGGAAGAGCTGACGGCGGGCAATGACCGGGTGCATCTTACCATCGCGCTGAACTATGGCGGGCGCGACGAGGTTGCGCGCGCCACGAAACGCTTGGCGCAGGATGTGGCCGCCGGGAAGATTGACCCCGAAAAAGTGAATGAAGAAACCCTCACAAGGTATTTGGATACAAGGGTTTTACCCGATCCTGACCTTGTGATCCGCACTAGCGGAGAGGCGCGGATTTCCAACTTCCTTTTGTGGCAATCGGCCTATGCCGAATACGAGTTTATCGACACGCTTTGGCCGGATTTTTCGGCCGATGTTTTTGCCAAACTATTGGGGAATTACGGGTCGCGGGACCGGCGGTTTGGTGGGGTGAAGGCATGAGCGAGGGCGTCAAGGCCCGCTGGGGCGACCTTGGGATGCGGATCGTGTCGGGGGTGGTGTTGGCGGTGATCGCCATTGCCGCCTTGTGGGGCGGGCAGATGGTGTGGACCCTGTTTGTTTTGGCCATTCTTTGCGCCGGGTTCTGGGAATTGGCGCGGCTGTGCGAGCCGGGTATCACGCCCAAGCGGCGGTTGTTGGTCGGCATTTTGCCGGTGATTGGCATTTTGCCCGCTTTTGGTTTGGGATTGGGGGTCAGCGAGGCGGAGGGCCTTGATCTGGCCTCTCGCGTGTGGGCCGAGGAAAAATCCGCAGGCTTGCTGACCACGGTATTGGTCGGCGGGGTGATCGTGAGCTTTGTGATGCTGGTGCAGGTGGTGCAAGAGCGGGCGTTGCAAGGGGTGCTTTACGGGGCTGTATTGCTGGGCGCGGGCGGATTTTTGGTGGTTGCGCGCAGTGAAAACGGCGTGAACGCGGTTTTGGCGTTGCTGGCGATTGTGGTGATTTCGGACGTGGCGGGGTATTTCGCGGGGCGGATGATTGGCGGGCCGAAGTTCTGGCCAGCGGTGAGCCCGAAGAAAACATGGTCAGGCACCATCGCGGGATGGGTTGGCGCCGGGGTGTTTGGTGCGCTTGTGCTGCCGGGATTTGGTGTTGGCGTGCAATGGGCGGTGCCGCTTGCGGTGGTGTTGTGCTTTGCGGCGCAGATGGGTGACATCATTGAGAGCGCGATGAAGCGCAAGGCGGGCATCAAGGATAGCTCGAACCTGATCCCCGGTCATGGCGGTGTGCTTGACCGGATGGACGGGATGGTGGGCGCGGCTGCGGTGGCGGCGTTGATCATGTTGATCGCGGCCTAGCGATGCGGCGTGTGTCCATATTCGGCGCGACGGGGTCTATCGGGCAATCAACGATTGATCTGATTGCGCGCGCGCCTGAGGCTTATGATGTTGTGGCGTTGAGTGGCGGGCGCAATATTGAGCAGCTGGCGGCGGATGCGCGCCGGCTTGGCGCCGATCTTGCTGTGACCGCGCATGAGGCGCTTTTGGGCGAGTTGCGCGACGCATTGGCCGGGTCCGGGGTTGAGGCGGCGGCGGGCGAGGCGGCTTTGGTAGAGGCCGCAGCGCGGCCTGCCGATTGGGTGATGAGCGCGATTGTGGGCGCGGCCGGGCTAAAGCCGGGATTGCGGGCCTTGCAGCAGGGCAGCACGCTGGCGCTGGCCAACAAGGAATCGCTGGTCACAGCCGGGGCGTTGTTGCTGGACACGGCCAAGGCCCATGGCGCGACCGTGTTGCCGGTGGACAGCGAGCATTCGGCGGTGTTTCAGGCGTTGGTCGGCGAGGAGATGAGCGCCGTTGAGCGGGTGATTATCACCGCGAGCGGCGGCGCGTTCCGCGACTGGCCGCTGGAAAAACTGGCCGGGGCGAGCGTGGCGGAGGCGAGCAGCCATCCCAATTGGGACATGGGGCAGCGGATCACGATTGACAGCGCGTCGATGTTTAACAAGGCGTTGGAAGTCATTGAAACGCGGGAATATTTCGGGATCGCGCCGGAGCAGATCGAAGTGTTGGTGCATCCCGAATCCTTGGTTCATGCGCTGGTCGGGTTTCGCGACGGCGCGTTGATGGCGCATCTTGGGGTGAGCGATATGCGCCATGCGATCGGTTATGCGCTGAACTGGCCCGAGCGGGCGGCGCTTCCTGTTGGGCGGCTTGATCTGGCGCAGGTTGGACAGTTGAATTTCGCCGCGCCGGATGAGGCGCGCTATCCGGCGTTGCGATTGGCGCGGGTGGTGATGGCGCGGGGCGGCTTGGCGGGGGCGGTGTTCAACGCGGCCAAGGAAGAGGCGCTGGACGGGTTTATCGCCGGGGCGATCCGGTTTACCGATATGGCGCGAGTCGTTGAGGCGACATTTGAGGCGCTTGAACGCGACAATGGCCTTATTGACGCCGAAATGACCCTTGATAACGTGGCGCAGGCAGACCAAATGGCACGCAGACGTGCAAAAGACATCATCGCCGCCCCGCTCTGAGGGGTAAGGCGGGCAGAGGAACGGGCAGAGATTTTGGACATTACAGCACTTATTCCGCAATTTGGCAGCGTGGCCTTGACCCTTGTCGCATTTGTTGTGGCCTTGTCGGTCATCGTGGCGGTGCATGAATACGGGCACTATATTGTCGGGCGTTGGTCGGGGATCAAGGCAGAGGTGTTCAGCCTTGGCTTTGGGCCGGTTTTATATTCGCGCACCGACAAGCGCGGCACGCTTTGGCAGATCGCGGCCCTTCCGTTTGGTGGCTATGTGAAGTTTCTGGGGGATGCCGATGCGGCCTCGGCCGGGACCGATAGCGAGGCGGTGGCCGAGCTGAGCCCCGAAGAGCGCAGGCACACGATGGCGGGCGCGCCGCTTTGGGCCAAGACGGCGACGGTTGCGGCGGGGCCGGTGTTTAACTTTGCCTTGTCGATCCTGATTTTCGCCGGTGTGATCCTGAGCCAAGGTGAGGCGCGCGACCCGCTGACGGTGGGTGATTTGCGGGCGTTGCCCGGCGATGTGCAGCAGTTGAAACGCGGTGATGAGGTGCTCGCTATGGGCGGCGTCGAGGTGCCCGGCTTTGACGATGAGGCGGCGTTTCGCAGTTTTGGCGACCTGATCCCGATCACGCGGGTTGTGGATTACAAGGTGCGCCGCGATGGCACCGAGGCGGTGGTGCAGGGGCCTTACCCCTATCCGCCGCTGGTCACGCAGCTTGCACCGCAATCGGCGGCCTATAGCATCGGGCTGGCGGTTGGGGATGTGATTACCCATGTGGACGGCGACCCGATTTTCGCGTTTGACCAGCTGAAGGAGCGGGTTGAGGGCGGCGAGGGCAAGCCCTTGTTGCTCAAGGTCTGGCGCCCCGGCCCGGCGGGCGCAGAGGAGTTGGACTTTACCCTTGTGCCACGGCGCACGGACGAGCCGCAGCGCGATGGCGGGTTTAAGACCGAATGGCGCATTGGGATTGCGGGCGGATTGCTGTTTGAGCCGGTGACAGAGCATGTCGGCGTCGGCACCGCGGTGAGCGCGGGCGTGGTTCAGACCGGGCGGATCATCGAAGGCTCGATCAGCGGGCTGTGGCACATGATTACCGGCGCGATTTCGAGCTGTAACATGTCGGGCCCAATCGGCATTGCACAGGTCAGCGGCCAGATGGCGAGCCAGGGCACCGAGAACTTTATCTGGTTCATTGCTGTTCTCAGCACCGCCGTGGGCCTGCTTAACCTGTTCCCGATTCCGGTTCTGGATGGTGGGCATCTGGTCTTTTATGGTTATGAGGCGGTGGCCGGGCGGCCACCTTCGGACAAGGCCTTGCGCATTCTGATGACCATCGGGCTTACTCTGGTGTTGTCGGTCATGCTGTTTGCGCTGTCCAATGACCTGTTCTGTCCCTAAGGACGGGCGGCAGAACGAACGACTGCGATAGACTCTGCAGGGCTGCGTGCGCGCGGCCCGGTTACTTTGGCCCTGTTCCCTTGGCGCTAGGTGTGGTGTGTCAGCTGCCGGGGAGGGGCAATTGCCACAGTCTTGCCACAATTCGACCCCTGTTTTCGTCACAATTGGTTTGCATGTTGCCCTCAGACGATTGAACCGAGGTGCAGAATGGACACGATCCAACGTGGATACAGAGGCTTGAGCCTGTTGTGGAACCTGAACTGGGACCGCATTCTTTACATTTGCACCATTGCCGTCGCTCTTTTGGCAGGCGCGTGGATCGGCTCGCTTTGATCTGAGGCTTTTTGCGCCGGAATTGGCGCGGGTCCAGTCGACACGCCCAATCAACACGGACAATCAACACGGACAATCAACACGGACAGTCAAGCGGGCGCTTGAGCCGATTCTCAGTCAGATTCACCCCCAGACCCACCGACAAACACACAACCAGACTTATGACGGGCAACTATATATGGGGTGTCCGTTTTGTGTTTTTGACAACCTGGTGTATTACCTTTAGTCAAACCTAAAGGGGTTTCTGAGCGGGTAGCAGAATGACCAATAAAAACTGGGGCCTCACGGTGGGCTTTTTCGAGCGGAAAACAAAATTCACAACGCTGTGCGCAGCGGTTTTCCTTGTCTTTTCAATGGTGTTGAGCCTTCTGCCAGATGCGGCAGAGGCGCAAAGCTATCGCTTTAACAGCGTCAACATTGAGGGCAACAAGCGGATCGAGTCGGGCACGATCCTGTCGTATGCGGGAATCGGGCGCGGACAGACGGTGTCTGCGGGCGAGTTGAATGACGCGTATCAGCGCATTCTTGGCTCGGGCCTGTTTGAGAGCGTCGAGATTGAGCCGCGTGGCGGCACTCTGGCGATCAAGGTCAAGGAATTCCCGACGATCAACCGGATCAGCTTTGAAGGGAACAAGCGGCTCAAGGACGAGGGCCTTGCCGGGTTTATCAAGAGCCGTTCGCGCCTTGTCTTTAGCCCGACAAAGGCCGAGCGTGACGCCGAAATCATTGCCGAAGCCTATAACCAGAATGGCCGTCTTGGCGCGGCGGTAAGCCCCAAGATTATCCGCCGTTCCGACAACCGCGTTGACCTTGTGTTCGAAATTTTCGAAGGCGGGAATGTTGAGGTTCAGCGGATCGGTTTTGTTGGCAACCAAGTCTATTCCGACCGTCGTTTGCGCCGGGTTCTTGAGACCAAACAGGCGGGTTTGTTGCGGGCTTTGATCAAGAAGGACACGTTCCTTGAGGATCGGCTGCAGTTTGACCAACAGGTGCTGCGCGACTTTTATCTGAGCCGTGGGTATGTCGATTTCCGCACGGTTTCGATCAACTCGGAATTGGCGCGCGAGCGCAACGGGTACTTCGTGACGTTCAACGTCGAAGAGGGGCAGCAGTTCCGCTTTGGCGAGATCACCACGACATCGGAGATGCCAGCGGCGATTGCCGAAGAGTTTCAGGCGATCCTGAAGGTGCGCCCCGGTATCGTGTATTCACCAAGTTTGGTTGAGAATTCGATCGCACGTATGGAGCGTTTGGCCATTCGCAAGGGGATTGATTTCCTGCGGGTTGAGCCGCGCATCACCCGCAATGACCGCGATCTGACGCTGGATATCGAGTTTGTGCTGAGCAAAGGTCCGCGGATTTTTGTCGAGCGGATCGACGTGGAGGGCAATGCCACCACGCTGGACCGGGTTGTGCGGCGCCAGTTCAAGGTGGTTGAGGGCGATCCCTTTAACCCGCGCGAGATCCGTGAAAGTGCGGAGCGTGTGCGCGCGCTTGGCTATTTCGGCAAGGCGGATGTGAATGCGCGTGAAGGGTCGAGCGCCGACAAGGTGATCATTGACGTAGACGTTGAGGAAACGACCACAGGCTCGCTGACCTTTGGCGGCTCGTATTCGACCGACAACGGCTTTGGTCTTGTGGTCAGCTTTCAGGAGAACAACTTCCTTGGACGTGGTCAGACGCTGAACTTTTCCGCGTCGGGGGCGACGGACACCAAGGTGTATGGCATGCGGTTTGTCGAGCCTGCGTTCCTTGGCCGTGATGTCGAGTTCCATTTCGACGTTGGCTATCAGGAGACTGACAGCTCGGACACGCTTTATGACACGCAGATCGCGCGGTTGAGCTTCGGTCTTGATTTCCCGATCGGGGAGCGGTCGCGGTTTGGGGTGCGGTATGGTCTGAACCAGTCGGGGATCAGCCATGATTATCTGACGGATACGACGCCGGCGGATGGTGTGCGCGATTGTATGGCCGACGGATCGACCGATTCATGTCTGGGCGATATCATCGCCGGAGAAGCGGCGCAGGGCGATCTTTTGCGCAGCTCGCTGGGCTATACCTATACGTTTGACTCGCGTCTGACGGGGTTGAACCCGAATGCCGGTGTGCTGTTTGAATTCAGCCAGGATTTTGCGGGTCTGGGTGGCGATGTTGAATCGCTGAAAACCACAGCGCGTCTGGTGAGCCAAACCAAGATCCTGAACGAGGAAGTGACGCTTCGTGCAACGCTTGTCGGCGGGATCCTGAAAACCTTTGGCGGGTCGAGCCGGGTGACCGACCGTTTCCTATATGGCGACGACATCATTCGCGGGTTTGACGCCGACGGCATTGGTCCGCGTGAGATCGTGGCGGGCGAAGGCGTGAATGACGCGCTTGGCGGGAACATGTTTGTCACCGCGAAGTTCGAGGCGGAATTCCCGCTGGGGCTGCCCGAGGAATACGGGATCACCGGTGGTGTGTTCTATGATGTCGGCTCGGTCTGGGGCTTGGACACAGTCAATGCCAATGTGGTGGGGCGTGATATGTCGCTGCGCCATGTGGCCGGTGTGTCGATCTTCTGGACCACGCCAATCGGGCCGCTGCGGCTTAACTTCTCGCGGGCGCTGAAGAAAGAAACCTATGACATCGAGCAGAATTTCGAGTTCACCATTCGCACCGAGTTTTGAGGGTGGGATGGGGACACGAGGGTCCTTTGATGTTGCGCGCCGGGTGAGGCAGCTTTGTCTGGTGATTGCCGCGTCCCTGATGATGGGGGGCGGCGTTGCCGCGCCGGTAATGGCGCAGGGGCTGGGCCTGCCGGAGAGCGCGATACTGGTGATTGATCCCAATCGGCTGTTCCAGAATTCGGCCTTTGGCAAGCGGGTGATCGCCAGTATCGAAGCCGAAGGCGAGGCCTTGGCCGAGGAAAACCGCCGGATCGAAGGCGAATTGGCCAAGGAAGAAAAGGCTTTGACCGATGCGCGTCCCGGCATGGCGCCGGACGCCTTTCGCCAAAAGGCGGATGCGTTCGATGCCAAGGTGCGGCAAGTGCGAAACGAGCAGGAGGCCAAGGCCGTGGCGTTGGCGCAATCGCGCGACACGGCGGAGCGGCGGTTTTTGAGCGTGGCGCGACCGGTTCTGGAAGAGCTTATGGTTGAGGCGCAGGCATCGGTTTTGTTGGACACGCGGGCGGTTTTGTTGAGCACCGGGGTTGTGGATGTCACAGAGGAAGCCGCGCGGCGGATCGACGTGGCAATCGGAGACGGGCGTGCGTTGGACCAGACGGCGCCAGAGCCTGCGCCCACGGACCCTGCTCCCACCCAAGTCGCGCCCACCCAAGTCGCGCCGGTAGCACCGACACCGGCACCGCAAGAGTAACGCCACGCTTGCCCCCCATGGGGCAAGTTGTTAGGCAGATTACACATTTTCTGAGAAGGACCGAGCATGAGTGATCTCAAAAGCGCCGATATCGGATTGATCCAGCGGATCATCCCGCACCGTTACCCGTTTCTGTTGGTGGACCGGGTCGAGGATATTGACGGGTATCAAACCGCGCGCGGGATCAAGAATGTCACGATGAACGAGCCGCATTTTCAAGGCCATTTTCCGGGCAAACCGATCATGCCGGGGGTCACCATTGTGGAAGCCATGGCACAGACCGCTGCCGTGATGGTGGGCACCGCTCTTGGCATGGAAGACCGCGAGATGCTGGTTTATTTCATGTCGATCGACAAATGCAAATTCCGCCGCATGGTCACGCCGGGCGACGTTTTGGAAATGCATCTTGAGACGATCCGGGGCAAGCCGGGGGCGAAGGTGTGGAAATTCGCCGGACGCGCCGTTGTCGGCGAGGAAATGGCCTGTGAGGTCGAATTCACCGCAATGATGGACTTGCCGCAGGAGTAAGGCGCATGGCGCAGATTCACCCCTCAGCGATTATTGAGGACGGGGCCGTCATTGGAGAGGGCTGTGTCATCGGGCCGTTCTGTCTGGTCGGGTCAGAGGTCACGCTTGGCCGTGGTGTCGAGTTGAAATCGCATGTGGTTGTCACCGGTGACACCGAGATTGGCGACGAAACGGTTGTTTTCTCGTTCTCGGTGATTGGTGAGATCCCGCAGGATTTGAAGTTCAAAGGCGAAAAGACCAAGCTTACCGTTGGCAAGCGCAACCGCATTCGTGAGCATGTCACGATGAACGCCGGCACCGAGGGCGGCGGCGGTATCACCCGCGTCGGCGATGACGGGCTGTTCATGGCCGGATGCCATGTGGCGCATGATGCACAGGTCGGGGACCGGGTGATCATCGTCAACAACTCTGCCATCGCCGGGCATTGCATCATTGAGGACGACGTTCTGGTTGGCGGCCTGTGTGGCATTCACCAGTTCGTGCGCATCGGCAAGGGCGCCATCATTGGCGCGCTGAGCATGGTGACCAATGATGTGATCCCGCATGGGTTGGTGCAGGGGCCGCGTGGGCAGCTGGACGGGTTGAACCTTGTCGGGCTCAAGCGCCGGGGGGTTGATCGCTCGGATATCACTGCGCTGCGTGCCGCGTTTCAGATGCTGGCGCAGGGGGAAGGCGCGTTTCAAGAGCGCGCGCGGCGGTTGGGCGAAGAGACCGACAGCGAATATGTGCGCGAGATCGTTGCCTTTGTGACCGGCTCTTCGGACCGGTCCTTTTTGACGCCGGGGTAGAGCGATGCTGGCTTTGATTGTGGGGAGGGGCAAGCTTCCTGCCAAGGTGATCGGGGCGTTGAGCGAGCGGCCTTTGGTCTGCGCCCTAGAGGGGCATGTGCCGGATTCGGTTCAGGTGGATATGACCTTCCGGTTGGAGACTTTCGGCACGCTGTTGCTTGAGCTTGGCGGGCGGGGCGTGACCGATGTGTGCCTGTGCGGGGCAATCGAGCGACCGACAATTGATCCGGCCAAATTGGACGAGGAAACCAAGCCGTTGGTGCCGCTGTTCATGGAGGCGCTGAGCAAGGGCGATGACGGGGCGTTGCGCATTGTCATGCAAGTGTTCGAGCAGACCGGTTTCAAGATACGCGCAGCACATGAGTTGATCCCGAAAGTGGTGGTCGAGGCCGGTGTGTTGAGCGCGCGCGCGCCGCGCAGCGCCCATGACGCCGACGCCCGCGTTGGCAAGGATATAGTTGCCGAGATGGGCAAGGCCGATCTGGGGCAGGCCTGTGTGATCCGCAAGGGCCATGTTTTGGCCCGCGAGGATGAGGCGGGCACCGATGCCATGCTGGGCACGCTGGCGATGACCCATATGGCGCGTCCCGATGCGCCGGTTGAGGAATGGGCGCTGGATGATGCCGGGGAGCTGACCGAGGCGGGGCGCGATTGGCTGAGGGTGATGGCCGATGAAAACCACAAAGCACCCGGCGCGGGTGGTATCCTGTTCAAGGCGCCCAAGCCCGAACAGGACCGGCGGGCAGATTTGCCGGTGATCGGGCCGGTGACTGTTTTGAATGCCGCAGAGGCGGGGTTGGACGGTATCGCGCTTGAGGCCGGGGGGGTGATCGTGATCGACCCGAAGGTGGTTCTTGAGATCATTGATACCATGAACATGGTGCTTTGGGGGCGCGTGTGAAGGTCTTTCTTGTTGCTGGCGAACTGTCGGGGGACCGGCTGGGCGGGGCATTGATGGACGGGCTTTGCCAACTTGCACCGGGGGTTGAGTTTGCCGGTGTTGGCGGGCCGATGATGGCCGCCGAGGGGCTTGAGAGCCTGTTCCCGATGGAAGAGCTGAGCGTGATGGGGCTGGCCGAGGTGCTGCCCAAGCTGTGGCATTTGATCGGGCGCAAAAAACAGGTGGTGCAGGCCGCTCTAGATTGGCAACCGGATGTGGTGATCACGATTGATGCGCCAGATTTCGGGCTGCGCGTGGCCAAGGGGATCAAGGCGGCATCGGATATTCGCACGGTCCACTATGTGGCGCCGTCGGTTTGGGCGTGGCGGCCGGGGCGGGCGGCGAAGATGGCGCGGTATATCGACCATGTGCTGGCGTTATTGCCGTTTGAGCCGCCCTATATGGAAGCCGCCGGGATGGCGTGCGATTTTGTCGGGCATCCGGTGGTGAATGAGCCGGTGGCAACCGAGGCCGAGGTTGCGGGCTTTCGCGCGGCACATGGCATCGACGGTGAGATGATGCTGATGTTGCCGGGGTCGCGCCGGGGCGAGGTGGAGCGCCTGGCCGAGCGGTTTGGCGAGACGATGCGTCAGGTGATCACAGCGCGGCCGGGGTTGCGTGTGGTGATCCCGGCGGCGGAGCCGGTGGCGGGGCTGTTGGAGGATCTCACGGCGGGCTGGTCCGTGGCGCCGATATTGCTTGATCCGCGCGGGGTGGAGGCGGCGGAGTTTGCGGCCACGAAACGGGCGGCGTTCAGGGCGGCGGATGTAGCTTTGGCGGCGTCGGGGACCGTGTCGCTTGAGTTGGCGGCGAGCGGGACGCCGATGGTGATCGGCTATGACTTTGGCTGGATCAGCCGCCAGATTTTGCCGCGACTGGCCTTGATCGACACGGTGACATTGGTGAACCTTGTGACCGAGAGCCGCGTGATCCCCGAATATGTGTTGGACAATTGCCGCGCCGGACCGATGGCCGATGCCATATCAGAGGTGCTTGACGCGCCAGAGGCGCAAGCGGCGGTGCTGGCCCTGACGATGGAGCGGTTGGGGCGGGGCGGCGAGGCGCCGGGGCTGCGCGCCGCGCGGGCGGTTTTGGACCGGTTGTGACAGCGTTACGCCATACTCTTGCCCGGAGCGTGCACTAGCGTTGCGGCAAGTGGTGAAGGAATGAGTATGGGCCAGATGGGTCACAAAGCGATCAAGAACCGCCGGGTGTTTTATATCCCCGGTTATGATCCGATTCACCCGCGCCGCTATCGCGAGCTGTATCGCAAGGAAGGCGCGGAGCAAGCGAAGATCAGCGGCTATAGCCTTGAACTTGCGGCAAAACCCTCGGGCGGAAATTACGGCTGGCATGTGACTGGTCAAATCGAGGGTGCCGAGGCGCAGGCCGATTTCGAGGTGCTGGTGTGGTCCGATATCGTGCGCGACAGCATGGGGTTGGGGATTGCGGCGACCTATGCGCAGCTGCTGCGCACGGCATGGACTTACATCGCATCGGGGGCCTTGTGGCGGTTGATGAAGCTGCGCAAGGGGCCGGTGATTGCAGCGCTTTATCCGGTGGTGTTTTTGCTGGTGCAGCTGCTGTTGGCGCTGGTGGTTGGGGCGGTTATCGGCTTTGCCGTGGGCAGCGTGGTGGAATGGGGCGTGAACCGGTTCACCGGGCCAGAGGATGGCGCGTTGTTGGGCGCCTTGGCGTGGTTTTTGACGCTGCCTTTGGGGGCGTATTTGGTGTTGCGCTGGTTCAGGAAGAGGGACGGCAAGTTTTTCGCCTATTACCTGATGCATGATTACGCTTATTCGGCGCAGTCCAAGGGCGCGAACCCGCCGGAATTGGAAGCGCGCATGGCCGAGTTTGGTGACCGGATAGCCGAGGCGCTTTTGTCGCAGAGCGACGAGGTGCTGGTGGTTGGGCATTCGTCGGGGGCGCATTTGGCGGTGTCGATTCTGGCCGATCTGATCCGCGACGGGCGGGTGCCGGAGGGCGGGCCGATCTTGTCGTTTCTGTCGTTGGGGCAGGTGGTGCCGATGGTGTCATTCCTGCCCAAAGCCGGGCGGCTGCGTGGGGATTTGCGGTTCCTGTCGGAACGCGATGAGTTGAGCTGGATCGACGTGACCGCGCCGGGGGATGGCTGTGCCTTTGCTTTGTGCGATCCGGTGGCTGTGTCGGGGGTCGCGCCGGAGGGCAAACGCTGGCCTTTGGTGATTTCGGCGGCGTTTACGCAGACCTTGAGCGCGGCGCGTTGGAAGGAGTTGCGGTGGCGGTTTTTCCGCCTGCATTTCCAGTATCTCTGTGCGTTTGATCGGCCCGGTGATTACGACTATTTCCGCATCACGGCGGGGCCGGTGCCATTGGGGGCGCGATATGACGGGCGCAAGCCTTCGGCGAGCCGGATCGAAACTCCGGTGTCGAAATATACCTCGGTGGAGGGTGATGACAGTGCTGCCGCCTAAACCCCCGGCGAGAGAGGGGAAAACCTCGCTCTGGCGCTATATGAAACTGTTTCGGCAGGATCTGTTGTCGGCGCAGCCGGGGCGGCTTTATCGGGCGTGGATGGCCGAGTTTCGCACGCCGTTTTTCCGCTCGTATATGTGTAACGAGCCGGCGCTGGTTGATTTGGTTTTGAAGGAGCGACCGGATGATTTTCCGAAGTCGAACCGGATACGCGAAGGGCTTGCGCCGCTGTTGGGCAATTCGGTTTTTGTGACCAATGGCGAGACGTGGAAGCGGCAGCGGCGGATCATTGATCCGGCGTTCGAGGGCGGGCGTCTGAGGGAGGTGTTTCCGGCGATGTGGCAGGCCGGGGTGTCGGCGGTGGCGCGGTTGGAGGCGCAGGCCGATGGGGCGGCGGTGGAGATCGAAGAACAGGCGAGCCACGCGGCGGCGGATGTGATTTTCCGCACGCTGTTTTCGATCCCGATCGAGCATGACGTCGCGAGTGAGGTTTTCGCCAAGTTTCGCGAGCATCAGCGGGCGCAGCCGGTGTTGAACCTTGGGGCGTTGCTACCGCTGCCCAAGTGGTTCCCACGGTTTCATCGCCGCGAGACCAAGCGCACGGCCACAGAGATCAGGGCGCTGATTACCAAGCTGACGTCGGAGCGCATGGCCGCGATTGCGGCGGGCACGGCGCCAGATGATTTGGCGAGCAAGATCATGACCACGCCAGACCCGGAAACGGGCGCGCGGTTTGACACCGAGGAGATGGTCGATCAGGTGGCGATCTTCTTTCTTGCCGGGCATGAGACGAGCGCGTCGGCTTTGGCGTGGGCGCTGTATTTGTTGGCGATGAACCTGGAGTGGCAGGAGCGGCTGGCAGCCGAGGCGGAGGGCGCGCTGGCGGCGCAGGAGCCAGAGTTTTCGGCGGTGTCGAAGCTGCGTCAGAGCAAGGATGTGTTTCGCGAGGCGTTACGGCTTTACCCGCCGGTGCCGATGATGGTGCGCGAAGCGGCGTGCCCGGAGCGGTTTCGTGACCGGGAGGTGCCAAAGGGCAGTCAGATCGTTTTGAGCCCGTGGCATTTGCACCGGCATGAACGCTTGTGGGAGCGGCCGGATGAATTTGACCCCGAGCGGTTCAAGACGGAGAACGGCAAGCAATGTCTGCGCGAGGCTTACATGCCGTTTTCAGCCGGCCAGCGCGTGTGTCCGGGGGCCGGGTTTGCCATGGTCGAGGGGCCGCTGATCCTGTCGATGCTGGTCAAGGCGTACCGGTTTGAATTGGTCGAAGGGCGCGCGGCGATGCCGGTGGCGCATTTGACGGTACGTGGCAAGGACGGGATATGGTTGCGCGTCTCGAAGCGGTGACGAAACGGCGGGGGTGATCCCGACGTAAGCTCTGACCCGCGCGCGCGCCGCCGATCAAGAGCGAGTGGCCCCGGGCCAAGCCCGGGGCGGGTCATTCACAGATCGGGCACAGATCAGGCGTTAGCTTCGCGGATCTTTTCGGCGGCGTCTTTGTCATAGGTGACGCCGTTGCTTTCAAACAATGTGTCGAGTTCGCCCGAGAGCGTCATTTCGGTGATGATGTCGCAACCGCCGACAAATTCGCCTTTGACATAGAGCTGTGGGATGGTGGGCCAGTCGGAGAAATCCTTGATCCCTTGGCGCAGCGCGTCATCGCTGAGCACGTTTACGTCGGAGAAATCAACGCCCATGTAGTTGAGCACCCCGGCCACGCGCGAGGAAAAGCCGCATTGCGGCATGTCTTTGGTGCCTTTCATGAAAAGCACCACGTCGTTGGCTTTGATGGCCTCGTCGATCCGGGTTCTTGCGTCACTCATTTTTTCGTGTCCTGTTCGCTGGAGTTGCGTAATTTTGTCTATCAGTCGGGTGCGCGGGTGGTCAGGGCGAGCGCGTGCAATTCGCCGTCGGACCCGTCCATCTTGCCTTTGAGCGCGCCGTAAACGGCGCGTTGCTGTTGCACGCGGTTGAGGCCGCGAAAGCTTTCATCCACCACCATGGCGGACATGTGTCGTCCATCGGCGCCTTCGACGGCGATTTCGGCGTTTGGGAAGGCTTCGCGGAGAAGGTCTTCGAGTTCCTGAGCGTGAACGGCCATGCGCGTGTTCCTTGGGGTTTTAGACGTGTGCCGGTGAACCTAGGGTGGGATGCGGTGCGGTGCAAGGCCAACCCGAAGACTGAGGCAGGAAATGCCGTTAAGTCGCAGGTGTTTTGGGGGTGAGCGCGGCGAGGGATTTGAGGAAAGCGCGCACATCGCCGGGGAGCGGGCCGGTTGCGAGAGTTGCGGCAACGGTTGGCGTCATGTCCTGAGGGCAAAGTGCCGCGATGAGCGACAGGCGTTTGATTTTGGCCTCTTGTGTGAGCGGCAGCCCGGCGGCGAGTGTGAGCAGTTCGATCAAATCATGCAGGCGGCGCAAGTGGCGGAAAGTGTCCATTTGCGGCGCAAGAAGCGCCGGGGTGTCCTGCCAGCTTTGGCCATCAAACAGCGCGATGGTGCGTTGGCCTGCGCCGCTACAGCCATAGGCGACGCAGCCGGGGAAGCCCTTGTCGGGGAGCGCTGCGTGGATTGTGCAGCTGTGGTGCGACAGGTGCGGGCAGGGGGCTCCGGCGGGTTTGTCGATGGCAAAGGCGTCGCCTTTGTCAAACGCCAGCGCCACGCAACACAGCGCGGCGCAGGCGTCGCAATCGGGGGTCAGGTCGGGTGGGTGCGCGCTCACGCTGCTTGCTTACCCGACCGCGTCTTCGAAGCCGGAGCGGTAGAGGGCCGACAGCTCTTCCAATGGCGCGTTGGAGGCGCCGATGCGCACCGTGTCGCCGGTGAATTTGCCGACCGTTCGGATCGGCACGCCAGCCTGACCGGCGGCGAGAAAGAGCGCTTCGGCCTGATCGAAGTTGCAGGCAACAAGGTAGCGGGCCTGATCCTCGCCAAACAGGGTGCCGGTGTCGGTGTCATCAAGCACAACGCCCACGCCCGCGCTTTCGGCCATTTCGAAGGCCGCAAGAGCGAGGCCACCATCGGAGAGGTCGGTGCAGGCCTTGATCAGCTCGTGATTGGCGCGGATGAAATCACCGGCCAGTTTTTCGGCCGCGAGGTCGACCGGTGGGGCATCGCCTTCGACGCGGTTGAACACCTCGGCCAGCAGGGCGGATTGCCCAAGGTGGCCCGTGGTGTCACCGATCAGGACCGCGACATGGCCTTCGCGGGCTTCGCCGAGGATTGCCAAGTCTTCGGAGGCGATGAGGCCAACGGCGGCGATGGTCGGGGTGGGCAGGATCGCCGCGCCGTCGGTTTCGTTATAGAGCGAGACGTTGCCCGACACGATTGGCATATCGAGCGCGGCGACCGCTTCGCCGATGCCTTTGATCGCGCCAACAAACTGGCCCATGATCTCGGGCTTTTCGGGGTTGCCGAAATTGAGGTTGTCGGTGGAGGCAAGCGGCGTGGCGCCGACGGCGGTGAGGTTGCGATAGGCTTCGGCCACGGCCTGTTTGCCGCCCATCACCGGGTTGGCGCGCACATAGCGGGGCGAAACATCGGAGGTGAAGGCCAGCAGCTTCTCGGTGCCATGCACGCGCACGACGCCAGAGCCGAGACCGGGCAGGCGGACGCTATCGGCCATGACCATCGTGTCGTATTGCTCGTACACCCATTGCTTGGCGGCGTAGTTGGGCGAGGAGATCAGCGCCTTGAGCCCGTCAATCGGATCGACGCCCGGCACCGAGTCAGCATCGAGCGGTTCGGCGGCAGGGGTTTCGACCCAAGGGCGGTCATATTCCGGCGCGGAGCCGGAGAGCGTGGCCAAGGGAAGGTCGGCCTTGATCTCGTTCCCATGCAGGATGAGGAAGCGGTCTTCGGCGATGGTTTCACCGACGATGGCAAAGTCGAGGTCCCATTTTTCGAAGACGGCGCGGGCTTCGGCCTCTTTCTCGGGGCGCAGAACCATGAGCATACGTTCCTGGCTCTCTGAGAGCATCATTTCGTAGGCAGTCATGTTGTCTTCGCGTTGCGGCACGTCGTCGAGTTGCAGCTTGACGCCAAGGCCGCCCTTGTCGCCCATTTCGACGGCAGAGCAGGTGAGGCCCGCAGCGCCCATGTCCTGAATCGAGATGACAGCGCCGGTTTGCATCAGCTCCAGCGTCGCCTCCATCAGGCGCTTTTCGGTGAAGGGGTCACCGACCTGAACCGTGGGGCGTTTTTCTTCGATGGTTTCATCAAATTCAGCCGACGCCATGGTGGCGCCGCCAACGCCATCGCGGCCCGTCTTGGCGCCGAGGTAGACCACGGGCATGCCGACACCGGAGGCGGCGGAGTAAAAGATGCTGTCGGTATCGGCGAGACCGGCGGCAAAGGCATTGACGAGGCAGTTGCCATTGTAAGCCGGATCGAAGCGGACTTCGCCGCCGAGGGTGGGCACGCCAAAGCAGTTGCCATAGCCGCCGACCCCTTCGACCACGCCATGCACCAGCTGGCGGGTTTTGGGGTGATCGACCTCGCCAAAGGAGAGCGAGTTCATTGCCGCGATCGGGCGCGCGCCCATGGTGAATACGTCGCGCAGGATGCCGCCAACGCCGGTCGCAGCACCTTGGTAGGGTTCGATGTAGGAGGGGTGGTTGTGGCTTTCCATCTTGAAGATCACCGCCTGACCATCGCCAATGTCGACCACGCCGGCATTCTCACCGGGGCCGCAGATGACTTGGGGGCCTTCCGTGGGCAGCGTGCGCAGCCACTTCTTGGACGACTTATAGGAGCAGTGCTCGTTCCACATGGCCGAGAAGATGCCGAGTTCGGTGAACGTCGGCTCGCGCCCGATAATTTCGAGAATACGGTTGTATTCGTCGGGGCTGAGGCCGTGGGCCTCGATCAGGTCGGTGGTGATTGCGGGTTCGGTCATGTGATGCGGTTCCCCAAGGTGCAGCAGTTGGGCAACCTCTTAAGCCAAGGGGGCCTTGCATGGAAGAGGGGGAGCGCGGCAAAACGGGGCAGTCTCAAATATTTTGCGGTCATATGTCGAAAACGGCTTGGGCGGTTCGTCCTTGGGGTATCGAAACCAACCAAGGAGATGAAACATGAGCTTTCCAGTCACGTCCCTGTTTGCGGCGCTGTTCGCCATTGTCATGCTGGTGTTGTGGATCAACGTCACCAAGACGCGGGCGGTGCAGGGGATTTCAATTGGCGATGGCGGTGATGTTGCGCTGCACGAGAAGGTCAGGCGGCACGGCAATTTCATGGAATGGGTGCCGATGACGCTTATCCTGCTGGCTCTGGCCGAGGCAGAGGGCGTGGCGGCGGCGTGGCTTTACGCCGTTGGGGCGATGGCATTGGCGGGGCGGGTGATCCATCCGGTCGGCTTGCGTGCGGATAACGCGGCCCATCCCGCGCGGATTGTCGGGAATATGGGCAATATCCTAGCTGTGCTGTTGCTGATCGGGTTGCTCCTTTGGCGGGTGCTTGCGTGATGAAACCAGAAACGACAGACTGACTTTAACATTGGAGAATGACGATGAAATATCTTGCTTTGATTTATGATGCACCGGCGAGCGGGCCGGAGCCGATGCCGGGAACGCCTGAGTTTGAGGCGATGATGGCGCCGTGGAATGCGGTGAACGAGGTCTATGTAGAGGCCGGTGTGATGGCCGGGGAGAGAGGCGTTGATGCCGCCCACGATGGCAACCTGTGTGCGGGTGCGCGGCGGCAAGACCGAGACGATGGACGGCCCCTTTGCCGAAACCAAGGAGCAGCTGGGCGGGTATTACATGTTCGACTGCAAAGATCTGGACGAGGCGCTGCATTATGCGGCGATGATCCCGGTGGCGGAAACGGGCACGATCGAGGTGCGCCCGGTGATGGAGCTTCCGGAGTGAGCGGCCTGACTGAGTGACATGAGCGGGCAGGCCAGCAATTCAAGCGCGGCTGCGGCGCTGTTGCAGGTGATGCGCAGCGATCATGGCCGCTTGTTGGCCGCTTTGATCCGCCAGCTGAGGGATTTTCAGCTGGCGGAAGACGTTTTGCAGGACGCAATGGAGGCCGCTTTAGGTCAATGGGACCGCGGCGGCGTGCCGGACAACCCGCGTGGATGGCTTTTGCAGGTGGCGCGGCGGCGTGCGATTGACCGGATCAGGCGCAGCAAGGTGTTGAGCCGTAAGACCGACGAAATGGCGGTGTTGATGGCAGGGCAGGACGCTGGCCATGCGCCCGATGCGCCCGACGCCGAAGAGATACCGGACGAGCGGTTGCGCCTGATTTTCACCTGTTGCCACCCGGCGTTGGATGAAAAGAGCCGGGTGGCTTTGACGCTGCGCTGTCTTGGGGGCTGAGCACCCGCGAGATTGCGCGGGCGTTTTTGGACAATGAGGCGGCAATGGGCCAGCGGATCAGCCGGGCCAAGGCCAAGATCGCGGCGGCGGGGATACCCTATCGCGTGCCGGAGGCCGAGGCGTGGGCGGAGCGGCTAAGCTCGGTTTTGCGGGTGATCTATTTGATTTTCAACGAGGGCTATTCGGCCAGCGAGGGCGACGCGCCGGTCAGGGCGGCTTTGTGTGAGGAGGCGATCTTTCTGGCGGCGATGCTGGACCAATTGCGCCCTGAAGAGGCGGAGATCGAGGGGCTTTGGGCGCTGATGCTTTTGGCGCATGCACGGCGGGGCGCGCGGATTGGGCCGGACGGGGTGGCGCGTGGACCGCAAACGCAGGACCGGGCGTTGTGGGACCGCGACCAGTGGCGAATGGGCGAGGCGATCTTGGACCGGGCGGTGGCGCGGCGGCGCCCCGGCGTGTTTCAGATACAGGCCGCGATTTCGGCGCTGCATATGCAGGGCGACGGGCAGCAGGGCAACGGGCAGCAGGGCGCGGATTGGCGTCAAATCCTGATGTTATACGACCGGCTTTACGGGTTGGAGCCGAGCCCGGTTGTGGCGCTGAACCGGGCTGTGGCCTTGGCCGAGGTATCGGGGGCCGAGGCGGGCTTGGCGGCGCTGGAGCCGTTGGAGGCGGCGTTGCAGCAGTATCAACCGTTTCACGCGGCGGCGGCAGAGTTGCTGAGCCGGGCCGGGCAGCTTGGCGCGGCCAAGGCGGCCTATGACAAGGCGTTGAACCTGAGCGTGAACCGTGGCGATATTGCGTTTCTCAAGCGCAGGCGGGCGGCGCTTGACCTCTAGGCCGGGATCGCCTTGGGTATGGGAACGTCAGAGGGAGACAGGCGCATGGTTCGGATGATCGACAACCCGTTTCGGGGGGCAGGCATGGGTTGGGGCGGCTTCGAAGGTATTCCGGTGCCGAGCGTGGATGTGGCAGCGGCGCGCGCGGTGATGCGCCGTCAGATGGATCTTGTTGAGACGCCGTTGCTGAGGTTCAGTGATTTTGCCGGGGCGGGCGAGGTTTTTGTCAAGGACGAGCGCGGGCGGCTTGGGCTGGGCAGTTTCAAAGCGCTTGGGGCGGCCTATGTGATTGCGCGCGATCACGAAGAGGGGCGGGCGCAGGGGCAGACCTATGTCTGTGCCAGCGCGGGCAATCACGGGCTTTCGGTGACGGCGGGCGCGGTGGCCTGTGGCGCGGTCGCGGTGATTTATCTGAGCGAGAGCGTGCCGGAGAGTTTTGCCGAGCGGTTGCGCGGGATGGGCGCAGAGGTGGTGCGGGCCGGTGCGACCTATGAAGAAAGCATGGCGGCAGCGGCCGAGGCGGCGGCGGCCAAGGGCTGGGTTCTGCTGTCTGACAGTTCATGGGCGGGCTATGTCGAGCGCCCTTACCGCGTGATGGAGGGCTATGTCGTTTTGGCGGCAGAAACCGTTGAGGAGATGGGGGCAGCGCCGACGCATATATTCCTGCAAGCCGGGGTTGGCGGCTTGGCCGGGGCCTGTGCGGCCTATTTCCGCGCCGCTTGGGGGGAGGGGCCGCGGATTGTCGTGGTGGAACCCGAAGCGGCAGCGGCGCTGGCCGACAGTATCGAGGCGGGGCGTGCGGTGGTGAGTTCGGGGCCGGTGTCAAACATGGGGCGGCTTGATTGCAAGGAGCCGTCGTTGATCGCGCTGAACGGCTTGGCGCGGGATGCGGACGGGTTTGTGTTGATCAGCGAGGCCGAGGCCGAGGAAGCGATGCCGGTTCTGGCGGAGGCCGGGCTGGAAACTTCGCCGTCGGGCGGGGCGGGGTTGGCTGCGCTGCTGGCGATGAGCGATCTGGGGCCGGATGCGCGGGTGTTGTGCATCCTGAGCGAGGGACCGGCGTGACCCCGCGCGGGTTTGAGCGTGGCGAATTTGAGGAGCGCACCGCGCGCGCACAAGCGGCGATGGCGCGGGCGGGGCTGGGCGCGCTGCTGCTGACCACGGAACCGGAGATACGCTATTTCACCGGTTTTCTGACGCGGTTTTGGGAAAGTCCGAGCCGGTCGTGGTTTTTAATCCTGCCCAGCGAGGGGAAGCCGATTGCGGTGATCCCGTCGATCGGTGCGGCGTTGATGCGCGGCAGTTGGATCAGCGATATCCGCACATGGCCCGCGCCGCGCCCGGATGATGACGGGGTGAGCCTTGTTGCGGAGGCATTGCGCGAGGTGGCCAAGGGGCGGCCTGTGGGCGTGCCGATGGGGTATGAGACCCATCTGCGGATGCCCTTGGCCGACTATGAGCGGCTGTGCGGTGGCGGGATCGGATTTGTCAGTGACGGCGGGATCGTGGCGCGGTTGCGGGCGGTGAAAAGCGACGCGGAGATCGCCAAGATACGCGAAGCCTGTGCAATCGCGGGGCGGGCGTTTTGCCGGGTTGGCGAGGTGGCGGGCGAGGGCGCGCTGCTGTCGCAGGTTTTTCGCGGGTTTCAGGCGTTGCTGTTGGAGGAAGAGGCCGATTGGGTGCCGTATCTGGCCGGTGGGGCGGGGCCGCTTGGCTATGGCGATGTGATTTCGCCGGCGGGTGATGTGCCGCTTGAGCGCGGAGATGTTGTGATGCTGGACACGGGGGCGGTCTGGGACGGGTATTTTTGCGACTATGACCGGAACTATGTGGTGGGCGGCGCGGATGCGCGGGCGGAGCATTGCTGGGCGCAATTGCTGGAGGCGGCGCAAGCCGGGTTGGAGGCGGCGCGGCCCGGTGCGCGGGCCTGTGATGTCTGGCAGGCGATGGCCGCGATCACCGGTGGCGGCGACGGCGCGGGGCGGTTGGGCCACGGGCTGGGGATGCAATTGACCGAAGGGCTGTCATTGACGGCGCAGGACGAGACGGTGTTGGAACCGGGCATGGTGATTACGCTGGAACCGGGGGTGGAGGTCGCGCCAGAACAACGCCCGGGGCAAATCATGGTGCATGAGGAGAACATCGTAATCCGCGAAGGCGCGCCCGAGATTTTGTCGGATTGGGCGCGTGGCGCGTTGCCGGTGATTTAACCTCTGCTGGTCTGGCGGTGGCCGCGGGACGGGGACGCGCGGAAAGAGAGCCTTGCGTGGGGTGCAAGGCTTGGGGGGATGACCGCGAAAATGGCTGGGCCAAAAAAAAGGCCGAGCACGAAGCTCGGCCGAAGTCCAACAGGGAGGTATGAAAGTGATGCAACGCTAGGCGCTGATCACCGTCACGAGTTGAAATAGGTGGCAGTTTACGAACGATCAAGGATCAAGACGTCGCAGGCGGAGCATTGCCGCTATGCACCACGTGCATAGCAAGGGGTTTCGTCAGTCAACCGACTGATTTTTAACCTGTTTACGATATGCGATGATCTCGTCCTGAACAAAGTCGCGGAAGGCGGCGATGCGTTTTGAGGGGCGCAATTCCTCTGGATAGGCAAGAAACACCGGGATTTCACCAGAATCAGCTTCGGGCAGCACCTGCACCAGATTCGGGAAATCCTGGGTGACGTAGTCGGGCAGGACGCCGATTCCGAGATTGTTGAGCACCGCTTGGAGCACGCCGAAGTAGTTGTTCACGGTGAGGGTCGAGCGGATGTCGTGGCTGAGCAGGTTCTGAACCAGAGTGGCGCCGGCGCCGACCTGTGTCGAGCTGACGTTCATGCAAATGACCCGGTGCGTGGCGAGGTCTTCGAGGACGTTGGGCGTGCCGTTGCGGGCAAGATATTCGGGCGTGGCATAGAGCTGCATCCGCACGGCCATGAGTTTCTTGCGGATGAGGTCGGCTTGGCTTGGCTCTTTCATGCGGATGGCAACATCGGCCTCGCGCATGGGGAGGTCGAGCACGCGCTCTTCGAGCATGAGGTCGATTTTGAGGTCGGGATATTTTTCATAAAGGGTGGGCAGGCGCGGCGCGAGCCAGAGCGTGCCGAAGCCGGTGGTTGTGGTCACGCGCAATTCGCCGAACACTTCTTCTTCGCTATCGCGGATACGGGCGGTGGCGGTTTCGAGGCGGCGGAACATGGCGCGGGTCGCATCAAACAGCAGCTCGCCCTGTTCGGTGAGAATCAGCCCGCGTGCGTGGCGGTGAAACAGGGTGGTGTTGAGCGCGTCTTCCAACGCACGCACCTGTCGCGACACCGCAGATTGGCTGAGGTGCAGGGTATCGCCCGCGTGTGTCAGGCTGCCAGCATCGGCCACTGCGTGAAAGATTCTAAGTTTATCCCAATCCATACCGTAACTTTCTTTGCGCGCGCGTTCTTTACACGAAATGCTTTACGAAACACCCCATAACCTGTCGCAATCGTGACGTAACGGGGAATATTTCGTTTGATAGGTCAAAATTTATGACCTATTATTGAGTTATGATTGCGGGAGGCAATCGAGCGAGGGGAGACGCGCGACATGACGAAACATCAGGTAAGTTTGCAAGACCGCTATGATTTGGAGAAATCGCCGGTTTTGATGAATGGGGCCCAAGCGCTGGTGCGGTTGATGCTGACCCAGAAGCACCGTGACATGCAGGCCGGGTTGAACACCGCCGGCTATGTGACGGGGTATCGCGGCTCGCCCTTGGGGGCGGTTGATTTGACCATGGGGCGCGAGACCAAGCGGCTTACCGAGAGTGATGTGAAGTTCGAGCCGGGGATCAACGAAGACCTAGCAGCGACCGCAATTTGGGGCAGCCAGCAAGCGGAATTGCGCGGTGAGGGCAAGTTCGATGGTGTCTTTGGCCTGTGGTATGGCAAGGGGCCGGGCGTGGACCGCACCGGCGACGTGATGCGCCATGCCAATATGGCGGGCACCTCGGCACATGGCGGTGTTTTGATGGCGATGGGGGATGACCACACCGGCGAATCCTCGACCGTGTTGCATCAGAGCGAATGGGCGCTTGTCGATTGCTATATGCCGATTGTGAGCCCGGCGGGGGTTCAGGAAATCCTTGATTACGGCATCTATGGCTATGCGTTGAGCCGGTTTGCCGGGGTCTGGGTCGGTCTGAAGGTGATGAAGGATACGATTGAGGCGACAGCGGTTGTGGATGGCTCTCCTGATCGGGTCGAGCTTGTCACGCCGGAGTTTGACATGCCTGAGGGCGGGTTGAACATCCGTCTGGTGGACGACCGGATTTTGCAGGAAGCGCGGTTGATTGATTACAAGCGCCACGCCGCCGAGGCGTTTGCGCGTGCCAACAAGATCGACAAGCGGATGTCGGGCAAGCCGGGGGCCAAGATCGGGCTGGTGAGCCATGGCAAGAACTGGCTCGACCTTGAACATGCGTTGAGCCTGTTGGGGATCGACGAGGCCGAGGCCGAGCGGCTGGGCATCACCACATATAAGGTCGGGCAGGTCTGGCCGCTGGACATGACCAGCTTCAATGAATGGGCCGAGGGGCTGGACCTGATCATTGTGGTTGAAGAGAAGCGCAAGCTTTTGGAAGTGCAGATCAAGGAAGCGATTTTCGATGATCGCCGTGGTCGCCGGGTTTATGGCTGGTACAAGGGCGGCGCGGGCGGCTTGCACAGCGAAGAGTTGTTCCCGACCCGTTGGGCGCTGGACCCGGTGATGATTGCCGAGAAGCTGGGCAATATCCTGATCGAGGAAGGGCGTGGCACCGAAGGGATCAAGGCGGGTCTGCTTGAGTTGGACGACGCCAAACGCGCCGACAATGCCGAGGAAATCACCACGCGGCAGGCTTATTTCTGTTCCGGCTGTCCGCATAACTCGTCCACCAAGCTGCCCGATGGTAGCCGCGCCTATGCTGGGATCGGCTGTCATTTCATGGTGCAATGGATGGACCGCGAAACGCTCGGCTTTACGCATATGGGCGGTGAGGGTGCGAATTGGATCGGTGAGGCGCCGTTTTCATCGCGTGATCATGTATTCCAGAACCTAGGTGATGGGACATACAACCACTCGGGCTTGCAAGCCATTCGCGCGGCGATGGCGAGCGAAGGTGTGAACATCACCTATAAGGTGCTTTACAACGACGCGGTTGCGATGACCGGCGGGCAGACCCATGAGGGCGATTTGAGCGCGCAGCAGATTGCGCGCGAATTGCTGGCCTTTGGGATCGAGCATGTTGCGTTGGTGTACGACGAAAAAGAAGATGTCGATCTGAGCACCTTCCCCAAGGGGTTGGAAATTCATGAACGTGCTGAGTTCATGGAGGTTCAGGAGAAATACAGTAAGATCAAGGGTGTATCGGCCATTCTTTACATCCAGACCTGTGCCGCCGAGAAGCGCCGCCGCCGCAAGCGGGGCACGTTCCCGGATATCGATAAGCGGGTGTTTATCAACACCGACGTTTGCGAGGGCTGTGGCGATTGCGGGGTGCAATCGAACTGTGTCTCGATCGTTCCGGTGGAGACCGAGCTGGGCCGCAAGCGGGCGATTGACCAGTCGAGTTGCAACAAGGATTTCAGCTGTCTCAAGGGGTTTTGCCCCAGTTTCGTGACGCTGGAGGGCGCGGAGATCCGCAAGGAGCCGACCACCAAGCTGGACCTGCCGAACCTGCCGATGCCCGTGCTGCCCGAGATCGACGGCACCCATAACGTGGTGATCACCGGCGTCGGCGGCACTGGTGTTGTGACCATCGGTGCGGTTCTGGCGCAGGCGGCGCAGATCGACGGGCTGGGCGCGGGCATGATGGAGATGGCCGGGTTGGCGCAAAAGGGCGGCGCAGTGCATATCCATGTGCGGCTGGCCAATAAGCCCGACGACATCAGCGCCGTGCGGGTTGCCACCGGTGAGGCGCATGCCTTGATCGGTGGGGATCTTGTGGTGAGCGCGGGGGCCAAGACCCTTGGGCTGACCAGTGCGGGGCGCACGGGCGCGGTGATCAACAGCCATGAGATCATCACCGGAGAGTTCACCCGCTCGACCGAGTTCCGCATTCCGGTGGACCGGCTGCAATTGCAGCTTGAGGCGCGGTTGCGTGACAAGCTGGCCATGTTTGATGCGTCGGAACTGGCGCGGGTGACGCTGGGCGATAGCATCTTTTCCAACATGATGGTGTTTGGCGGTGCTTGGCAGATGGGCGTATTGCCGATCAGTCACGAGGCGCTGGTCGAGGCGATCACGCTTAACGGCACCGCAGTTGAGCGCAACTTGCGCGCCTTTGAGATCGGGCGGTGGGCCGTGGCGCACCCCGAAGAGGCGGCGAAGCTGTTGGCACCGCAAGAGGCGGACAAGCCGAAGACGCTGGAGGAGCGGATCGCGTTCCGCGCCGATCATCTGAAAGCGTATCAGAGCGCGCGGTTGGCCAAGCGGTATCGCAAGTTGGTTGATGGGATCGCTGATGAGGCTTTGAAAGAGGCCGTCGCCAAGGGCTATCACAAGGTGCTGGCCTATAAGGACGAATACGAGGTTGCCCGGCTTCACAAGCTGACGCGTGAAAAGGCGCAGGCGCAGTTCGCGGGCGATTTCAAAATGTCCTATCACATGGCGCCGCCGGTGTTGAGCAAGATGGGCCATGACGGGCGCCCCAAGAAGCGCCAGTTTGGCCCCGGCATGGGGCGGATGTTGAACCTGCTCGCCAAGGGCAAGCGCCTGCGTGGCACGGTGTTCGACCCGTTCGGTCGCACCGAGGAGCGCCGGATGGAGCGCGCGTTGATTGCGCAATTCGAGGCCGATATGGCCGAGTGGTTGCCCAAGGCCAATGCCAGCAATATGGCGTTGATCCGCGAGTTGGCGGAATTGCCGCTGAGCATTCGCGGGTTTGGTCCGGTGAAGGCCGCCAACGCCGAAAAAGCAGCGCAACGGCGCGAGGAATTGCTGGCTGCGCTGAAAGGCGGCGGGGCGCCTGATATGGCGGTGGCGGCGGAGTAACGCCAATCTGTCATGCAGGTTTTACCTGATTGTCATCAAATCGGGGCAAGAGAGACACATCCGCGGCATTCCGCGGGTGTGTTCTGATTCCCTGCTTTCCGAGATGTTGATGATCCACAATCGCCATATCGCCCGAGACCTCTCTTACGCGCATTCCGCCGAAACCCGCAGCGGGCGCGCGATGATCCGTCTGATGGAAAATGCCACCGGGCGGATCAAGTTGATCCGCCGCGCCAAGGGCTATGAGACCGAGATCGCCGAGGGGCGCGATTTTTGGCAGGTGATGGTCGACCGCTATGGGTTGAAGCTCAATATCGCGGCGGGGAGCCTTGGAAACATTCCGCGCGAGGGGCCGCTTATCCTGATTGCCAATCATCCCTATGGCATTCTGGACGGGTTGATGTTGGGTCATATCCTGAGCCGGACGCGCCCGGATTTTCGCATTCTGGCCCATAGCGTGTTTCGCAAGGCCGAGGATTTGAACCGCGTGATCCTGCCGGTTTCCTTTGATGAGACGAAAGAGGCGGTGAGGGAGAATTTGGCGACCCGCAAGGAGGCGTTGCGATACCTCAAGGACGGCGGTGCGATCGGGATTTTCCCCGGCGGCACGGTCAGCACGGCGCAGACGCCGTTTTCGCGCGCGCTTGACCCTGGTTGGCGCGGGTTCACGGCCAAGATGGTGGCAAAATCCGGCGCGACAGTGGTGCCTGTTTTCTTTGACGGATCAACCAGCCGTTTGTTTCAGATCGCCAGCCATTTGCATTATACGCTGCGCATGGGGCTGTTGATGAAGGAATTCGCCAAACGCGTGGACAGCGATGTGGATGTTGTGATCGGGGCGCCCATTGCGCAGGCAGAGTTGCAGGCCCGCGCAAGGGACACGAAAGCAATGATGGATTTTCTGCGCAAATCGACCTATGAGCTTTCTCCAAGGCCGCTGGATCTGAGCCAGACCGGCTTTGAGTTTGAGGACAAGCATCGCGCGTAGGGCGCGGATAGGGCAAATGGCAGTAGGTATTTTCGACAGCGGGCTTGGTGGTCTGACCGTTTTGGATGCGGCGCGCAAGCGGCTTCCGGATGAGGCATTCGTTTACTATGGCGATAACGCCCATGCGCCTTATGGGGTGCGGGATGCCGATGATATTTACAAGCTGACCTGTGGCGCGGTTGAGCGGCTTTGGGCCGAGGGCTGTGATCTGGTCATTCTGGCGTGCAACACGGCCAGCGCGGCGGCGTTGCGCCGGATGCAGGAAAGCTGGATCCCTGCGGACAAGCGCGTGCTGGGCGTGTTTGTGCCGCTGATCGAGGCGTTGACCGAGCGTGAGTGGGGCGATAACTCGCCGCCGCGCGAGGTTGCGGTGAAGCATGTCGCGCTGTTTGCGACGCCCGCAACGGTGGCGAGCCGCGCGTTTCAGCGCGAGCTGGCGTTTCGTGCGATTGGCGTGGACGTTGAGGCGCAGGCCTGTGGCGGGGTGGTGGATGCCATCGAAGAGGGGGACATGATCCTTGCCGAGGCGTTGGTGCGCAGCCATGTCGACGCGTTGCGCCGCAAGATGCCTGAGCCTCAGGCCGCGATTTTGGGCTGCACCCATTATCCGTTGATGGAAAAGGAATTTCAGGCGGCGTTGGGCCCGCAGGTGAGCGTCTATAGCCAAGCGAACCTTGTGGCGGAAAGCCTTGCGGATTACCTTGATCGGCACCCCAAGATGCGCGGCACCGGGGAGGTGTCGAAATTTATAACCACGGGCGATGCCAAGCAGGTGAGCAACCGCGCCACGCAGTTCCTGCGTCAGAAGATCGAATTCGAGGCGGCGTAAGGCCCGCGGGGTTTGAAATTTGGTAACGGAATGCCTATATAGGGTGTGTAGGAAGAGGAGAGATCACATGTCTGGACCACTGCCGCCGATCGTATGACGACCACGCCTGATGCGCCAATTTTGGTGCGTTTGGGGGACTATTGAGAGTTTGAAGCACCGTCCGGGGAAATCTGGGCGGTTTTGTTGTTTTTGGGGATGCCTTTGGGATCTGGCAGGATCGCGGTGACTTCGCCGTAGATCTCGGCGCTGATCGGGGAGGTCTGCATTTTTTGCGACACGGTCTCATAGGCGCGTTCGACCCGCGCGCCGATATCGACCAGCGTATCAAGCGCGCTGTGTTTGCGCGGGATGCTGAGGGCGACGAAATCGTCGCTGGCGAGCTTTTTGTAGTAGGCTTGAAACAGCTGCGAGAGGTCAAAGAAGCGGTCACAGGCAACCATCAGCGGGGTGTCGAGTTGACGGCGGATACCGCGATAGTCGTCAAAGGTGAGATCGCGTTCCTCATAGGCGACAAAGGGGCGGTATTTCTCGGTTGCGGCGATCACCTCTTTCATGGCGGCGATGCTTGTCGCGTTGGTAATGCGGGCCACGCTTTCGCGGTCAAATTCGGCATGCAAGATCACATCGACGATCACCTCGCGCAGGTGTTGTTCGCGCTCGCGCGCGGCGCGGGCCTGTTCGTGTTGTTCCAGTTCCAGCCGTTTGCGCCGCTCGCGACGGTCTTGGTTCGCCCAGAGGAGCATCCGGCCCAGCCCGGCAAGAAGCCCACCAATAAGCAACAGGATCAAGCCGCCGCCAACGGTGCCGTCTTTGATGCTGAACAAGGTTTTGATGGTTTCCACGTGCTATGCCCGGATGGTGATGTAACGGGCAGCATAGTGGGCAAAGCCGGGCGTGCAACGGGCACGTTGACCGTGGGCGGCAAAGGCAATAGCAAGGCGCAGTATTTTGGATGCAGGAAAGCAGGGCAAATGACCCATAAAATCGCCATTCTGGGAGCCAGCGGATATACTGGCGCCGAATTGATCCGGCTGATTGCAACCCATGGCGGCATGGAAATTGCCGCATTGGGTGCGTTTTCTAAGGCCGGGCAGAGCCTTGCTCAGGTTTTCCCGCATCTGCGACATCTGAACCTGCCCGATATGGTGAGCTTTGACGAGATTGATTTCTCGGCGATTGACCTGTGTTTTTGTGCGTTGCCGCATAAGACCTCGCAAGAGGTGATTTCGGGGCTGCCGAAGGATTTGAAGATTGTCGATCTGAGCGCGGATTTCCGGCTGCGTGATCCTGACGCCTATGAACAATGGTATGGCAACCCGCATAGCGCCGTCGAGATGCAGGGCGAGGCGGTCTATGGGCTGACCGAGTTTTACCGCGAGGAGATTCGCGACGCGCGTCTGGTGGCGGGCACGGGGTGCAACGCGGCAACCGGGCAGTTTGCGCTGCGGCCGTTGATTGCGGCGGGTGTGATCGGGCTGGACGATATCATCCTTGACCTCAAATGCGGGGTGAGCGGCGCCGGGCGGAGTTTGAAGGAAAACCTGCTGCATGCGGAATTGTCCGAGGGCTACAACGCCTATGCTGTGGGCAGCACGCACCGGCATCTGGGCGAGTTTGATCAGGAGTTCAGCAAGATTGCCGGGCGCGAGGTGAAGATCCAGTTCACGCCGCATTTGATCCCGGTGAACCGCGGGATTTTGGCCACGGGCTATGTCTCGGGCGAGGCTGGTGCGATCCATGAGACCTTTGTTGCGGCCTATGGAGATGAGCCGTTTATTGAGGTGTTGCCGATGGGCGAGACGCCAAGCACGCATCATGTGCGGGGATCGAATTTCTGTCATATCGGGGTGGCCGCGGACCGGATTTCGGGGCGCACAATCGTGATTGCGGCGCTTGATAACCTGACAAAAGGTAGCAGCGGTCAGGCCTTGCAGAATGCGAACCTGATGTTAGGTGAAGAGGAGACGCGCGGGCTGATGCTTGCGCCGTGTTTTCCGTAAACCAGCCAAGTTTCTCTTGAGAGGGGCCAAGCGATGATGGGTTTGAAAAAAAAGCGCCGGGTGCAGGTGATTGTGCTGGCGGCTGTGGCTTTGGTGATTTCAACCGCGCTTATCGGCTATGCGATGCGCGACGGGATCAATTTCTTTCGCTCGCCCAGTCAGGTGATGGCCGAACCGCCAACCGAGGCGGAGGTGTTTCGCCTTGGCGGCCTTGTCGAAGAGGGCAGCCTTGTGCGCGGTCAGGGCGAGACGGTGACATTCAATGTGACCGATGGTGGCAAGGTCGTGAAGGTTGCCTATAAGGGCGTGTTGCCGGACCTGTTTGCCGAGAACCAAGGTATGATCGGCACCGGGAAATACATCAACGGTGTGTTCCAAGCCTCTGAAATTCTTGCCAAACATGACGAAAGCTATATGCCCAAGGAAGTTGTCGACGCGCTTAAGGAACAGGGTGTCTACAAGGAACCGGACGGTAGTTAAGCCATTCGTTAACCGGTTTTAGGCAGGGTTTGCCTCCTGATTGAGGGAGGTTTGAGCGTGAAAACCGTAGCCGCTATTGCCGAAGAGATCGTTGCCCGCGAAGGTGGGTTTGTGAATGACCCGGATGATCCGGGGGGCGCGACGAATTTCGGGGTGACCATCCACACGATGCGGCGCTTGGGGCTGGATCTTGATCGTGACGGGGATGTGGATGTGCGCGATGTGCGGCTTTTGAGTCGGGCGCAGGCGGTCGAGATTTTCATTCGGCATTATTTCCACGCGCCGCGGATTGATACGCTGCCGGACGCGGTGCAGCCGTCGGTGTTTGATATGTATGTCAACGCGGGCGGCAATGCGGTGCGGATTTTGCAGCGCCTGTTGTGCGATATGGGCTTTGACGTGGCCGTCGATGGTGTGATCGGGCCGCAGACGGCGCAGGCGGCGCATAGGGCGGCGGCGCGGGGGCGGTGCGGTTTGCCGATGCCTATGGGATCGCGCGGCGCAATTATTATTTTCGACTGGCTGATCGGCGTCCGAAAAGCCGCAAATATGCCCGCACGCGGGCGGGCGGCAAGGGCGGGTGGATCAGGCGCGCCGAAGATTTTATTTCACCGGCCTATCATCTGAGCAGCAAGGCGTTTCGGGAAAGGGTGGCGAGATGGGGGTGATTGATGGATTGTTGAGCCTTATTTTTGGCAATGGGCGCAATGTGATACGTGAAACAGTTGAAGTGTTTCAGGAAAATGCCGAAGCCGCAGGGCGTCGTGCGAGCGCGATGCAAAACGCGGCGTTGGGTCAATTCGGAGCCGAGTTCCAAACACCGCAGCGTGGGCGGTTTGATCGGGTGATGGATGGGATCAACCGCCTGCCGCGCCCGGCCTTGGCGCTTGGGACGTTGGGGTTGTTCGTTGCGGCGATGGTGGACCCGGTGTGGTTTGCAGCGCGGATGCAGGGGATCGCCTTGGTGCCGGAACCGCTCTGGTGGTTGTTGGGGGCGATTGTCAGTTTTTATTTCGGCGCGCGCCATCAAGCCAAGGGGCAGGCTTTTCACGAGCAGATCACCCGCACCTTGGCCAAAGTGCCGAAGGTGGTGGGCAACCTTGAAGCACTGGATGCGTTGGAGCGGGGCGCGCGCAGCCCCGGTATCGGGCAGACCGGGCATGATGTCGTGCAGGGGGGAGACGCGCTTCGACCGGAGGTGAACCCGGCGCTGGAAGCGTGGCAGCGTAGCGCGGATCAGGGGCGTTAGTCCGGCACGATAGAACAACGCGCTATGACGGCGCGAGATGACGAGGCCGCCCCCCGCGACAATGTGATCGCTCAAAGCCGCCGATTGTCGTTGGCCCACACCGCGACGCGGCATATAACGGGGGCATGATAGCAGAACTTGGACATTTCGCGCTGATCCTGGCCTTTGTGATCGCATTGATGCAATCGGTGATTCCGCTTGTCGGGGCGCATAAGCGATGGCCCGGCTGGATGGCGTTTGCCGAACCCGGTGCGAACATGCAGTTCCTGATGACGCTGACGGCGTTTTGCGCGTTGATGTACGGGTTTGTCACCTCGGATTTCACGCTTGAGCTTGTGGCCAACAACAGCCATTCGGCCAAGCCGATGCTCTATAAGATCACCGGGGTTTGGGGGAATCACGAAGGCTCGATGTTGCTTTGGGTGCTGACTGTCACGCTGTTTGGCGCGATGGCACAGTGGTTCGGGGGCAATCTTCCTCCGACGTTGAAGGCGCGGATTCTCGCGGTTCAGGGGATGATCGGGGCGGCGTTTTTCGCCTTTATCCTGTTCACCTCGAACCCGTTTTTGCGGCTTGACGTGCCGCCGTTTGATGGCGCCGATCTGAACCCGTTGTTGCAGGATCCGGGCCTCGCGTTTCATCCGCCGTTTCTTTACCTCGGCTATGTTGGCCTTTCGATGGCGTTTTCCTTTGCGGTTGCGGCGTTGATCGAGGGGCGTGTCGATGCGGCCTGGGGGCGTTGGGTGCGGCCTTGGACGTTGGCGGCGTGGATTTTCCTGACCATCGGGATCGCTCTGGGCTCTTGGTGGGCCTATTACGAGCTTGGCTGGGGCGGGTTTTGGTTTTGGGATCCGGTGGAAAATGCGAGCTTTATGCCGTGGTTGATCGCGGCGGCGCTGTTGCATTCGGCGATCGTGGTTGAAAAGCGCGAGAGCCTTAAAAGCTGGAGCGTTTTGCTGGCGATCATTGCCTTCGGGTTCAGCCTTGTGGGCGCGTTTATCACCCGGTCGGGGATCATCACATCGGTGCATGCCTTTGCCACGGACCCGGAGCGGGGCGTGTTCCTGTTGCTGATCCTTGTGGTTTTCGTCGGCGGGGCGTTGACGCTTTTTGCGGCGCGGGCCGGTGCGATGGAGGCCAAGGGCGTCTTTGGCATGGTGAGCCGGGAATCGGCGCTGGTGGCGAACAACATCTTGTTGGGCGTGGCGGCGTTTGTGGTGTTTGTCGGCACCATCTGGCCTCTGGTTTCAGAGATGTTTTTTGATCGCAAGCTGTCGGTCGGGGCGCCGTTTTTCAATCAGGCGTTCACGCCGTTTATGGTGGCGCTTGGGGTGTTGCTTCCGGTTGGGTCGATGTTGTCATGGAAGCGGGCAAAGGTGGGGCGGGTGCTCCGCTCGCTGGTGCCTGCGGCGCTTGTGGTTCTTGCCGTTGGCGCGCTGATCTGGGCGATGCAGGAAGAGCGCACGGCGCTTGGGCCAATTGGCTTGATGCTGGGGACGTGGCTGGTGGCCGGGGCGGTGACGGATATCCTGTCGCGCACGGGGCGCAGGTCGGCCGGGCGTTTGGGCCGCTTGATGCGTCTGCCGCGTGCCGATTGGGGCAAGGCGGTTGCCCATGGCGGGCTGGGCGTGGCGATGGCCGGGATTGCCGGGCTGTTGGCGTGGGAGGCCGAGGACATCCGCGTGGTGCAAAAGGGCGAGAGCTTTGATCTGGCGGGGTATACGCTGACCCTTGAGGGGGTAGAGCGCCTGCCGGGGCCGAATTACGTGTCGACGATGGGGATTGTGCGGCTGTCGCAAGGCGGGGCCGAGATTGCGACGCTGACGCCGGAGAAACGGTTTTATCCGGTTCAAGGCACGCCGACCACCGAAGCCGCTATCGACAACGGATTTCTGCGCGACATTTATGTGGTGATCGGCGATCCGCAGGACGGCGGGGGCTGGGCAATGCGGACCTATTACAAGCCGCTGGCGAACTGGATCTGGGGCGGTGCGATCCTGATGGCGATTGGCGGGGCGCTGTCGCTTTCTGACCGGCGCTACCGGGTGGCGGCGGGCGCGCGCAAGGCGCGGGTTGGCGGGGTGCCGGCGGAATGAAGCGTTTTGTCCTTGTTTTGCTGTTGCTGGCGACGCCGGTTTTTGCGGTGCAACCCGATGAGATCCTTGACGATCCCGCACTTGAGGCGCGGGCGCGGGAGATTTCCAAGGGCTTGCGCTGTCTCGTTTGTCGCAATGAAAACATTGACGACAGCAACGCGACGCTGGCGCGTGATTTGCGGCTGGAAGTGCGGGCGCAGTTGACCGCCGGAAAGACCGACCAAGAGGTCGTGGCGCATCTGGTTGATAAATATAACGAGTATATCCTGCTCAAACCGCTAGCGGGGGGCAGCAACATGGTGCTGTATCTTGCCGGGCCGATCATGTTGATCCTTGCCGTGATTGGCGGGCTGTTCTACTTGCGGCGACGTTCGGCGAGCACAGCTCCGGGTGAGGCACAGCTGAGCGCGGATGAGGCCAAGCGGCTGGACGAGATCATGAAGGGCTGAGGCCAAAATTCGCTTTTATCTGGCGGGGGAATGGGCTTGAGTGCTCGGAACCAGATTTCGAGGAGGCCCGCCGTGGATTATAAGACCATCACCAGCACGCTTGAGGACAACATCTGTGTCATCACGCTGAACCGACCCGACAAGATGAACGCGCTGACCGAGCAGATGCGGGCGGAAATTCCCGATGCGCTGCATCATGCGGAGAAGGATGGCGCGCGGGTGGTTGTGATCACCGGGGCGGGGGGCGCGTTCTGCTCAGGGCAGGATTTGGGGGATGCCAATATTGGCGGGCTCGATCTGGAACGGGGGTTGCGGGACGAGTACAACCCATTGCTGAAAGCGATCAGCGAGCTTCCGATGCCGGTGATTGCTGCGGTGAATGGTCCGGCGGCGGGGGCGGGGGCGAACCTCGCTTTGGCGGCGGATGTGGTGATTGCCAGCGAGAGCGCCTATTTCATGCAGGCCTTTACGCGGATTGGCTTGATCCCCGATGCCGGGGGCACCTATTGGCTGCCGCGCAATATGGGTGGGGCCAAGGCAATGGGGGCTGCTCTGTTTGCCGAAAAGATCAGCGCCCGGCAGGCCGATGACTGGGGTATGATCTGGGAAGCGGTGCCGGATGCTGAATTCGAAACGCAGTGGAAGGCGCGGGCGAGTTTCCTTGCCAATGGGCCAACGCGGGCGTTTGAGCTTACCAAGAAGGCGATCCGCGACAGTTGGAGCAACGGGTTTGACGAGCAGCTTGGCGTGGAGGCCAAATTGCAGGGCAAAGCCGGGAAGAGCCGCGATTTTGTCGAGGGGGTTGTCGCCTTTCTTGAAAAGCGCAAGGTGCATTTCGAAGGGCGGTAAGCGCGGGCTGTGCGTGGCCAGATTGATGAGTTTACCAAAAGAAAAAGCCCCGGTCGCGCTGACCGGGGCTTAATGTTTTTTGGCTTCGCCTGACGGTTAGCGGTTTTCGACGTCCGTATAGGCGCGCTCGGTTTCGCCGAGGTAAAGCTGACGCGGGCGGCCGATTTTATGCGCCGGATCGGAGAACTGTTCTTTCCACTGCGAGATCCAGCCGACGGTGCGCGATAGAGCGAAGATCGGGGTGAACATCGACGTCGGGAAGCCCATCGCTTCGAGGATAATGCCCGAATAGAAATCGACGTTCGGGAAGAGCTTCTTCTCGGAGAAATACGGATCGGCGAGGGCGGCGGCTTCGAGTTCTTTGGCGACTTGCAGGATCGGGTTGTTTTCAACGCCGAGCAGGTCGAGCACCTCGTCTGCGGATTGCTTCATCACTTTGGCGCGCGGGTCAAAGTTTTTGTAAACGCGGTGGCCAAAGCCCATCAGGCGGAACGGATCGTTCTTGTCCTTGGCGCGGGCGATGAATTCGGGGATGCGATCGGGGGTGCCAATTTCCTTGAGCATTTCAAGGCAGGCTTGGTTCGCGCCGCCGTGGGCCGGGCCCCAGAGACAAGCGATACCAGCCGCGATACAGGCGAATGGGTTGGCGCCGGAGGAGGATGCCAAGCGGACCGTCGAGGTCGAGGCGTTCTGCTCGTGATCGGCGTGCAGGGTAAAGATACGGTCCATCGCGCGGGCGAGGATCGGATCGACCACATATTCTTCGGCCGGGACCGAGAAGCACATATGCAGGAAGTTCGACGCGTAATCGAGATCATTGCGCGGATAAACGAAGGGCTGACCGACCGAGTATTTATAGGCCATGGCCGCAATCGTCGGGATTTTGGCAATCAGGCGGATCGAGGCGACTTCGCGCTGCCACGGGTCGCTTACATCGGCGCTGTCGGCATAGAAAGCGGACATGGCGCCCATGACGCCAACCATTGTGGCCATCGGGTGCGCATCGCGGCGGAAGCCACGGAAGAAATTGTGCATCTGCTCGTGAACCATTGTGTGATGGGTCACGCGGTCTTCGAAATCTTCAAGCTCGGTCGCGGAGGGAAGATTGCCGTAGAGCAGCAGGTAGCAAACTTCGAGATAATGCGATTTACCGGCGAGTTGGTCGATCGGATACCCGCGGTGCAAAAGCTCGCCCTTGTCGCCATCAATGAAGGTGATGGTGCTGTCGCAGGACGCGGTCGAGGTGTAGCCCGGATCATAGGTGAACACGCCGGCCTGTGCGTAAAGCTTGCGGATATCGAGCACGTCCGGCCCGGCCGTTGGCGACAGGACAGGCAGCTCGTAAGATTTTCCGTCAATCGTTAGGGTGGCGGTTTTGGTGCTGTCTGTCATGGAGTTATCCTTCCTCATTTCGTGCGTCTGAGTGCGCGGGTGCGCGTGGCAGTTCTAGGTCGTGTGGCTTTCCAGAAGGTAAACTTCGAAAGAAATCCACTATGTCACGTCGGTGAGCCGGGCAATGGTTTCGTCACGCCCAAGTACCAACATCATGTCAAACACACTGGGCGTTGCCGCGCGTCCAGCCAGAGCGGCGCGCAGAGGCCCGGCGAGCTTGCCAAACTTGGTTTGTTGCTCTTCGGCGAACTGGTTCAAAAGTGTTTCCAGATCACCGCGCGTCCAGCTAGCATTTTGCAGGTGCGGCGTCAATTGACTGAGTATACCACGGGATGCAGTGTCCAGGTTCTTCGCGGCTTTCTCTTCGACTTCGATCGGGCGTTCGGCCAAGGCAAAGTGAGCCTTTTCAAGGAGTTCGGGGAAGGTCTTGGCCCGTTCTTTGAGCACCGGCATGGCCGCGCCTAACAATGAAATTTTTGTGTCATCGGGCGCGGGTTGTCCGGTAGCGGCCCAAAACGCGTGAAGCTCTTGCAGCAGTGCAGCATCATCGCTTGCGGCGATGTGCTGACCACAGATGTTTTCCAGCTTTTTGAAGTCGAAGCGCGCCGGGGATTTGCCGATTCCGGGCAGGTCGAACCACTCTTGCGCTTGTGTGTCGGTGAAGAATTCGTCGTCGCCATGACTCCAGCCCAAGCGGGCGAGGTAGTTGCGCATACCCGCCGCCGGATAGCCCATCGCCTGATATTCTTCGACGCCAAGTGCGCCGTGGCGCTTGGAGAGTTTCTTGCCATCCGGCCCGTGGATAAGCGGGATATGCGCCCAGACCGGCACATCCCAGCCCATCGCCTGATAGACCAGCTGCTGGCGGGCGGCATTGTTGAGGTGGTCGTCGCCGCGGATAACATGGGTGACACCCATGTCGTGGTCATCAACCACCACAGCAAGCATATAGACCGGCGTGCCGTCAGAGCGCAGCAGGATCATGTCGTCGAGTTGGTCGTTGCGGATCGTCACGTCGCCCTGAACCTGATCGGCGATAACGGTTTGCCCGTCGCGCGGCGCCTTCAGGCGGATGGCGAAGGGCGCGTCGGGATGGGTGGCGGGATCGGCATCGCGCCACGGGCTTTGAAACAGGGTCGAGCGCTTTTCGGCGCGGGCCGCATCGCGGAAGGCCTGAATTTCGTCCTGTGTTGCGAAGCATTTGTAGGCGTGGCCGCTGGCGAGCATCTGGTTGGCGACCTCGACATGGCGGGCGGCGCATTCGAATTGGCTTACCACGTCGCCATCATGATCGAGACCGAGCCACGCCATCCCCTTGAGGATCGCTTCGGTCGCTTCGGGGGTGGAGCGGGCGCGGTCGGTGTCTTCGATCCGCAGCAAGAATTTCCCGCCACGGCCACGGGCATAGAGCCAGTTAAAAAGCGCAGTTCGAGCGCCACCGATATGCAGATATCCGGTGGGCGAAGGCGCAAAGCGAGTGACAATCGGCTGGGTCATCAGCGTCAATCCTTTGGTGACGTTAATCTTTCGGTAACCATGCACGGGATAGGTTTGGCGCCTGTCTATCCACCCGGAGGGGGAAGGACAAGGGATGCGCGCTTTGGCACGAATGGAAATGTCGCTTTGGGCGCAGCAGGGGCATTTGTTTCCTTGGGCGCCAGTGTGTTTGGCCGTTGGGATCGGGGCTTATTTTGGCTTGAGTTTCGAACCGGAATTGGCGGTGTTCCCTTATCTTGGCGGCGCAATAGCTGTTTTGGGCGGTGTCGCGCTCTTGGTGCGGCGCAGTTGGACGCCGCTGATCTGGGGCGTGGTGCTGATCGGGGTGGGGTTTGGCGTGGCGGCGTTTCGCGCGCATACGGTTGAGCGCCCGGTGTTGGGGTGGCGGTATTACGGGCCGGTTGAAGGGCGGGTGATTGGGATTGACCGCTCTGGCAGCGGTGCAGTGCGGCTATTGCTGGATGAGGTGGTGCTGGCGCGGGTCGAGCCGCGCAAGCGGCCCGAGCGGGTGCGGGTTTCGCTCCATGGTGCAGGGGGCGCGGTGCCGGAGGCCGGGGCGCGGGTGATCGTGACGGCGCATCTGTCGCCGCCGGGAGGGCCGGTGGAGCCGGGGGCTTTGATTTTCAACGCCATAGCTGGTTTTTGATGCTGGGGGCGGTGGGATATTCGCGCACGCCGTTGCTCGTTCTTGAGCCGCCTCAACGCGGGGCGAGCCTGCTGAAAGCGCGGCTTGGCCTGTCGGCGCGAGTTCAGCGCGAATTGCCGGGTGAGCCCGGGGCCTTTGCCGCGGCGATCATGTCAGGGGATCGCAGCGGCATAGGGCAGGAGACATTGCGGTCTTTGCGGGTCACGAACCTTGCGCATTTGCTTGCGATTTCCGGGCTGCACATGGGGTTGCTGACCGGATTGGTGTTTGCGGTGTTTCGGCTGGGTATGAACCTTGTTCCGCCGGTTGCTTTGCGTGTTCCGGTCAAGAAGGTGGCGGCGATCCTCGCCCTTGCGGTGGCGGCGGGGTATCTGGGGCTGTCGGGGGGGAATATCGCCACCAAGCGGGCGTTTGTCATGGTGGCAGTCGGGCTGATGGCGGTGGTGGCGGATCGGCGTGTGATCTCGCTGCGGTCTGTGGCTTTGGCGGCGGTGATTGTTTTGCTGTTGTGGCCTGAGGCGCTGATGGGGCCGGGGTTTCAGATGTCATTTGCAGCAACGACGGCGTTGGTGGTGACGTTCCGGGGATTGCGCGATGCGGAGATCGGCCAAGGGCCGGTTTGGGCACGGCCCATCGTGGCGACGGTTATCTCCTCGCTTGTGGCGGGTTTGGCCACCGCACCGGTGGCGGCGGCGCATTTCAATCAATTTGCCCACTATGGGTTAATCGCGAACCTAGCGGCGGTGCCGATTATGGGTGTTCTGGTCATGCCGGCAGGGGTTTTGGCGGCGTGCCTGATGCCGTTCGGGCTTGAGGCGGCGGCGCTTTGGGTGATGGGGCTTGGGGTGCGCTGGATTCTGGCGGTGGCAGAGTTTGTGGCGGGGATCGACGGCGCGCGCGGCACGGTGACAAGCCCGGATTGGCCGGTGCTGCCGATCCTCGCGGTGGGGTTTGCCCTGTTGATATTGTGGCAAGGGCGGGCGCGGTGGTTGGGGATTGGGCCGGTGGCGGTGGGGTTTGTGCTTTGGCTGATGGTCGAACGCCCTGCGGTGTTGATCGCGGATGGCGGTGCCTTGGTCGGGATTATGGGGCCGGAGGGGCGGGCGTTGAGCAAGCCCAAGGGCGCGGGGTTTGTCGCGATGAACTGGCTGGAGAATGATGGTGATCCGGCCAGTCAGGAACAGGCGGCGGCGCGTTGGGCCGATGCGAGCGACAGGTGGAAAATTCGCCACGTCACCGGCAAGGTGGCGGCGCGCGGGCTGACCTGTGCGGCGGGCGATGTTGTTGTGACCAATGCGCCGGCGCCAAAGGGGTTGCCGTGCCGCGTGTTTGATCCCGATCGCCTGCGAAAGGTGGGGGCGGTTGCGCTTTATCCTCCGCGCGGGGATGGCGCGGAGGGGCAGATGAAAACCGCCCGCCAGATGACTGGCGAGCGGCTTTGGAACAGGCGGCAGAAATAGACGTGGATCGCGCGGATCAATAGGTGCGGATCAGCCCCACGAGCTTGCCTTGCACCTTGACCTTGTCATCGGGGAAAACGCGGGTCTCATAGGCCGGGTTTGCCGCTTCGAGGGCAATGGCGTTGCCTTTGCGGAAGAAGCGTTTCAGCGTGGCTTCGTGATCTTCGACCAGAGCCACGACGATGTCGCCATTATCGGCGGTTGAGGTTTCGCGGATCACCACCACATCGCCATCATTGATACCGGCCTCGATCATGGAATCGCCGCGCACTTCGAGGGCGTAATGCTCTCCACTACCCGAAAGCATGGATTGCGGCACGGTGACGTTGTGGGAGGCTTCGCTGATTGCTTCGATCGGGACACCGGCCGCGATACGGCCCATCACCGGCAGATCCAGCGCGGCCACCGCATCAACCGGCAGGGCGTTGGCGGGTTGTGGCGCGGTGGGACGGTCGCCTTTGATCACACGGGGGGTAAATCCGGAGCGTTCGCCACCAAGGCTTTCGGGGAGTTTCACGATTTCGATTGCACGGGCCCGATGCGCAAGGCGGCGGATAAACCCACGCTCTTCCAAGGCGGTGATCAATCGGTGAATGCCCGATTTGGAGCGCAGGTCGAGCGCTTCTTTCATTTCGTCAAATGAGGGGGGAACCCCGTCGCGTTGGACGCGTTTGTGGATGAATTCCAATAGGTCCAGCTGTTTGCGTGTCAGCATTTTATCGCCCCTTATATGGCCTGTATCTGCATTTGTTCTATGCATGTTCCTGTTTTGTGTCAATGGCGTTGGGCGCGATTTGGCCGCTGTCACGACCAGCTGTCGGGCAGGGCGACGCGAGGGGCGCGTGGCGGTGTTTGGCGTTTTAGGCGTGGCGAGGGGCGCGGTTTAACGCTATCAGCGGGCCATGAGCGAGACATTTGAGATATTCATGGTGGCCGCGCCGGGGCTGGAAGAGGTTTTGGCGCAGGAAGCGCGTCAGAAGGGGTTTGACGATGCGCGCGCCGTGCGCGGCGGCGTTGAGATTGCAGGCGGCTGGGAAGAGCTGTGGCGTGCAAGCCTTGAAATGCGGGGGGCCGCGCGGATTTTGCTGCGGTTGGGGGCCTTTCGGGCGTTTCATCTGGCGCAGCTTGATAAGCGGGCGCGCAAATTTGATTGGGGCGCGGTGTTGCGCCCTGATGTGCCGCTGCGGGTCGAGGTGAGCAGCAAACGCTCGAAAATTTACCACGCGGGGGCGGCGCAGCAGCGCATCGAGCGGGCTTTGGTCGAAGAATTTGGCGCGGTCATCGACAAGGAAGCGGCGCTTGTTCTGAAGGTGCGGATTGACGACAATCTTGTGACGCTGAGCGTTGATACCAGTGGGGAGGCGCTGCACAAACGCGGGTTTAAGCCGGCGGTCGGCAAGGCGCCGATGCGCGAAAACATGGCAGCGGCGTTCTTGCAGATGGCCGGGTATCAAGGACACGAACCTGTGGTGGACCCGATGTGCGGGTCTGGCACCTTTCCAATCGAAGCGGCGGAAATGGCGGCGGGTATGCAGCCGGGGCGAGAGCGGGGCTTTGCGTTTGAGCAATTCGCAGGGTTTGATAGCGATGCGTTTGCAGCGCTGCGCAGGGCGGGTGGCACGGCGCCGGGGGCGCGGTTTTATGGCTATGACCGGGATCAGGGGGCGGTGCGCAATGCCACGCAAAACGCCGAGCGGGCAGGGGTTGGCGACTGGGTCAGCTTTGCCTGTCAGCCAGTGAGCGATTTGACGCCGCCAGAGGGACCAGAGGGGTTGGTGATTGCCAATCCACCCTATGGCGGGCGGATCGGCAACCGAAAGATGCTGTTCGCGCTGTATGGGAGTTTCGGGCAGGTTTTGCGCACGCGGTTTGCGGGCTGGCGGGTGGCGATTATCACCTCGGATGCGGGCTTGGCCAAGTCGATGGAGCTTCCCTTTGAGGCGAGTGCGCCGATTTCGCATGGCGGAATACGGGTGCAATTGTTCCAGACGGGCGCGTTGCGGGCATAAAGTTTTCGCCTCTGAACAGGTTTGCTGTGGGGGCGGTGTCCCCCTCGGCATGCCTGTAAAATACATCAATTAAATCAATATTTTGAGTGTGTTTCCTGACGGCTTTGGAAACGCTTTCCGCATTATTTCTTCGCGCGATGGCGAGTGAATTGGCGGCGAGTTAGACGATTTTTCGCAGAGCCTATGTTGACACGACTCGCAGTGTGTTTCACTCTCGTATAGTCTGTTTCGCACAATGAAACAACACCACAACGGGAGAGGAGGCCCTTTATGAAGAATTTTCTAATAGCAACGGCATTGGCCTGTGCGCTGCCCATCGGGGCGCTGGCGCAGGATGTAACCATCAAGATGGGGCATGCGGCCTCGTCCAAGCACGTATTCCACTCAGGGCTTGAGATTTTTGCGGCCAAGGTGGCCGAGAAAACCGACGGTTCGGTCAAGATTGAAGTGTTCGGCGACCGCCAGCTTGGCGATGACAAGCAACTGCTGGAAGGCTTGCAGATCGGGTTGATCGAAGGGGCTTTGGTGTCGACGGCGACGTTGCCGCTGGTGTTGAACCTGAGCGGGTTTGATGCGCTGCAACTGCCGTTCACGGCAGGAAGCTATGAGCAGCTTTCAGGGGTTTTGACCTCGGAGCTTGGGGATGAGTTGCTGGGAACGCTGGACGCGAAGTCGATCAAAGGCGTCGGGTTTATCGAGGCCGGTCAGCGGCATTTCCTTGCCAAGGGCGATGCGGTGGCAAGTCTTGAGGATTTTGCCGGGCTTAAAACGCGGATCGTGCCGATCCCGCTGCACAAGGCCGTATGGGAAGCGATGGGCGTGAACCCGATCGGGATGGCGTATGGCGAGATTTATTCGGCATTGGAAACCGGGACGATTGACGCGGTTGAGATCAACGTCTCGTCGATCCGCGCCGAAAGCCTTTATGATGCGGCCAAGAACGTGACCTTGACCGGGCATTATTTCTGGCCCGGTGCGATCATGATTTCCGGCGCGACGTGGAACAAGCTTAGCGATGAGCAGAAGGCGGCGATTGAAGCGGCCGGTAAGGAAACCACGGCTGAGGCGTATAAGGTGATTGCCGAGCAGGACGCGGGCACGATTGCGTTCCTCAAGGAAAATGGTGTGACCATCACCAACCTGTCGGACCTTGAAGCGATGAAGGCGAAAACCGCGTCTGTGGTGGACAGCTGGGTCGCGAAAGATCCGTTGATCGGCAAGATCACTGCTGCTTTGAAAAGCGGGAGCTGAACCGATGGCAACGAATGTCTATCGCTGGACCGAGTTGCCCAAGGAACAGGTGCGCGAAGGAGTCTCGCGCACCGCGTTCCGCGGGGATGGGGCGATCATGGTGATGAACTGGCTTGAGCCGGGGATGGAAAAGAAACCCCATTCGCATCCCTTCGAGCAGTTGGCCTATATCCTTGAGGGCCGGGTGCGGTTCGAGATTGGCGACGAAATTGTCGAGGTGGGCGCGGGCGAAGTCGTGCGCATCCCCCCCGATGTTGTGCATTGCGGTGAAGCGTTGGGCGGAGAGGTTGCGGTTAACCTTGATATCTTCGCCCCGGCGCGGGCCGATTACCTACACCTGACCGAATATCAGGACGGTGATTTCGACTGAGTGAAACCGGCCCGGTCCCGACATCACGGGAACAGGCCGACCCACGATTAACAATGGTTTTATCCGATTGCGATGTGGCGCCCATGCGAGGCCGCTGCCCGGTGGCGTGCTGCCCAGTGGAGTGCTGACCGGTGGAGTGCTGACCGGTGGTGTCGCACAGGGCAGGCCCGCAGAGGTCGGATAGAACCCGAACGCAAGCAGTGGAGCGAAGCGGAAAAGAGATGACGATCCAGAGACCCATACGAGCGATATTAAGCGGGATGCTTGTGACGCTGATCGCGGCCTTGTTGATCTTGATGACGGCGCAGATTGTGTTTCGCTACGGGTTCAACTCTTCGTTGCTTTGGGCCGAAGAGATGTGCCGCTACATGCTGATCTGGCTGGCGTTTCTTGGCATGGCGATGAGCTATGAGCGGGGCGAGGTCGCGGCGTTGACATTCGTGTCGGGCGCGCTTGGGCGGGGTCCGGCGCTGGTGCTGGCGATCATCTGTTCGCTGCTGTCGCTAGGGTTTTGCGCCTTGCTGGTTTGGTACGGGATGACGTTTGCCGGTTTGGCGGGCGGCTCTCAGATACCGGCGATGCGGTTCATACTGGAGGACCTGTTCGGGGCGAATGCACCGCAGGCACCGGGGATTTACTGGGTCTATGTGGCGTTGCCTGTTGGCATGGCGCTGTTGGCTCTGCGGTTGGCGGCGGACGTGGTTCTGTTTGCGCGCGCATTGGCCAGCGGAGCGACCCTGCAGGACGTGTTGCGCCGGACGCAAACGGGAGTGGCGGAATGACTGTATACCTTATCGCGTTTGTTGTCGGGTTGGTTATCGGGGTGCCGGTGGCGTTTTCGCTCGGGCTGGCCTCGGTTGTTTATCTGCTGGTCAACGATCAATGGCATTTGATGATCGGATTTCCGCAAAAGATGATCGCGGGGATCGACAATTTTGTGTTGTTGACCATCCCGTTCTTTATCCTTGCCGGGAACCTGATGAATTCGGCCAGTTTGACGCGCGAGATCGTGCGCTTTGCGCAGATGATTGTTGGGCGGGTCAAAGGCGGGCTGGCGGTCGTCAATGTGCTGTCGTCGATGATGTTTTCCGGCGTGAGCGGTGCTGCAACGGCGGAGGCTTCGGCCATCGGGTCGGTGATGATCCCGGCGATGCGCCGTGACGGGTATCGCGCGGAATACGCAGCAGCGCTTGTTGCGGCGGGGTCGATTTTGGGGCCGTTGGTGCCGCCATCTTTGGCGTTGATCCTTTATGGGGTGCTGACCTCGACCTCGATCAGTGGCTTGTTCTTGGCCGGGATCGTACCGGCGTTCACGCTGTGCGGATTGCTGATCGTTTATACGCTGTGGCGGGCGCGGGTGGAGGGCCACCCATTGCCGGAGCCGGTGGCCAAGGAAGAGCGGTTGGGGCTGACCATTCGGGCGGTGCCTGCGCTGATGTTGCCGGTGATTATTGTCGGCGGCATCCGGTCGGGCGTGTTCACGCCGACCGAGGCGGCGGCGATTGCGGCGCTTTATGCGCTGGTGATCGGTGTGTTCCTTTACCGATCGCTAAGCGTCAAGGCGATTGGGCGCGCGTTTCTGGACACGGCGACGATGACCGCCGGGGTGATGTTGATCGTGGCGATCGCCTCGATGACCTCGTTCATATTGGGCATTGAGCATATTCCGCGCGCCATAGCCGAGGGCATGCGCGGGATCAGCGAGCAGCCTTGGGTATTGATCCTTTTGCTTAACATCGTGCTGTTGGTGCTGGGCCTGTTCCTCGAGCCGTTGGCGGCTCTGGTGCTGGCGATGCCGATCCTGAACGAGATATTCCCGCTGTTGGATATCGATGCGGTGCAGTTCGGGGTGATGGTGGTGTTGAACCTGATGATCGGGATGATCACGCCGCCGGTGGGCCTGTGTCTGTTTATTGTAGCGGCGATCAGTCGAGAGCCGTTGGAGCGGGTGGCGCTGGCGATTTTGCCGATGATCGGGATTTGCTTGTTGGTGCTGTTGTTGGTGGCGTTTGTTCCGCAGCTGACGCTGACGCTGCCGAGTTTGTTGGAGGGTAAATAGATGGCGAAAGACACCAATTCTAACACGACCAACCAATCGACAGTCGCGGCCTTTGCCATTTTGGAAGAGCTGGCGCGCCATGATGAGGCCTGTCGGGTGACGGATGTGGCCGCAACCTTGGGGATGCCGAGGGCACGGGTGTACCGTTATCTCCAGACGCTGATGCAGATCGGCTATGTGCAGCAGGATCCGGCGACAGAGCGCTATCGCCTGACGCTGAAGCTGTTCCATCTGGGGCAGGCGGTGGCGGACAGCACGCAGCTGACCTCTGTGGCGCGGCCAGTGATGGTGCAGCTGCGCGACCGCCTGAACCAGACGATGACGTTGTCGATCCCAGAAGAGGGCGGCATGCGGGTGATTGACATCGTTCGTGCCGAAACGCCGGTGCAGATCATCACCCGCCCCGGAACGCTGATGGAGTTTCATGCCTCGGCGCAGGGCAAGGTGGCGCTGGCTTGGGGGGATGAGACCTATCGCGAGGGGGTCAGCGCGGCGATTGCCGCCGGTGAAGAAAAGATGGGCGCACGCGATGCGGCCTGGCTTGCGCAGGTGATCGAAGAGACCCGCAAGACCGGCTGGGCGGCTGCGCCGGAAGAAACACTGCCGGGGCTGAACGCTGTGTCAGCGCCGATTTTTGATAGCACGGGGCGTTTTGCGGCCACGATCACGGTGGCCGGGTCGGTCAAAGAGATCACCGCGGAACCCTCGCAAGCTTATATCGATGCGGCGCTTGAGGCGGCGCGCAAAATCTCAGGAAATCTTGGACTTATGGAGTATCCGGTATGACACGACATTCACTTGCCATCGACATTGGTGGCACCTTTACAGATGCGGTTTTACTGTCATCTGACGGGCAGAGTTTTGTCGACAAAACGCTGACAACGCATGACAATCTTTTGGAAGGCTTTTTTCGCGGGGTTGAGCTTGTCACCGCGCAGGCCGGGATCAAGCCCACGGATGTGGATGACGTGGTGGTGCATGCGACCACTGTGGTGACCAATGCGCTCATTGAGCGCAAAGGACCGCCTGTGGCGTTGTTGCTGACCGAAGGGTTCCGCGATGTGCTCTATATTCGTGAGGAGCACCGCTATGACATGTATGATCCGCAGATCGAGTTTGCCGAGCCGCTGATCCCGTCGGAGCGGACGTTTACTTTGAAAGAACGCGTATATGCCGACGGCAGTGTCGGGCAGGAGGTCGACCCGGAGGCGGTGCGCGACGTGATTGCCCAGTGCCGCGAAAAGGGGATTGTGTCGGTCGCGGTGTGTTTCCTTAACAGCTATCGCAATGGCGCCAACGAAGAGGCGGTGCGCGCGATTTTTGCCGAGGAAGCGCCGGACATTTACGTTTCGCTATCGTCGATCATTGCGCCGCAGATGCGCGAGTATTTGCGCGCCTCGACCGTGGCGATCAACGCCTATACCGTGCCGATCACGCGGCCTTATCTTGTGGCGCTGATTGATGAGCTGAAAGCGCGCGGGTTCACGCAGCAGCCGCTTATTATGCTGTCCAATGGCGGTGTGATTGGCGCAGAGCGGGCCAGCACAATGCCGGTGCGGATGATCGAAAGCGGCCCCGCCGCGGGCGCGTTGGTGGCGTGTTACTTTAGCCGGATTTTCGGCATTCCCGATCTGATTTCATTCGATATGGGGGGCACCACGGCCAAGGCGTGCATCGTTCAGGGGCATGAGCCGCTTGTCACCGGCACGTTTGAGGTCGACCGGCGGTATCGGTTCAAACCGGGGTCGGGGATGCCGATCACAGTGCCGTCGATTGATATGATCGAGATTGGCGCGGGCGGAGGCTCGATCGCATCGGTTGATGATCTAGGCTTGATGAAGGTCGGCCCAGAGAGCGCCGGCTCGATGCCGGGGCCGTCCTGCTATGGGCGCGGCGGCACGGATGCCTGTGTGACCGATGCCGATCTTGTGCTTGGCGTGTTGGATGCGGACCGCTTTCTTGGTGGTGACATGAAGCTGGATAAACCGGCGTCAGAAGCCGCGCTGAAAAGCTTGGGCGACAAGCTGAACCTGCCGGTGAGCCAGACCGCATGGGGCGTGTTCGAGGTGGTGTGCGAGCAGATGGCCGCCGCAACCCGGACCCATGCGACGGAGCGTGGCATTGATTATCGCGGGATGCCGGTTCTGGCGTTCGGTGGAGCGGGGCCGGTGCATGCCTGTATGGTGGCCGAGCTGACCGAAAGCAGCAAGGTGATCTACCCGCCGCTGGCCTCGGTCCTGTCGGCCTTTGGCACGCTGGTGACGCCTGCGCAGATCGACCTTGTGCGCAGTCATGTGACCACGTTGGCGACGATGGATTGGGATGCGGTAAGCACGGTTCTGACGTCGATGACGGATGAGGGTGCCGCGGCCTTGGGTGAGGCGGGCATCCGCGAGGAGGACTTCAGTTTCGCCTTTGCCGTTGAAATGCGCTATCTCGGGCAGCAATCCGAAGTGCGTATCACGCTGGACGGTGATCCGCGCACGGCCCGCGATACCGGCGCGATCAAGGCGCTGTTCGAGGCTGAATACGAACGGCAATACGGGCTCAAGCTTGACGGGATGCAGATTGAGATCGTCAGCTGGCTGGTCACCGCGTCGGGCGTCTTGCCCGACCGGTCGGCCCGCAAGCAGGGGCAGGGTGCTGACACCCGCCTCCAAGAAAGTCGCCCTGTGCATCTTCGTGATGGCACGCGCGACGTGGCCGTTTGGCAGCGCGCCGACATCACGGCGAGCGACAAGATCGCAGGGCCGGTGATTATTGAAGAACGCGAAACCACGATCTTTGTGCTCGAAGGTTGGGACGTGACATTGCACGAGAGCGGTAGCCTCGTCGCGGAAAAATCGGGAGAGAAATGATGGACGGCGTAGAACTTCAGATCCTGTGGAGCAACCTGATTGGCATAGTCAGCGAACAGGCCCGCGCGTTGCAGCGCATCGCCTTTAGCCCGATTGTGCGCGAGGCGGGCGATCTGGCCAATGGATTGTTTGACGAGGATGCCCGGATGGTGGCGCAGGCCGTGACCGGCACACCGGGGCATATCAACTCGCTCGCCGCAGCGGCAAAGAACCTGTTAAAGGATTATGATCCGGCGACGTTGAAACCCGGAGACGTGTTGATCACCAATGATCCGTGGATGTCGGCGGGGCATTTCTTTGACATCACCGTGCTGTCGCCGATTTTCCGCGACGAGCGGATCATCGGCTATGCCGGGTCGACCATCCACCATTCCGATATTGGCGGTTATGGTATCGGCTCGGGCGCGCGCGACATCCATGAGGAGGGGCTGTGGATCCCGACCATGAAGCTCTATGAAGAGGGCAAGCCGAACGAGACGCTGTTTACCATAATCAAGCGCAATGTGCGCACGCCGGATGCCTTGATGGGCGATCTGGGCGCGCAGGTGTCCTCGGGGATGATCGCGTCGGAACGGTTGAATGCTCTGTGTGATCGCTATGGGCTGGATGACATTTCGGCGCTGTCCGAAGAGATCATCTCGCGCTCGGAAGAGGCCACCCGCGACGCCATCCGCAAGCTGCCCGGTGGGACCTATCACGGGACGTCGAAATTTGACGTGCCGGGGGGCGAGGTGATCGAGCTGAATACTGCCGTGACAATTGACGCCGAAAAAGGCGAGATCGAGATCGATTTCAACGGCTCATCCGGTCCGAGCGCCATGGGGATCAATGTGGTTCCGGCCTATACCCATGCCTATGCAACCTTCGCCGTGCGCTCGACGCTAAACCCGGATCTGCCGAACAACGCAGGCTCGCTTGCGCCTATCAAGTTGAAATTGCCAGAGGAATGTGTGGTTAACGCGAAGTATCCGTCGCCGGTGAATGCGCGCCACGTTGTGGGCATGTATGTGCCATTCCCGATCCTGAAAGCTCTGGCGCAGGTTGTGCCGGATGCGGTGGTTGCCGAAGGGTCGGGCGCGGTCTGGACGATCCAGATTCAAGGGCGCGATGCCGAGGGACGCCCGTTTACCTCGTCTATGTTCAACTATTCCGGCGGCATGGGCGCACGCGCCAAGAAGCCCGGCATTTCGGCGGTGTGTTACCCGACCGGCGTGTCTGCGGTTCCGGTTGAGGTTCTGGAGGCGTCTTATCCGATTGCCTTTACCTGTAAGGAGTTGGAGCATGGCACCGGGGGCGCAGGTGAACAGCCGGGCGGAGACGGCCAGCGGATCGGTTATCGCATGCGCACGGATCGGACTTGGCTGCTTAACACGATCCCCTCGCGTTTGACGGCAGGGCCGGAGGGCTTGAACGGCGGGAAAGATGGCAAAGCGGGTCAATTCATGATCAACGGCGAGCCGGTGGTCGACACCCGCAAGCGCGAGATGAAGCCGGACGACGAGGTGATGATGGTCACGCCGGGTGGCGGAGGCTATGGCGCTGTGAAATAGCAGTTTTGCGGGTTTATCTGCTTGCGGGGCAAGGCCGCGCGTCAGCACAAAAAAAATCATGAGCTGATCGTGTGAATGAGCGCGGGCAAGTTGCATTGCCCGCGCTACTTTGTTCAGGAACATGTGAAAGTGGAACTAGACCCGTAGACTCTCGTTATGAATGAGGGAGTCTCGGGGGGCAGGTCAATGGCGCAATTGTTCGTGCCAGATGCATCATCTGAATATTTATCAGCGTTCTCAATTGGTTGTGAAGAGAATGTAGCAGCCCATAGGTAAGTCGAACTCCCAAAAGCTACCGAAATTCACCGCTACGCTGGCCCTATTTGCGTGCCAGCGTCCTTTGGAAAAATGAAAGGGCCTAGCTAATCAAAGCTAAGCCCTTGAATTTTTTGGCTCCGGCGGTAGGGATCGAACCTACGACCAATTGATTAACAGGCCTTTCTAGCGCAGCTACCAGATTATACCGCCATCTATCAAAACGTCCTAACTTACTGTTTTATTACACTCTTTCTTGATTTGAGGGTGGAGGTTACTGTTGTGGGATAACGAAACCTACCAGACTTCTGTGCCCTATATGCGTCCTAAGAAAATCAAGAAGCCCAGTGCCGTGAAGCCGCGTTACTCGTTCAACGTCAGGGACTTGCAACGTATCGAACCCAATGGAACGGACCAATGGATACACGATTCGGCTACACGCGGTCTATCGTTGAAGGTAACAGCAAGTGGCCGAAAAGTCTTTGTGCTCAGATACCGCACAGAGTCAAACCGACAACGAAAACTGACCCTTGGATCGTTTCCAGAAATGTCGGTAGCCGTTGCACGGGAGACAGCAGTTAGACACTGGTCACAGATTTTCTCTGGCGGAGACCCAGCACAGGGGCGGGCCGACAAGAAGACAATCAAAGTAGCGGAACTTGTTGAAATCTACCTGAAAGATGATGCCAAGCCAAAGCTGTCACCTGCCACCTTCAAGCGGTATGAGGCGGTTCTACGCAAGAAGGTCGCGCCAAGCCTCGGCGCGGTGCCATTGGCCGACCTGACCCGAAGCGACATAGAGGCTTTGCATCGATCTATGGCCGCGACTCCAGTGAACGCAAATCGAATGCTTGCCGTTTTCAAAGCCATGTTGAACAAGGCCGAAGACTGGGATTTACTGCCCAAACGCAGCAATCCGGCGGCTCGCATCAAAATGAACAAGGAGCAGCGGCGCATTCGCTACTTCACCGATGACGAGCAAACTAGAATCTTTTCTGCCATCGAACAATTGCGTCCCAAGATGCAGAAGAGCGAGAACGGATTCGATGCTATACAGCTGCTTTTCTATACGGGCTGTAGGCCCGGCGAGGTTCTTCGTCTACGCTGGAAAGACATCGACTTGTCGGGTCGGACCGCCGTATTGCGCATGACGAAGACGGGCGAAGCAAGGCTTCCTCTTGCCAACTCAGCTGTGGAACACTTGCAATCGATTGCAGCAAAAAGCATTGGGCCGTGGGTGTTTTCCGGAACCGATCCGAACAAGCACCTAACGTCCCTTGTCCGGCCTTGGAAACGATCTGCGAGGTTGCTCAACTGAGCAACGCGCGGCTTCACGACATCCGCCACACGGTCGCAACGTATATCGCGGCTTCCGGCAACCTGTACTCTGCGCAGGTGGTCCTGCGTCATACGACGCCCGCTATGACCACGAGATATGCTCATCCGTTCGATGTTGCTGTACGAACTGATCTGAACGAAGCTATCGCGAAGATTGAACGCAATCAAAATTCAGCCCTCGCGGGGAGCGAACCTTCGAAGCACAAGTCCCGCAGGCGGAAGATACGGAGGAGCAAATGATTCAACCAACCAAGCCGAAAAAGCGTCGGCTAAAGCCCAAGTACCGTGGAGCCGGAGTAAAGCAGATGGCTGAATTGCTTCGCCTAAGACGACGTGTGGCAGAGCTGGAGAAGAAACTGGAAGGAGGATGGGTATCGGACGACGGTGTTTGGTGCGATATCGTGTACGCCGCCCGCCGGGTAGGTCGGTCCGAGCAACGTCTTAGGAACATGAAGTCGGAACACACCGGACCAATGGTCTACGATAAAAGCGGTTCGGTCCGGTACAAGATTGCAGAGCTAGACCGTTGGCTTGAAGAGGGATGGGGACTAAGAAATGTGCTGGAAGAGAAAGCGTAGATTTCTTTCGCGGAAAAATTCCGATACCCCCCCCGTCACACCCTATGAAAGAAAATTTACCGCAGAAATTTTCAAACGCACATCACGGGCTATCATTGATGCCGACATAACATGTTTACAGTAAACGATTTGGAAAAATGCCTCTACACTGCGCAAGCGGATAAACGGACATTCTGTGCATAACGGAACCTACCATTTTGTCCCGTAACCAATTGAACCTTTTGTATATTTTTTAAAACGCGCCTCTACACTGGGGGAGTGTAAGCTGAACAGTGTTCCGTGACAGGGTAAGGGTTTGATTTTTATTAAAAAACGTCGAAATTCAAGCGCAGAGACGAAAAATGTTGATGCATCTCACGAAATGTTATGTCGAACCTAAAATTTTTCGACTTGGTGCCCAGATCTGTTCACAAGCAAACCAACGTTTATCTGTACAGGAGGACATAACAGATGCAACCTGAGTTTTTCGCGTACTACCGCGTTTCTACAAACCGCCAAGGAGTGAGTGGATTAGGTTTAGAAGCTCAGCGGAATTCCGTACGGAATTTTCGGTCTTTAAATCCCGGAAACCTTCTCGGTGAATTTACAGAAATCGAAAGTGGAAGGAAATCAGACCGGCCACAACTCAAAGAGGCACTGCAATCCTGTCGTGAACACGGGGCAACCTTGCTCATCGCTAAACTTGACCGACTTGCTCGAAATGTACACGTCATTTCGGGACTTCTTGAGAGCGATGTGAAGTTCGTCGCCATCGACATGCCCAACGCTGATCGTTTCATGCTGCACGTATATGCGGCAATGGCAGAAGAAGAAGGCCGTCGGATCAGTGAGCGGACCAAGGCAGCACTTAAGGCAGCGAAGGCTCGAGGGGTACAGCTCGGCAAAAATGGCAGCGTTCTTGGACAAGTACGTTCACGGGAAGCAGATGAGCGCGCGAAACGCATCGGTCCAAAAATCATGCAAATGAAAAAATCGGACGGAATGTCCTTTCGGGAGATTGCTGCGCAATTGAACGAGCTAGGGATGAAGACCGAAAAGGGCGCAGTTTGGCATCCGACGACGGTGTATCGAGCATATAACAGATACCAAGCCCTTTATGTATAGCCAGTCTATAGTGGGGGAGTGAAATAGAATATGTCTGTAGTAGATGAGTTCCTTCCAGAGTTTAGCTCGGTCGAAGCCGTGTCAGCGGCCACAGCTATGATAGACCGGTTTGAGCTTGAGATTGGTGATTTTGCGCTAGCGGGCGATGAAGATGATATTTGTTTCTGCCTCAACCATCTGAGTTCCCATATTATATCGACTGCGCATGGTGGAGAAATTTCGCTCTTCAATAGTGGGAATCTTGCAAACCTTCGTTCGAAGGTCGACGTGCGGTTTTCATACGGAGGGTCAGGGCCGGGACAGTTCAAACCGCGACCAGTTTTGGCCGGTGGGATAAAGCGGGCGGGTTTTCGGCCCGGTGGAGGTGGTTTGCCGAGGCGGGCAGGCGAGCGGTTGAGGGTCAGCTTCAAAGCATGGTTGAATTTGACACGTTTCGTTCAAGCGCAACGCTTTCAGAAGTCTTCTAGGCCGCGCAACCCAACACTAGCTGCACCTCTGGTCCTCGCCATACATCCGCGACGGTCTTGGTTTGCGAACGAACTTCCACTACTTCCGGCGGATAACCTGCTAATTGGCAGTGTGCATCCTTTTGGGTTCGCGATGCGGCACGAAACAGCAGAATTGGTCCGGATGTACCTCGACGAGTTCGAGAGCGTGGCGGTCGGCATTCTACGCGATCAGATGCAGGCACGCGATGTCCTTGTGCGCGAAACACCTTACCGGTCTTTGCAAGCGATGGAGGTTTACTGGGAGTTTTCCGCCAATGACCCGATAGGACTTGTGCAGAGCCTGACTCAACCGCTTCACCGGTTGTCGAGCCATGTTCGCATTACCGAAGAAACGGTTGCCAATGTCGAAGAAGAAACGACGAACCAAAGCAAATGCGTCACGATCAATCTAACAACATCAATTCGACTCAGGGTATATGCAAAAACTACACGACGCGTGCGGTTCGAAGTTGATTTCTCTGGGGAAGCGATCAGCGGGATATGCGCAGGGCGTACCAGTCGGGATACAGAAGGGATTTTGCTTAAGACTGACCAGTTAATCGCCCGTGCGGTGGACGAGATGAACTGGGTGCTAGCCGAACTGCGATACCAAGTGCCGCCTGGGACAAGGGAAGAATCTGCGGTCGGTCTAATTTCCAAGGTTGCCCGGACATTGAATAATGCAGCCAAGACCGAAATGGTCATTTCAAGCCTGCATACGTTCGGGCGCATCGCACCCGAAGGCAACGAACTTTTGCTAGCAGTTGCACGGCAGTTGAAGCAAGCAGGAATACTGCGGACCATTGGAGGAAGGTCGTTGTACGTGCCCACCGACGCTTACGATTCAGCGGTGCGCCGCCTGATGGGAACGTGAATCTATGACGTATTGGCTTTTGAGGCCGCCACAACCCCATCTCGCTCCTTCGGCTGCCCTTGCCTATCTTAACGGTGTTATCGCATTCTACGGGCTGCAATTAGACGAATACAGGCCGTTGCGGGACCATCCATCAGATACGTGCGCTTCCGACGCGCGATACAGGCGCTAGAAACTCCTGCAATCGATTGCAAGCTTGAACAATAGTTGGAACGCGGCCACTCTCTGCGGTTACCAGGCCAACTAAGTTCTGCGGGCAATAGTGGGCGCTGGCTTCTCTCAGGGCCCACCAGCGGCATTGTCGGCTTCCAGTTCGTCCACGAAGTGCCGAGCAAATAGCACCAGCCACTGCTTCTCAGCATCACTGACGTCGGCGACATTCAAACGGGCAGCGAAGTCAACGATCTCGCGCATCTCGCCAGTCGAGTAGTTCCCGCCGGAAGGCACGGCCACCGCATCAAGACACTTCGCCATGGCCCAACAAACTTGCAGAAACGCGTCATCAGAATCGCCGATGTGCGCCCAAAGGTCTCGCCCCTGTAAAGTCTCGACGCGCAACTCCTTGCCACCGTGCTCAGCTTGGAAAAACGAACTTGCGATGGGACGCCTCCCGTCAGGGGTCGTGCAGCTTCTGGAAACGTTCATCCCCTGCCCAGCAACACGCTCTTCAGCAAGGCGGACGATGTGCCAGTCCTTCTTGTTGCTGTTCTTGGCCGTCGAGTAGTTCATTCCGACGATGTATCGGACTTTGTCCACTCCCCAATGGTTGCTCCAATCGACCCAGTTGTTCGAAACCGCGTTCGCGATCTGAGAAACCATGGAATCATTGATGCACATTGGGCCGCTTTTCAGGGCAACCAATTCAATGGTGTCACCCATCACCCGTGCACTGTCGATCTCGGACAAGACGGTGTGACCGGGTGAAACTACCTGCTGCCACCCATAGAAGGGAGGAATCACGTCTTCGACCACACGTCCCGCCGCTGTCTCGATACTCGAGAAGACCTTTGCAGCGGCAACAATGTCGTCAACTTGCTTGAGCTGCTGGACGTCGAACAGTTCTGCGTAGGCGGCGAGCACAAACGGGTTCGTCGACTTGCCGTCGATGGCAGGTGTCCGAGGATTGATTTGGCGCATCCTGGTCTCGAGCGCAGTACTTAGCTGCGCCACCTGCTGGAACTTGTCCGCGTGTTGCGGTGACGTTGTTTCGTTCAGGAAATTCTGCACTTCGGTCAACGAAAGCGTCACCGGAACAGCGTATGTCGAAAAATTGTATCGTTGTGTTGCGCGCGCCAAAACCGTATACCCATAGTCCTAGTATGATGCCCTCTAGGAGACACAACCCCTTGCCAGAGTCCAGAAAAAAGTCGGTTGTTTCTCTGTTCTCAGGCGCACTTGGGATGGACCTTGGATTCGAACTTCAAGGCGACTTCGAAATCCTCGCTTGTGTCGAAGTTGACGAGGCCGCTTGCAAAACCATTCGGACGAACGCGGAGCAAGGCCACTTCGAAGGAAACCCGAAGGTGTTCTGCCGCGATCTGTTCGAACTCTCTCCGCAAGAGTTGATGGATGAAGTCGGCATCAAACCCGGTGAACTTGACCTCCTTGTGGGCGGTCCACCTTGTCAGTCATTCAGCACAGCAGGACGACGGCAATCGGTTCAGGATCGAAGGGGAACCCTTCTTTGGCGGTATCTCGAATTTGTGGTTGCGCTCCGTCCCAAGGCGTTTGTGATGGAAAATGTGCGAGGGTTGATGTCCGCCGCCCTCAAACACCGCCCTATTGCTGAGCGACCCGAAAAAGGCGGCCCGGAACTCACCGACGAAGAAATACCCGGATCAGTAATTGCAAAGTTTGTCGATGATCTGAGGGAACAGACAGACGGCCAGTATCGCGTGGACGCCTTTGAGGTCAACTCCGCCAACTATGGCGCGCCTCAAATCCGAGAACGCGTCGTCTTTGTCGGCAACTCGTTTGGGGTCGAGGTCGAGTTTCCACAACCGACCCACGGCGTTAGTACTCGTGACGAGCAACGCGACCTTTTCAGTCACGATGGTGGCGACCTCATCCCGTGGGCAACCCTGCGGGATGCAATAGGCGACCTCCGAGAAAACGATCTCGAACTGATGGACTTCAGCCCAAGGAAAAAGAGTTTTCTTTCCCTCGTTCCTGAGGGAGGAAACTGGCGATCTCTTCCAGTCGAAGTGCAGCAAGAGTCGATGGGGCGGGCTTGGTTTGCCAAAGGCGGACGGTCAGGCTGGTGGCGGCGTTTGAGTTGGGACTTTCCTTGCCCGACCCTTATCACAATGCCCAACCACTCGAGCACCTCGCTGTGCCACCCTGACTACGTTCGGACCCTTTCCGTGAAAGAATATGCACGCATCCAAGAATTCCCTGACGAATGGCTTTTCTGCGGCAAGACTTCTGAGAAATACAAGCAAATCGGCAACGCAGTTCCCGTTCGGCTTGGCAAGGTGACTGCACAGGTGGTTTCGGATTTGCTCAACATCATGGCCACAAACGACGGCGTGCCATACAAACGCAGCGATGAACCGTTCCGCAGAATATACATCAAGTCGCATGTCCGAACCCGCCGCTGGTTCAAAGCGGGCGAAGTATTCGCGGGTACTGATGGTGAACAGTTAACGTACGCGGGGAGGTAAAGCCCGAGGTCGCCGATAGAAACCTGAATCTTGGCTTTTCCTCGGTCTTACCCTGCAACACGCGCTAAGAAGGTTCGCCAATGGGTTCGCACTTGCGTCGAAAATTTCTTTCATCTGCTGTCACAGCAGCATTTCGACAGGTCGATCAAGTACTACTTGGGGCCGGTTGCGATCAGTGAGACTATCGTAGCACCGAGTTTTAAAAGCTACCGATCTATACCAGAAGAACTATCTGCAAGATAGGCAACTTGCTGCGCCCCATCTGGGGCCTCAAGACAAGTTTCCAAGAAAAAGGGCCTAGCGAATATTCGCTAAGCCCCTGAATTCTTTGGCTCCGGCGGTAGGGATCGAACCTACGACCAATTGATTAACAGTCAACTGCTCTACCGCTGAGCTACGCCGGAACACTTCGGGCGATATAGCAATCAGGTTCGGCCCCGTCCAGAGGAATTCACAACTATTTTTAAGCGCGCTTCAGGTCAGGGACAAACGCAGGTGCTATCGTCGTTCAGGTCAGCCTAAATTCGGCGTCGGCCGAGAGGTGAGGAAGCGGAGAAACTCTGTTTTTTCCTGTGAGATCAACAAGGTGGGCGAACACGTTCCGGGTGGCGGCGCCGATGAGGGCCGAGGGCACGTCGGTATAGATACGTGTGGCAATATCATAAGCGGTTGCGGGGCCAATCGCGAGCGCGGCGAGAATTTCGGCTTCACGGCCCAGACGGTGGGTGATCAGCCAGTCGAGCCGTGCGGCAGGGCTGGTGATGGGCGCACCGTGGCCGGGATGGAAAACGCGCCACGTTTCGGATTGCAGCCGCGCACAGGAGGCCATGAAATCGGTTAGGTCGCCATCGGGCGGAGAGACCAGCGAGCTGGCCCAGCCCATAACGTGATCACCGCAAAACAACGCATCGCCCCAAGCAAAGCTGAGGTGGTTGCCATAGTGGCCGGGTGTGTGGATTGCGCGCAGGGACCAGCCATCACCTTCGACAACCTCACCGTCAGCGATGGTCACGTCGGGGTGGAACGCGGCGTCAACACCTTCGCCACCGCCCGCGAGCCCTTGTTCTGCAAGGGTTTGCATGACAGCGGAGCGTCCTGCTTGCCAATCGCCCAGAGCCAACACCGGCGCGCCGGTTTCATGGGCGAGCGCGTGGGACAGGGGGGAATGATCAACATGGGAATGGGTAACAAAGATATGGGTGATTTTTTGCCCCTGTTCGACCGCATTCAAAATGGCGGCGAGGTGGCTTTCGTTTTCTGGTCCGGGATCGATCACGGCGAGGCCGCGCGTGCCAAGAATGTAGGTATTGGTGCCGCGATACGTCATGGGAGACGCGTTAGAACAGATCACGCGGCGCAGGCCGGGCTCAAGTTCGATCGCGACGCCGGTGGGCGGGTTGAAATCGTCGGGGGCTTGTAGGGAATCGGCCATGGGCAATGCGCTCTTTCTTCGACAGGTGTTGAGAGGTAGGAATAGGCATGTTTTTCGCTTGGCTCAAACGGTATATGCCGCGATCGCTCTATGCCCGGGCGGCGCTTATCCTTGTTTTGCCGGTGGTCTTGCTGCAACTCGTGGTGTCGGTGGTCTTCGTGCAGCGCCATTTCGAAGGGGTAACGCGGCAAATGAGTGCCGTGGTGGCGCGCGAGGTCAACTTTGTTGTCGATACGTTTGGCGGTGATGCGACAGAAGCAACTGCGGCGCAGGGGCTTGCGATCGAGGTTATGACGGTTGAAGCCTCAGAGGTGCCGGACCGCAACCTCAGGCGGTGGTATGATTTTTCCGCGCTGATTATTTTTGATGAATTGGGTGCAAGGGTGCCGGGTTTACGGTCGATTGATTTGCCCGATGATCGGGTGGCACGGGTTTTTGTTGCGGCGGGCGACACGGTGTTGCGGCTTGAGTTTGACCGGCTGCGCGTATCGGCGCGCAATCCGCATCAGCTCTTTGCCAATATGTTGTTCTTTGGCATTTTATTGACGGTGATTGCGTTCATTTATTTGCGCAACCAACTCCGCCCGATCAAGCGGTTGGCGCGGGCTGCCGAAGCGTTTGGGCGCGGACGACATGTGCCTTATCGGCCCACCGGAGCAATCGAAGTGCGTGCGGCAGGGAGCGCATTTGTCGATATGCGCGCGCGGATTGAGCGCCAGATTGAGCAGCGCACTTTGATGTTGTCGGGGGTGAGCCATGATTTGCGCACGCCGCTGACGCGGCTCAAGCTGGGGTTGTCGTTGCTGGAAGAAGAGGATCGCGAACCGCTGGAGCGTGACGTGGAGGAGATGCGGCGACTGCTGGACGAGTTTCTGTCCTTCGTGCGCGATGCGTCGGAAGGCGAGGCCGAGCCGGTTGACCCGGTCGCTCTTGTGCGTGGCGTGGTCGAAGATTGTCAGCGGTCGGGGCAAGACGTCACGCTTGTCGGCACCAGCGATGCGTTGGGTATCATCAACCTGCGCCCGGTGGCGATCCGGCGTGCGGTGGAAAATCTGATTTCCAACGCGGTACGCTATGGCACCAAAGCCGAGGTGTCGGTGGTTATGACCGAAAAAGCCTACGCCTCCGGGTCGAGGACGACGGGCCGGGTATTCCGGCAGAGCGGCGCGAAGAGGCGATGCAACCGTTCACACGCCTTGATGCGGCACGCAATCAAAACAAGGGATCTGGAGTCGGCCTGGGCCTATCAATCGCATTAGATGTGGCGCGGGCGCATGGCGGGATGTTGCGCCTCTCACAGAGCGAGACGTTGGGCGGTTTGAGGGCGGATATTGTGATCGCCAGATAAGCCGGTGCTGAGGCGTTGGAAGTGTTGATCCAGCCCAAAATGGGTTGCGCCGCCTGCGGCGTCGCCGCGGGCCTCGCTTCGCTCGGCCCAACGCGTTCTGGGCGAGCCTTGCTTAACAAAGTGGGCCGAATTGGTTGCCTGGTGGAAGAGTATCTGATCCCCAAAAAAGAGGTTAGTGCTCTTTCATTGCGGAAATACCCAATTGAAATATCTACAGCAATCTTACCCAACGCTGTAAGCGTGCAACCGCTATTCCAATACTGCCGAGCGAAGCGAGGCCCCCTCGCGACGCCGTAAGGCGGCGCAACCCCGTAAGGGGCGATCGTTATACGAATTCGCGTGTGATATTGGAGCGGGTAGCGGGAATCGAACCCGCGCGTTCAGCTTGGGAAGCTGACAGGCTACCATTACATCATACCCGCCGCGAAGGTCGGGATAGCGCGGTGGGACGAGCGGGTCAAGCAGGGTTGTGAGTGTGCGCGCGCGACAGAATGCGAAAGCTGAGTGTGAGGGTTGCGAGATAGCCGATTGCGCCAAGCGCGGGTGGTGAAAAAGGCAACATCGCGAGCGGTCGGTTCAGGATCACAGTCAGAAGTCCCCAGCCTGTGGCAAGCAGCAACGCGGCGATGAGCGTGTGGCGTTCCCGCGTTCTTGCATGGCGTGCAAGCGCTGGACTGGCGAGGGCGAGCGCGGGGGCCAAGGCAATAAGGTCATAATCATAGCCATAGGGGCTGACACCCAAACCGGCGATGACCGAAAGCGCCAACACGTAAGGCATTGGCCAACTGCGAAGGAGGGCGTAGCCGACCAGTGACAGGCACGTTAGGGCCATCAACGCTTGTGCAGGGAGGGCAATAGCGGGGCCAATGCCAAAGGATGTGAGCAACGCGAACACCGACGTCATACGCTCCATCGGGTAGGCTCCTGCGCGCAGGAACGCACCGCTGTCGCGCACACTTTGCAAGAAAGCGGGCCAGATTTCGACGCCATAGACCCAAGTGGCGAGCGCAAGTGTAAAGAGCAGGGTGAGCGCCGCGCTCAGCACCAGTTTCCATCCGCCTCGAAACAGTGCAACCAACCCGACGCCGAGCCCGAGGTGAGGTTTATAGGCCAATAGCCCAAGCGCACCCCCGCCAGCAGCGGGCCGAGCGCGCAGGATCAGCAGAAAAGTGAGCGCAAAAAGCAGCGCCGTCAAAAATCCGTTTTGACCGGCGCGGATATTCATCAGCCAAGCCGGCAGTGTGAGCAGGATAGCCGCAGCGGCGTGCTGTGAAGAGAGGCGGTAGAGCGTGCAAACAAGGGCCGCCATTCCAAGCGCAATAAATAGCGCGTAACCGATGCCAGCAGGGAAAATCGCCAACCCCTGCGTTATGAGGTTGAATTGCGGTGGATATGTCCACGGCATGAACGGGCCGCCTTGTGGGCGAGCCGCTTGGTAGGCTTCGAAAGCAGCCGCGTCGTAGGCGAGGGGAAGGCGGCCCGCGTTTGCGAGTTCGCCAACATGGTGGAAGATCAGGTAGTCGATAGTGCCCGGCGTCTGCCCCAGCAGTTGAGGCGCACCGATCTGGATGGCAGTCACAACGATGAGCAGGCCCAGCGCGAGAAATGTCGTGCGCAGGGTTTGCGGACGCAAGCGCAGCAAGGGCTGCGGATCAAAATGCTCTGACATGGCTGCTCGTGCCCTTATGCGGCCGGTTTGCCCGACGTGTTGGCCCAAGCTTAGCAGGGCGGATCGTGTTGGGCAATTTTGAGTTTACCAGTCATCATTAAGCGTCTGCCGATTTGCGTGGATGGGCCGAGGCGCTTGGATCGATCTCGTGATCGTCTGGGATGTGGCGTGGCTCATACAAGGGAAGATACCACAGAAAGCCACGCCGGTAGGGAGCCACTGGCCCGCTTTCGCGTCGCCGCAGGGATTTCGGAAAGAACTCCATCACGTTCCAGAGGAGCGCTAATGCGCCGTTGCGATGGCTATCATGGATCGGTGCATTTGGGTCGGGTTTGGCATAGGCGCGGTCCGACGGCGTGCGCTTGTCGGTATCACCCTCCAGATACCATTTACGGTTGGCGCGTTTCAGGCGCAGACCATAAAGGCGCTTGCCTTTCGACCCGGTGCCCGGAAGAGGCGCGCGCCGGGCGCGTTTTCGCGCGTCGTTATCTTCGGCGTCGGCCTTTTTTTCAGCCGCACTTAGCGCGTCGAGCATCCAGAGGAGGCTTATCTTGCCGATGCCGCTTTCATCCTCCGGCGGTGAGCCGCCTATGTCGGAGTGAAAGCCGGGGAACCAGCGTTGCGTCACGAATTGGGTGCGTTGCGCCTTTGGGTTGCGGAAATTGTTGCCAAAGTAGAGCGGCGTTCCGGTTTCATCGCACTCGGGCACCCAATGCTGCGCACGAAAGAGCGAGCGGCGCTCGTGAATGGCAAGCGCATGCAGCACGATGCGCACCGAGACATTGGCGTTGACCGAAGGGTGCGTGCCAAACTCAGCCAGACTGGCATAGCGGCGCAGGTTGGAGAGGGGGCGGCGGAAGCGGATCATCGAACTGACTGTGTCAAACAACAGCAGGGCGCGGATCGGGGCGGGCGAGGGGTCAAGCACGCGTTCGTATTCACGCAAAGATTGAAAAACCTTGTCATCCTTTGCGTTCGGTTTGAAATCGCTCACCCGGCGATAGGCGCGGAATACCGGCGTAATCAGGTGCAAGCGATCCGGCGCAACAAGCCCGAAATTATGGATGAACCCTGCGAGAACACGCGCAGCATAGGCTCCGCGGGAAAACCCCATCAGGTAGATGTGATCGCCTTCGGCCGCGTCATTGGAAAGGCCGGGGTCGGCTGCTTGTTTGGCCTCGCGGCTTTGGTAGGTGTGGCAGAGATAACGATAGGCCGAGAGCACATCGTCCTCGAGCCCGAAGCCGAACGCCTGTCCCAGTAAGCCCGTGACCACCTGTCGTGTCCGCCCGAGGAATTGCGGCCCGTCATATGTGCCGACCCCCATGACATAGCGGGCAATTTGGTCGGGGTCGTTCTTGTCCAGCGCCTTATAGAGCTTGAGCACGTTGCTTTCGCGGTCGCCAATCTCGTTTCCGGTGCCGTCGATGCAGACGATGATCTTGCGCGACATGGCGGATGCCTTGGTCAAATGCTGTTTGATAATGCCGCCAGCAAAGCACCGGGCGCGGGAAAAATCAACTTTTGCGCATGCGGGCGCAGAGGCGTTGTGCAGCATCCGCAGCCCAAAGACGGGTTGCGGGGCCAAAGCAATCATGGATCGAGTCGACGGCAATTGTGCTTCCCTGCGTCATACGACCAAGGACACAAAGACCGGTTTGAGTGCTGCCATCACGGCCCAGCGCCTGTCCATTGGGATGCGTTGCGGCGGCGAGGCCGGAGGCAAGCGGCGTGAGATGACCGGAACTACGGAGGCCGCAGATTAAGGGATCGGTGATCTGTTGTAGGTCGGGTCCGGGCAGAACCGCGTCAATTATAATGTCGGCGCGCAGGGTATCGTTGCCCTCTTCCAACGACCAGCCGTCAGTCGTGAGCGTGATGTCGGGGTCTTTTACAGCGCGCAGATCGACGAGCCCGTGACGAATAAGGCCTTGCAATTCGTGGGCGGCACGGATTGGCGGGCCATAGGAATACCGTTTGAGCGCGTCATCAAAACCGGTAAGAGCGCCAGCAGTATCCCCCGCGAGAGAGCGAGAGAGATACGCCGTGCGCAAAATGCCCTGCCATTTGCGCCAGATTTGGCCCACGGCGTAGCCAATCGAGGGCGGGCGCGTGCCTTCGGCCATGGCGATGGATAGCTCAAGGAAATCGCGCGGTGTCGCGGCTTCCTGTGCGCCGGGGCTCTCACGTTCAGTCATGAGCCAGTCTTCGATTGCGGTGAGGCCGGTGGGTTCGCCAAGTCGGGCGAGCACGGCTTTTGCGGCGTCAGCGAGCGGGGCAGTTAACGTGTCGAGCGCAGCGCTCGGCGTGTTCATAACGCCGGTCTGACATGCCGCGCGAAAGCGGGTTGTTGTGTGGCGCGGTGGATCGAACGACGCATCAAGCGCACCGGTTGCGGGTTTCGGCGCAGGTGGGCGGCCATCGAGTGAAAACGGCAGGATACGGGCGGGTTCGCGGCTCGAAGGATGGTAGGTGCCGTTGGCAAAGCTGCCGCCGAGCCCGCTTGAGAGCAGGCGGATCATGTCAAAGGCAGAAAGGGCGAGACCACGGATAGCGACGGATTTGCCATGCCAGCCTTGCGCTGCAGTAAGGAGAGCTTTGGCCGGATAGGCAGCGGTAAAGATCGCGCCACTGCTTGCGGCGTGATCCTGCCATGAGAGGCGCTGTTCGTCGGGGGCTGTGGCGGGCTGACCTTGGGTGAGGAGGACCTCGGTGTATGGGCCGTGGGTTTGATTGTCGGCTGTGACGTTCCATTGCATATGGGCGCTTGAGCATGGGGCAAGTGCCTGTGCTTTGGTGCCGTGGAAGGTGATCGTGATTGTTGCGGGCAGGTGGCGAAGCAAGTGGTTTAATCGGTCGGAGAGGTACACACCGAGGTCGGCCCGAGGCGGGAATGCATTGGCATCGTCATGTCGTTCGGCGAGGCGGCTCTGCGCATCAGGGAAGGCCGTACCCGGTGGTGATGGCAGGTCAATCGCGCGCAGCGGGATATTGAGGAGGCAAAGCGCAGGTTCATCCAATGCGAAGTTCGGTCCGGCACCGGGATCAGAGGCCGGATCAAAGATGTCGATCTGCAGTGGTGCATTGCCCCAATGCCGCATCAGCGCCTCGAGCGCGCCGAGCCCGCGCGGGCCAAATCCGATGATGGCAAGGCGGGGGGGCTGGTCAAGAGGTGGCAAGGTAGTCGGCCTCGGTCACTTTTTCGAGCCAGTCGGCGGCGCTGTCGTCGTGTTTTTCCTGTACTGCGATGTGGGTCATCGCGGTGTCAGGAGAGGCACCGTGCCAGTGTTCTTCGCCCGGCGAAAACCAGAGCACATCGCCGGGAAAGAACTCCTGAACCTTACCACCACGAGTCGCGGCGCGGCCTTTGCCAGAGATCACGATCAGCGTTTGCCCATAGGGGTGTGTGTGCCAAGCCGTGCGCGCGCCGGGTTCAAACGTGACGGTGACGGTATTGACGCGGGCCGGGGCATCGGCCGAATGGATCGGGTCCATGCGTACGGTGCCGGTGAAATAGTCGGGATTAGGTGATTGAGACGGGCGCGATCCGGCGCGGTGGATGAGCATGGGGTGATCCTTTTCAACGGGGAGCAACTGGTTGAATTTGGCCGAAGTGACATTGCCTGAGCGACTTGACCTGAGCGGTTTGAGCGGTGGGTTCCATCCGTCAGGTTAAGCAATGATCGCGGGAAATCAATGCGTTCGTGGCATAGGTGAGATTTGGAAGGATACAAACGGATCGCAGGGCCATGTTTATGCAGGCCATAATTATGCGGTGGCGTTGGCGCTGTGACGTTTACCCGCGCCGCCGTCTGCGCCGTCCAGATCCCCCTTCGCCGCCATCGCCGCCGGTATTGAACGTTGCCGTTGGCAGGGTGACGATGCTTTGCAGAATTGGGAAGGGTTCAACCGCATTCGGAATTGCCGAGGCGTTGACAAAATGTTCCTGAAAACGCGGTTCGACTGCGGTTTCGATCTTGTGGATGCGGTGCACGGTTTCTTCAATCTCGCCGCGGGCCAGCGTGTTGAGCAGGGCAATGCGCGCGCCGGTTCCGGCGGCATTCCCGGCGGAGGTGACTTTGTCCAAGGTGCAATCGGGGATCATGCCAAGGACCATGGCGTGTTTCGGAGAGATATGTGCCCCGAACGCCCCGGCGAGCACGATACGGTCCACAGTGTCGACGCCGAATTTATCCATTAACAAGCGTGCGCCGGAATAAAGCGCCGCCTTGGCCATTTGGATTTCGCGAATGTCGCGGTTTGTCACGGTGATGCGCGGGCCGCCGTCGGCGGTGCCATCCCAGACGAGATAAGAATAGGTCCGCCCGTCAAGAACGCAGCGCAGGGTTCCTGTTTGGTCGGGTGAGCCGATCAGGCCGGGTGCATCGACGATGCCGGCCATACGCATTTCGGCAACCATCTCGATAATACCGGAGCCACAGACGCCGGTGATACCGGTTGTGGCGATGGCGGCGTCAAAGCCGGGCTCGTCTGACCAGATATCCGAGCCGATCACCCGGAACCGGGGTTCTTTGGTCACAGGGTCAATTTCGACCCGTTCGATGGCGCCGGGGGCGGCGCGTTGACCGGAGCTGATCTGCGCACCTTCGAAGGCGGGGCCTGTGGGAGAGGAGCAGGCGAGCACTTTGTCGCGGTTGCCCAACAAGATTTCGGCATTGGTGCCGACATCGACAACAAGAACGAGGTCTTCAGATTTGTCCGGCGCTTCGGAAAGAGCCACAGCAGCGGCATCGGCGCCGACATGTCCCGCAATGCAAGGCAAGATGTAGGTGCGTGCGGCAGGGTGCAATTCGAGATCAAGATCGCTCGCACTTAGGTGCAGCGCATTGGAGGTGGCCAGCGCGAAAGGAGCCTGTCCCAGCTCGTATGGATCAATGCCTAGAAAGAGGTGGTGCATCACCGGATTGCAAACGAACACTGCATCCATAATGAGGGTTTTGTCGACACCGGTTTCTTCGGAAATCTGGTCGAAAAGCGCATTCATGCCGTCGCGTACGGCGGCTGTCATTTCGCGGGCACCACCGTCGTTCATCATCGAATAAGACACGCGGCTCATTAGGTCTTCGCCAAAGCGGATTTGCGGGTTCATGATGCCGGAAGAGCCGACAACTTCGCCTGTTTGCAGATCGCATAGGTGCGCAGCGATGGTGGTGGAGCCGAGATCAACGGCGAGGCCGTAAATGGCCCCGTCGTAGTATCCAGGCCAGAGGTGCATGATCTTGGCTGGGTTTTCTCCGTCGCCTAGATGGACTGCGGCGGTGACTTTCCACGCGCCTTTGCGAAGCGTGGATTGTAACGAATGCAGAATGTGAAGATCGGCGCCTAGGGCTTTGATATTCCAGTCGGCTTCTATGGCCGATACCAAGCGTTCCAGATCACCTGAGGGCTCGTGCATATCGGGTTCTTGGACCTCGACATAGAACAGTTTGACTGAAGGGTTCATGGTGATGTCGCGCACTTCGGCGCGTTTGCGCACCACCTGCTTGTGGACCTGCGAGTCAGGGGGAACGTCAATTACAATGTCGCGCATGATCTTGGCCTGACACCCGAGGCGGCGGCCCGATTTGAGCCCGCGTTTGTCGTCATAGCGCTGTTCGACGGCGTTCCACTCAGAGAGTGCATCTTCGGCGACGGTTAACCCGTGTTTAGGGAATTCGCCGTAGGACGGTGTGATCTGGCATTTCGAGCAGATGCCGCGCCCGCCGCAAACGGAATCAAGGTCGACACCGAGCTGTCGTGCAGCGGTGAGAACAGGAGTGCCTTGCGGGAAATGGCCGCGTTTGCCTGAAGGGGTGAATATGACGAGGGGATCTTTGCTCATGTCCTGTGCCGGCCTTGTGCTGCGTTGGCCCGACAATAGGGTGTTTCACAGCAGGCGAAAGATGCAGAGCGGCATTATCTTTTCCCGATGCGTCATTTACCCTCAGCAGGGCGAATTTCGTCACGAAATTCGGTCCAAAATCCCTCACGGATTTTGGGAGTGCCGCGGTTGGCCCCACGCGGTTTTCCGCGACGGAAAACGGGCCGGATTTTGTGACAAAATCCGTTAGCGAATTCTATGAAGGCGTCGGCTGGCAGAGGCCAGCAGGGCGCGGGAGTAGAGTTTGTGCGCGCCAAGAAGAAGGCGAAACGAAAGCCCCATACCTTTCGCGCCATCACGAGGGACAACGGCAGAGCCGAAGAACAGTCGGGTTGTCGTGTCGTCGTGCGCGAGCATCAGCCAAGACCGGGTTGCGCCGCTAAGATCGCAAAGCAATATTTGAGCGTCTGCGCGCGCCTCAACGGTCCATGCGGCGAAACTGTCGGTTTCGCCTTGGGCCAGCGCGATGACGTCAGCGTCGGTTGATGGGCGTTTGACAGTTATGCGCAGGATCAGGCGTTCGAGCTTGAATAGAGGAGTGTTGTAGAAGGCTGTGACGTAGTCGGCGAAGGTCACGGTATTTGCGACCTCGGTTACGAAACAATCGGTATAACACTCAGGGCGAACCGCGTAGGTCTGCAGCAACGCCTTTGTGGGGAGAGGTGCGGGCGAGACCATTGATCTAGCCTAAGCTACGTGCATGGAAGATAAAGCCCAGCGTATTGAGCAGAAGTTGCGCAGCGAGGATCGAGGTGCTGCCGGTTGGATCATAATCGGGCGCGACTTCGACAAGATCGAGGCCAACAATCTCATGATTTTGGGCGGCGCCTTGGAGAAGCTCCAGCACTTCGTAATAGAGGAACCCGCCATGCGAAGGCGTCCCGGTGCCGGGCGCGATAGAGGGGCAAAACGCATCTATGTCGATCGTGATATAAAGCCGCGCCCCTTTCGGAATACGCGCGAGCAGGCCTTCTGCTCCGAGCTTGCGGGTTTGGCGGACGGAAAGGATATCAGACCCCATGTCGCGGGCATCGGCATAACCGTCTTTGGCGGTCGAGCTGACGTTGCGAATGCCGACTTGGGTCAAGCCCGTAACATAGGGTTTTTCGGCGGCGCGGCGCATTGGATTGCCATGACCGAAGCGCACGCCATGCCGCTCATCCACGAAGTCGAGATGCGCGTCGATTTGCAGGATGTGGATGTCGCCCTGATCGTCAAACGCATTGATGCAGGGGATGTTGATGGAATGGTCGCCACCAATGGTCACAGGCAAGGCCCCGGCCGCGAGGGCGGCGCGTACACCTGTTTCAATATTGGCGTGAGATTTGAGCGTATCGGTGTGAACAATGTCGGCGTCGCCCATATCGACAATACGGACCGAGCCGGGCAGGTAGGTGGCGTCATCTTCATGGTCATACGCGCCGGCGTGACCGAAGCTGAACAAAGTGGACGCCTCGCGTATTGCGCGTGGGCCAAAGCGCGCACCGGAGCGCCATTGCGTGCCAAAGTCATACGGGGCACCAAGGATGGCAACGTCGGCCTCAATCCTGTTCCAGTCTTCGACATAGGGGCGTTTGCCGAACGTGGCGATGCCGACGAATGGCAGGTTGAGGCGACCGGAATCATAGCTATTGGCTGTCATGGCCTGCCTTTCATTGCGATTGACTGGAGCGTGACTCGGTTTGTTGGTTCTATCAAGCCGCGAATTAGGCTTTCCCCGGCATCCATCCATGAGATAGGGAACCGCCAAACGACCCCGGATCATGGAGATGCCCGATGGAGATTCGTGAGGCCCTGACCTTCGATGATGTTTTGCTCGTTCCTGCCGCGTCCAATGTGCTTCCCAGCACCGCTGACACGCGCACGCATGTGACACGCGCGATCGACTTAAATATCCCGCTATTGTCGAGCGCCATGGACACGGTGACCGAAGCACGTATGGCGATTGCCATGGCGCAAGCCGGCGGCATGGGAGTGATCCACAAAAACCTGAGCGTCGAAGAGCAATCGCGCGAAGTGCGCCGGGTAAAACGGTTTGTAAGCGGCATTGTTTATAACCCGGTGACCCTGCGCAAGGATCAGACCATTGCCGACGCCAAGGCCTTGGTCGAGCGCTATAATTTCACCGGTTTTCCGGTGGTGGACGAGGCGGGCCGGATTGTCGGGATACTTACAAACCGCGACATGCGTTTTGCCACCAGTGACGACATGCCGGTGAGTGCCGTAATGACGTCAAACGACCTTGCCATGCTCGCCGAACCTGCTGATCTGGATCAGGCCAAGAGCCTGATGCGGTCGCGCCGGATCGAAAAGCTTCTGGTGCATGATGGCAAGGGCAAGCTGACCGGGCTGCTGACGTTGAAAGACACTGAGCAAGCGGTGTTGAACCCAACCGCTTGCAAGGACCAGCTGGGACGTTTGCGCGTTGCCGCGGCCTCTTCGGTTGGTGATTCTGGGTATGAGCGGTCCGAGGCGTTGGTCGATGCCGGGGTGGATATTATCGTGGTTGATACCGCGCATGGCCATTCCGAGGGGGTTATCGAGGCCGTAAAACGCGCCAAGACCTTGTCGAATGAAGTTCAGGTCATCGCCGGGAATGTGGCCACCGGGGAGGCCGTGCGGGCTTTGGTTGACGCAGGTGCCGACGCGATCAAGGTGGGCATCGGGCCAGGCAGCATTTGTACGACGCGGATGGTGGCCGGTGTGGGTGTACCGCAGCTAACGGCGATCATGGAATGTGCCAAAAGCGCGGGTGACGTGCCAGTCATCGCCGATGGCGGCATCAAATTCTCGGGCGATTTTGCCAAGGCAATAGCCGCGGGCGCGTCCTGTGCCATGGTTGGCAGCATGATCGCCGGTACCGATGAAAGCCCGGGCGAGGTGATCCTCTACCAAGGGCGGACGTTCAAATCCTATCGCGGTATGGGCAGCCTTGGTGCGATGGCGCGTGGCTCGGCCGACCGCTATTTCCAAAAGGACGCCGCCAGCGATAAGTTGGTTCCTGAGGGGATCGAGGGGCAAGTGCCTTACAAAGGCAGCGCCAATGCGGTGATCCACCAACTGGTCGGTGGCCTGCGGGCCGCAATGGGCTATACCGGTTGCGCCACAGTGCAGGAGATGCGCAACAACTGTGAGTTCGTCAAGATCACTGGCGCGGGCCTCAAGGAAAGCCATGTGCATGATGTGCAAATCACCCGCGAAAGCCCGAACTACCGGATGGGTGGCTAAGTGACCCCCGGCGCACGGGTTCAGGCTGCGATTGAGTGTCTTGATCGCGTAGGTGAACTTATGCCTGCTGAAAAAGCGTTAACGGCTTGGGCGCGTGGGGCGCGTTATGCCGGGTCGAAAGACCGGGCCGCAGTGCGCGACCACGTTTATGATGTATTGCGCCAGAAGCGAGGCTGTGCGGCTTTGGGCGGTGGCGAGAGTGGCCGTGCTTTGATGATCGGGCTGATCCGATTGCAGAGGGGTGATCTGGCGGCGCTGTTTAACGGAGTGGGCCATTCACCGGCGCCTTTGACGCCTGAAGAGAGCACTGTTGGTCCGTCGTATGACGGGCCAGAGGTGCCTGACTGGATGCTAGGCTCGTTTGAGGCGCGGTTTGGAGCAGATGTTCAATCCGCGCTCGAACCGCTGAAGCAGCGGGCTGATGTTTTCCTGCGGGTTAACCTGCGCAAAGGTGATGTGACGCAGGCGATAAATGCCCTTGGGGCTGAGGGAATTACTTCGGAGCCGTTCAATTTGGCCGACGCCGCTCTGCTCGTGACGGAAGGCGCGCGGAAAGTCGCACGTTCCGAGGCATATCTTGACGGTTTGGTTGAGTTACAGGACGCCGCCAGTCAGGCCGCAATGGAGGCGCTTGAGGTGCCGAACGGCGCACGGGTGCTGGATTACTGCGCGGGGGGGGGCGGCAAAACACTGGCGCTTGCTGGGCGCGGCGAGGCGCAATTTTTTGCCCATGACGCCAATCCGAAGCGGATGCGAGACTTGCCTCCGCGTGCAGAGCGGGCAGGGGTGGTTGTTGAATGTGTTGATAGCGATGCGTTGGCGGGGTTGGCCCCGTTCGACTTGGTGCTGTGTGATGTGCCTTGCTCAGGTAGTGGAACATGGCGGCGTGACCCCGACGCAAAGTGGCGGTTTACGCCCGAGCGTTTGGAAGAATTGAATGCCGTTCAGGACAAGATCCTTGATGAGGCGGCTCTGCTGGTTGCCCAAGGCGGGACGCTGGCTTATGCGACCTGTTCGCTTTTGGCGCAGGAAAATGAACGGCGGATTGACGCGTTCTTGTCGCGCCATGCAGACTGGGCAGAAGTGTATCGCATGCATTGGGCGCTAGATACGGGGGCGGATGGGTTTTTTACCGCCCACTTGCAGCGGCAGTAGCTTCCCCTAAGAGCAACTCCAAAAAGTAATTCAACGCGGTTAACGCGAGCTTAAGACTTTAGGATGCAATCTCGGCAAAAGAAACGACAACGGGGTTCTCATTCGTGGCGTATACGGCTCTCACGCCTGGACAGGTGACACGCAAGGCATTGCAATTTCAGCCGCGCGCAACACTGATCGCGGTAATGGCGGCACTTTTTGCAGGCGCCGCTTTTTGGAGTGGAAACGGGCCGTTGGCGCAGGTGCTCGGCATGGTTGGCGGAACGCTGATCGCGCTGGTGGTGGCGATATATGTGATCATTTGGGTGTTTGGTCAAAACAACAAACGCGCCCAAGCGACCATTTCAGAATTCGTGGCTCATGATGCAGCGCCGTGTTTTGTCACCGATGAAGACGGTGAGCTTTGGTATGTGAATGAGGCGGGCAAAACCAAGTTTCGCGGTGATGCTTTGACCCTGAGCGGGTTGCTGGGAGATGTGTTTGCCAATCCGCTTGCCGTGGTTCAGAGGCTACGAAAGCGGGCCGATAAAACGGGCGCTGCACGTGAAGACATCGTGACGCGGCGTGGCAATGTGCGTCTGTCAACTCACCGGCTTTCGCGGGGGCAGTACCTTTGGCGGATCGAAGCGATCGGCGAGCGGATGGCCGTGGCGAGTGCCAATGACAGCAGTTTTCTTCCGGTTGTTTCGGTTGGGCGCAACGGAACAGTTCTTTTCATGAATGACGCCGCGCGCGATCTTGTGGGCGAGCGGGTCAAGAACATTGATCGGCTGTTCGAGGATGGAGCGCCGCGCACTGGCGATATCAATCTGGTGCGAACCGTCGATGGACCGCGTAAATGCTTCCTCGCCGAACGCAGCCTGGCAGCCACGCGCAGGGAATTGATCCTTGCCCCCGCGACAGAGGCGGCCGAGGTGATTAACCCACAGGGGGGCGAAGCAGACCTTTCAACGCCGGGTTGGAAAGATGTAGAGGCGCTGCCGGTGCCAATGCTCAAGGTGGCGACGACGGGGGAGGTTTTGCTTTCCAACAGGCTCGCGCGTGACCTTCTGGGGCGCGGCGATTGCACGGGGTTGCATCTTGCTACCTTGATGGAAGGACTGGGTCGATCGCTTACTGACTGGCTGACCGAAGTGGCTGCGGGGCGCGAAACTCATAGTTCGGAATTTTTGCGCGTATCGCGAGAGGACCGCGAGGTTTTCGTTCAGGTTATGCTCAAGCGTGCGATGGATGCGAACGGCACAGCACTCATTGCTGTGCTAAATGATGCGACCGAACTGAAAACGCTTGAGGCGCAGTTTGTGCAGAGCCAGAAAATGCAAGCGATAGGTCAGTTGGCGGGTGGGGTGGCGCATGACTTTAACAATCTGCTGACCGCAATTTCAGGGCATTGCGATCTTCTGTTGCTTCGCCATGACGCTGGCGACCCCGGGTATAACGATCTGGTGCAGATCAATCAGAACGCAAACCGTGCTGCCGCGTTGGTAAGCCAATTGCTGGCGTTTTCCCGCAAACAAACCCTGCGCCTAGAGGTGCTGGATTTGCGCGATACCCTGAGCGATTTGACGCATTTGTTAAATCGGCTGGTTGGAGAAACCGTGCGGTTGACCTTGGATCACGAGCAGGGGCTGCACGCGTTGCGGGCTGACAAGCGGCAACTTGAACAGGTGGTGATGAACCTTGTCGTCAACGCGCGTGACGCAATGCCATCGGGTGGGGATATAAGCCTGAGGACTCGGAACGTGACCTATGACGGAACAGTCAAACGCGATCGTGCGACCCTTGCTGCGGGAGATTATGTTTCTGTTGAAATTTGTGATCAAGGCACCGGCATTCCTGCCGATAAGTTGCAGAAGATTTTTGAGCCGTTCTATACGACCAAGCGCACGGGTGAGGGGACAGGGCTTGGTCTGTCGACCGCTTATGGGATCGTCAAGCAAAGCGGTGGGTTTATATTTGCCGACTCGACACCGGGGAAAGGGTCGACCTTTACATTGTTGTTCCCGGCCTTCGCTCCGGATGACCAAAGTGAAACAGCAAAGCCGGGCGATGTTCATATTCTAGGTGAGAATGACTGCGCAAGTGAAGTGGATGCGCCTCGCGAGCCCTTGGGAATTGGGGGCGAAGAGGCGCTCGAACTTGGCGTGAAACAGTCTCGGGATGCGCCTAACGATTCGTCGGATGTTGGTGAGGGCGTGGCCGCCACTCCAAAGCGTGACGAGGTTATTCTTTTGGTCGAGGATGAAGCTCCGGTGCGTGCTTTTGCGTCGCGCGCTCTAAGATTGAAGGGCTATACTGTGCTGGAGGCCGGGTCCGCCGAGGAGGCTCTTGAAGCACTGGAGGAGACCGACCTTGTCGTGGACATCTTTGTAACTGACGTGGTGATGCCGGGCATGGATGGGCCGAGTTGGGTGCGAAAGGCGCTTGAAGTGCGCCCGGAAGTGCGCGTGGTGTTTGTTTCTGGCTATGCCGAGGACGCATTTGGCGAGGGTAAAACAGAAATTCCGAATTCAGTTTTCCTGCCTAAGCCCTTCTCGCTCACCGAGCTGACAGAGACAATCCGGCAGCAACTGCATTAATCGGTAGTGACACGCGGAGTAAGTTATCCCGCTCGGTCCCACAACGCGAAATCTTCGGCGCAGGCGATGCGCAATTTCTTATCAAGCGCGCTTGAAAGCGACAAATCGGCTTGGGGGGAGATGTTCGTGCGCGGCAATTCAATACTCAACTCCAACCGTTCTTCAAGGAAGGCCACGGCATCATCGAGTTGTTCGTAGCGAAATAAGCGGGTGACTTCGGTGCCGTTGGGGCGCGGTTCAACGAATTTCGCCTGACTTCCGACATCGGCAAACCCTTTGCGAGGTTCACCAAGATACCCTTCGACGAATTGCTCAAAACTGAGCCCGGATGTGGATTGGCGCTTGCCGTCCAAAAAGGGGCGCTGACGATATCGGTACCATGACCCGAGCCAGCTTTTTGGTTCGCGAACGACAGCCATCACATCTACGTCGGCGCCGATGAACTTTTCGACCATGGGGCGAAAAAAACGATTGTAGCGATAGACTGGCGCATGCTTCAGCTCGGGAGGATCGAGGACTGCCATGGCGGCATGGGGGGCAAGCGCGGCTTCGATCGCTGTGGTGCCGGTCTTAGGTACCGACAAAACCACCAAACGGGCTTTGGAAAATATTAGCAAATTCATGCCTTTCAGAAAAAGTGCATCGCATCGATCCTTTGTAAACTACTCCTTAACCATTCTGCAAAAAAGTGGAGCTACGAAAAATTTTAGTTGAAATGTTCCTCTTTTGATCTCATAGAGAACAAGAGGTGAACAAGTAACTCCGCATTGCTGCCAAGAAGCGGCTGTGGAATAAGAAAGGCAACAAAGATGGCAACGGCGGAAGTTCTCAAAATGAGCAAAAGCAATTCGGACAAGCAAAAGGCGCTGGATCTCGGCCCTCGCGCAGATTGAGCGGCAATTCGGCAAGGGATCCATCATGAAGCTGGGCGCGGAAAACGCCGTGCAGCAGATTGAATCCACGCCGACCGGCTCTCTTGGGCTTGATATCGCGCTTGGTATCGGCGGGTTGCCCAAAGGGCGTATCATTGAGATTTACGGGCCTGAGAGTTCGGGCAAAACAACGCTGACACTGCACGTGGTTGCCGAAGAGCAGAAAAAGGGTGGTGTGTGCGCCTTTGTTGATGCCGAACACGCGCTTGACCCGCAATATGCCAAGAAGTTGGGTGTGAACCTTGACGAGCTTTTGATTTCCCAGCCCGACACAGGCGAGCAAGCGCTTGAGATTGTCGACACACTTGTGCGGTCGGGCGCGGTCAACATGGTGGTGGTCGATTCGGTCGCTGCTTTGACGCCAAAGAGCGAGCTTGAAGGTGACATGGGCGACAGCTCGGTCGGCGTGCATGCAAGATTGATGAGCCAGGCGATGCGCAAGCTGACCGGTTCGATCAGCCGTTCGAATTGTATGGTGATTTTCATCAACCAGATCCGTATGAAAATCGGTGTTATGTTCGGCTCGCCCGAAACCACGACGGGCGGCAATGCGCTGAAGTTTTACTCTTCGGTGCGGCTTGATATTCGCCGGATTGGCGCGCTCAAAGACCGTGATGAGGTGATCGGCAACCAGACCCGCGTGAAAGTGGTGAAAAACAAGGTTGCGCCTCCTTTCCGCCAAGTGGAGTTCGATATTCTCTATGGTGAGGGGATTTCGAAAACCGGCGAACTCCTCGATCTTGGGGTTGCTGCAGGAATTGTGCAGAAATCTGGCGCATGGTTTTCCTATGGGGATGAACGGATCGGGCAGGGCCGTGAAAATGCCCGTACCTTTATGAAGGAAAACCCGTCAATTGCGCTTGAGATCGAAGACAAGATACGTGCTGCGCATGGGCTCGAGTTTGACATGCTTGATGGGCCGGTTGGAGCCTCTGGAGAAGATGATGCGTTGCTTGACGGCTGATGCACCCAAGGCAAACGGCGGTGGACAATGAGCCACGTCAGTCGCGAAGACCTTGACCGGGCGATCCCCGAAATATTGGCCGCTCCGAAATCCGGGGCGGCCATTGAGATGTTATGCCTTCGGCCCCGACGAAACGCGCGTGAGTTTGTCGACCAAATCGAGGTTACACAAGCTGAAGGCATCCCTGGAGAACGGTGGCTGCATGAGCCTTGGTTAAAGCTGGAAGATGGGCGGCCGCATCCGGGTATTCAGGTCTGTGTTTTGCAAAAGCGTGTGCTCGATCTGATATGGCGTGATCGTGAAAATACGCCGCATCCGGGTGATACATTCATAGTGGATATGGATTTGAGCGAAGAAAACTTGCCTGTCGGGCAATTGCTCAGCGCGGGGAGCGCGGTTTTGCGGGTGTCGGACGTTTTCAACGAGGCATGTGTGAAATGGAAAGTGCGATATGGTGCTGCGGCCAAGGAATGGGTGACAGCGCCGGGCCACCCGAAGCTCCGCTTGCGCGGCCTATTGTGCAGTGTGGAGAAAGACGGCACCATCCAAAACGGGGACGTGTTGCGCAAAATCGATTGATTTCGTGGCCTGTGCATGGACAGGCGCGAGGCTTGGGGATAAACCGCTTCTGACGTGCAATTTCCTGCTCAAAAGAGGCCTGCTCCATGCCCAGCCTGAACGACATCCGGTCAACCTTCCTGAACTATTTTGCCAAGAACGGTCACGAGATTGTTCCGAGTTCCCCGCTTGTGCCGCGCAACGACCCGACGTTGATGTTTGTCAACTCGGGCATGGTGCAGTTCAAGAACCTGTTCACCGGCGTTGAGACGCGTGATTACAACCGCGCGACCTCGGCGCAAAAATGCGTGAGGGCAGGCGGCAAGCACAATGATCTCGACAATGTTGGTTATACCGCGCGTCACCATACGTTTTTTGAGATGCTGGGAAATTTCAGCTTTGGTGACTATTTCAAGTCTGACGCCATTCCCTTTGCTTGGGAGCTGATAACCAAGGAATTGGATATCCCGGCCGAGAAGTTGTTGGTGACAGTCTATCACACCGATGACGAGGCGGCGGAAATTTGGAAAAAAGTCGCGGAGCTACCGGATGAGCGCATCATTCGAATTCCGACCAACGACAATTTCTGGATGATGGGGCCGACTGGTCCATGCGGACCTTGCACCGAAATTTTCTTTGATCATGGCGATCACATTTGGGGTGGCCCACCGGGTAGCCCCGAAGAAGATGGCGATCGTTTTGTGGAAATCTGGAACCTTGTTTTCATGCAGAACGAGCAGTTTGAGGACGGCTCGATGAAGGCGCTCGACATGCAGTCGATTGACACCGGCATGGGGATTGAGCGGGTCGCAGCGTTGTTGCAGGGCACCAACGACAACTATGCCACGGACTTGATCCGCGCGCTGATTGAAGCTTCGGCAGATGTGACAAGCACCGATCCGGATGGGCCGGGTAAGACCCACCATCGGGTGATCGCGGATCATTTGCGCTCGACCAGTTTCTTGATCGCGGACGGGGTGATGCCTAGCAACGACGGGCGTGGTTATGTGCTGCGCCGGATTATGCGACGGGCGATGCGGCACGCGCATCTTTTGGGCGCAAAAGACCCGGTAATGCATAAATTGGTCAAGTCACTCGTGTCGCAAATGGGCGCTGCCTATCCCGAGCTTGGTCGCGCGCAGGCGTTGATTGAGGAGACGCTGGAACTGGAAGAGACCCGGTTTAAGACCACGCTTGATCGCGGCTTGAAGCTTCTTGATGATGAATTGGCAGGCTTGCCGGAAGGGGCCGCGTTGCCCGGTGAGGCGGCGTTCAAGCTGTATGATACATATGGCTTTCCGCTGGATCTGACGCAGGATGCGCTGCGCGAAAAGGATCGTGAGGTTGATACCGAAGGGTTCGACACCGCAATGGCCGAGCAAAAGGCCAAAGCGCGTGCCGCATGGTCAGGGTCGGGCGAAGCGGCTGATGCCACCCACTGGTTCGATGTTGCCGATGCGCATGGCGCGAGCGATTTCCTTGGCTATGACACAGAAGTCGCCGAGGGACAGGTTCTGGCGTTAATCAAAGATGGCGTGTCTGTTGAGGCTTTGGCCGTGGGAGAAGAGGGCTGGGCCGTATTGAACCAGACGCCGTTTTACGCCGAAAGTGGTGGCCAGGTGGCCGACCATGGTTTTGTCCGGCGCTTGGACGACATGGATGATGTCTGTTCTGTATCGGACGTTCAAAAGTTTGCTGACGGCAAGATCATCGCCCATAAATTGGTGCCGCAACAAGGCGGATTGTCAGTGGGCGATACTGTGTCTTTGGAAGTAGATCATGCGCGACGCAGCAAGGTACGAGCCAACCATTCGGCAACACATTTGTTGCACGAGGCGTTGCGGGTGCATCTAGGTGAGCATGTGGCCCAGCGAGGGTCGCTAAATGCAGAGGACCGGCTTCGCTTTGATTTCAGCCACGCCAAGGGGTTAAGCAATGACGAGCTGCGCAAAGTGGGTGAAGAAGTGAATGGCTTCATCCGCCAGAATAGCGCGGTCAGCACACGGATCATGACGCCAGATGATGCGCGCGGGATTGGTGCGCAGGCATTGTTCGGAGAGAAGTACGGTGATGAGGTTCGTGTCGTGTCGATGGGCACGGCGGCGACCGGCAAAGGCATGGACGGGGAGACGTATTCCATCGAGCTTTGTGGCGGGACACATGTGAAGCAGACCGGGGACATTGGCGTTTGCGTCATCCTGAGTGACAGTGCGTCGAGCGCCGGCGTTCGACGTATCGAGGCGCTCACCGGGGCGGCCGCGTTTGAGCATCTGGAAGCGCAAGCCGGGCTGGTTGCCGATTTGGCAGGCGCGTTGAAAGCGCAGGCAGGAGAGCTGCCTGAACGATTGAAATCGCTGTTGGATGAGCGCAAGGCGTTGCAGAACGAAGTGGCACAGTTGCGACGCGAGTTGGCGATGTCAGGCGGTGCCGGACAAGGCGGCGGAACCGAAGCTGAAGAGGTTAACGGCGTGAAATTCTTCGCACAGGTCCTTTCCGGTGTGTCGGGTAAAGATCTTCCAGCGCTGATTGATGAGCATAAACAACGGCTGGAAAGCGGAGCGGTTTTGTTGATCGCGGATGCGGGTGGTAAAGCCGCAGTCGCCGCCGGGGTCACAGCAGATTTGACAGATAGCCTGTCAGCTGTTGATCTTGTGCGTGCTGCCGTTGGAGAGTTGGGTGGAAAAGGCGGTGGCGGTCGCCCTGATATGGCGCAGGGTGGCGGCAAGGACGCGGCCAACGCGGATGCAGCAATCAAGGCGGCAAAAGCCGCAATTGGAGGATAAGATGGGCGCACTTTGGATCGCACATGTCACGGTGACGGATGCCGAAGCTTATGGCAAATACGCGGAATTGGCGGGACCGGCGATAGCCAAGCACGGTGGAGAATTTATCGCTCGTGGTGGTAAATTCGTGCAGTTGGAAGGCAAGGAGCGTCCGCGCAATGTCGTGGCGAAGTTTCCGAGCGTGGACGCTGCGGTGAACTGCTATCACTCGGACGAATACCAAGCAGCGCTTGCCCACGCGAAAGGCGCAAGCGAACGTGAATTGATGGTGGTTGAAACCAGCGATTGATGCGCGAGGCGGGGTGACCCCTACCTTAGATAAAAGAAAGGCCGGGGATTAACCCGGCCCTCATATCAATAGGTTTTTGCAGCACGTTTGCGTTCGTGCGGATCAAGGTGCCGCTTGCGCAAACGGATCGCGTTTGGCGTGACCTCAACCAGTTCGTCATCGTTAATGTAAGCGATTGCTTCTTCCAAAGAGAGCGTGATCGGCGTGGTCAGGCGCACGGCCTCATCGGTGCCCGAAGCACGCACGTTGGTGAGCTTCTTCCCCTTGAGCGGGTTCACTTCGAGATCGTTTTCGCGGCTGTGTTCGCCAATGATCATCCCGGTGTAGATTTTCTCTTGGGGAGAGATGAACATTTTGCCGCGATCTTCAAGGTTCCAGAGCGCGTAAGCGACGGCCTCGCCGTTCTCCATCGAAATCAGCACACCAGCCCGACGACCGGGAATGGAGCCTTTGTGCGGTGTCCAACCGTGGAAGACACGGTTCAGAACGCCAGTGCCGCGCGTGTCGGTCAGGAATTCGCCATGATACCCGATCAGACCACGGGAGGGCACATGCGCGATGATCCGGGTTTTGCCCGCACCGGCAGGCTTCATTTCCGTCAATTCACCCTTGCGAGCGCCGGTCAGCTTTTCAATCACAGCGCCGGAGTATTCGTCATCCACGTCGATGGTGACTTCTTCGACCGGCTCAAGACGTTTGCCGTCCTCTTCGCGCATGAGTACTTGCGGACGAGAGATACTGAGCTCGAACCCCTCGCGGCGCATGTTTTCGATCAGAACGCCCATTTGCAGTTCACCACGACCCGCAACTTCGAAGGCTTCGCCACCGGGGGTGTCGGTGATCTTGATCGCGACGTTGGATTCGGCTTCTTTCATCAGTCGATCGCGGATCACGCGCGATTGGACCTTTTTGCCGTCGCGCCCGGCAAGCGGGGAGTCGTTGATTCCGAAGGTGACCGAGATCGTCGGCGGATCAATCGGTTGTGCATCAAGCGCGGTGTCTACGGCCAAGGCGCAAATGGTGTCGGCAACTGTCGCCTTGGACATGCCCGCAAGCGAAACGATATCACCAGCGATGGCTTCTTCGATGTCTTGTTCGCCAAGGCCACGGAAGGCTTGGATACGTGTTACACGGAATTGTTCGATTTTTTGGCCGATACGGCTGAGAGCTTGAACTGTTGCGCCAACTTTGAGGCGACCGGTTTCAACGCGCCCGGTAAGCAGGCGACCGACGAAGGGGTCAGAGCCCAGAGTGGTGGCCAACATGGAAAAGTCTTCGTCCTGATGCGCCAACTGACGCGGAGCAGGCACATGGTTCACGATAAGATTGAAGAGCGCGTGCAAATCTTTGCGCGGCCCGTCCAGCTCGGCGTCTGCCCAGCCTGAGCGGCCAGAAGCATACATATGCGGGAAATCAAGTTGATCGTCATCGGCATCGAGGCTGGCGAACAAATCAAAACACTCATCCAGCGCGCGATCAGGCTCGGCGTCGGGTTTGTCGACCTTGTTCAGCACCACGATTGGGCGAAGGCCAAGCGCCAGCGCCTTGGAGGTCACAAATTTGGTTTGCGGCATCGGCCCTTCGGCGGCATCGACCAGAAGGACAACACCATCAACCATCGAGAGAATCCGCTCAACCTCGCCACCGAAATCGGCGTGGCCGGGAGTGTCGACGATATTGATCCGCGTGCCTTTGTATTCGACCGAGGTCGGCTTGGCAAAGATGGTGATGCCGCGCTCGCGTTCGAGGTCATTGGAGTCCATGGCCCGTTCGGCCACGGCCTGATTGTCGCGGAACGCGCCGGATTGTTTCAAAAGCTCGTCCACGAGGGTGGTTTTGCCGTGGTCGACGTGGGCGATGATCGCGATATTTCGCAGGTCCATGTTCGTTCTTTCCTGAAGGTTTGGCCAGCGCCTACAATGAGCTTGGCCAAAAGGCCAGAGGTAAAGCCGCTTTGGATGGATTTCAGGGTGCCGGGTTGCGGGCACACGCCAATGTGGTAAAGCCTGCGCAACGCTCTTAGGGATGCACGCTATGAACCTTTTTTCCGATATTCGCGCCTTGGTGATTGACACATTGACCTTGATGCAGGGCGAGGGGGTTTTGCCCGAAGGTCTCGACATGGCTAATGTGGCTGTAGAGCCGCCGCGTGATGCAGCGCATGGCGACATGGCGACAAATGCGGCGATGGTTCTGGCCAAACCTGCCGGCAAGAAACCGCGTGACATTGCTGAAGATTTGGCTGCGCGTCTCTCTGCTGATGCGCGGATCGTCAGCGCAGATGTTGCGGGACCGGGGTTTTTGAACCTGCGGTTGGCGACTGGGATGTGGCAGGATGTGGTGCGTGCGGCGCTTGAGGCCGGGTCCGACTTCGGGCGCTCAACTCTGGGAGAGGGGAAGCGCGTAAACGTCGAGTATGTCTCAGCGAACCCAACCGGGCCTTTGCACGTGGGGCACACGCGCGGTGCCGTGTTCGGCGATGCGCTGGCTAGCCTCTTGGATTTCGTCGGTTATGACGTGACGCGCGAGTATTATATCAACGATGGCGGTGCGCAGGTTGATGTGCTCGCTCGGTCGGTTTACCTGCGCTATCTCGAAGCGCATGGGCAGGAGGTGGCGTTCGAGGATGGCACTTACCCCGGTGATTACCTGATCGAGGCGGGGGAAACTCTTAAAGCCAAGGTGGGCGATGCTTATGTCGGCAAGGACGAGTCCGATTGGCTGGCCGAGGTGCGGGAGTTTTCCACCGATGCGATGATGGAACTGATCCGCGGCGATTTGGCGGAATTGGGCGTCAAGATGGACGTGTTCTATTCGGAAAAGTCACTTTACGGCACGGGCCGGATCGAGGCGGCGTTGAAAGCCCTTGAAGATAAGGGGCTGATCTATGAGGGCGTGCTCGAGCCACCCAAGGGCAAAAAGCCCGAAGATTGGGAACCGCGCGAGCAAACGCTGTTCAAATCGACGGAGCATGGTGATGACGTGGATCGCCCGGTGATGAAATCGGATGGGTCGTGGACCTATTTCGCGCCGGACATCGCTTATCATTATGACAAGGTTTCCAGAGGCTTCGACGCTCTTATTGATGTATTTGGCGCAGACCATGGCGGCTATGTTAAACGGATGAAGGCCGCGGTTTCGGCCTTGTCCGATGGCAAGGTGCCGCTTGATATCAAGCTGACCCAGCTGGTGAAGCTCTGGAAAGATGGCGAGCCGTTCAAGATGTCGAAACGGGATGGCACGTTTATCATGCTACGCGACCTTGTTGATCGTGTCGGCGCGGATGTCACGCGGTTCCACATGCTGACGCGCAAAAACGATGCGGCTCTGGATTTCGATTTTGACAAGGTGATGGAGCAATCCAAGGACAATCCCGTCTTCTACGTCCAATACGCCCACGCACGGGTATGTTCGGTGCTTCGGAAAGCCGAAGAGGCCGGGATCGCGACAGATGTTGCAACGATTTCGGCGGCGGATCTTGCTCTGCTTGATCATGAGGCCGAGCTAAACGTCGCGCGGAAAATCGCTGAATGGCCGCGTTTGGTGGAAACGGCCGGGCGATCGAACGAGCCACATCGCGTGGCGTTTTACCTCTACGAACTGGCCAGCGAGTTTCATTCGCTGTGGAATCGCGGCAATGAAGAACCCTCGCTACGCTTCCTTCAGGAAGGGGATGCAGCGACCAGTCAGGCAAAAATCGCCCTCGCGCGCTCTGTGGCCGTTGTTATTTCCGCAGGTCTTGGTATTCTGGGCGTAATCCCGGCAGAAGAAATGCGGTAAACAAAGCCGTCAACGTCGGGGAGCAGGCAGTAACAATCCCCGGCGGCAATGTATCGCCTTGGGAGAAGCGAGGCGAACATGGCGGATGTCCCATTTGGTGGCCCGACCCACGCGCAAGACGCGGGGAACGGGCGTGCGAGTGCAGTAAAAACCCTTGGAACAGTGACAAATTGGGCCGGTGCGGCTGTGTCTTTGGCGTTGATTGTTGGTATTGGCGTGTGGAGCTACAAGACGCTTGCGCGCGATGTGTCAGGCGTGCCGGTGGTGCGCGCGGCGAGCGGAGAGCCGATGCGCGTGGCCCCTGAAAACCCTGGCGGCAGCCCGGCATTGAACCAAGGGCTTTCGGTAAACAAAGTTGCGGCAGAGGGCGCCGCGGAAAAGCCCGCCGATCGTTTGGTTTTGGCACCCGCACCCGTTGATCTTACGGCGGACGATTTGCCCAGCGGCAAGGTCAAGGTGGTGGCGCAAGCGCTGAAAGAGCGCCCAAAGCAGGCCGAACAGGTCGCGCCGACAACGGCGCACACGCCGCAGATGGCATCAATACAGGCTTTGGCGGATAAGCTCTCAACTGGGTCTGCCCCATTGGGTGAAGTGGCCGCAGCACCAGAGCCAAGCCCCGAAAAAGTTCAAAAGGCGGCGGTTATCGCACCTGCGGTTCAGGCGGAAAAAACGGCTCTAGCCAAAGACCAGCCAAAGAAAGTGGTGGTCAAAGGTGGGCTAAAACGCTCGCTTCGCCCGGTTCTTCGCCCACGTGCGTTAAAGGCGACTGTGGTCAAGGCATCTGCTGCTGCTCCTGTCGCGGCGGCGGGGTCGGCGGTCGAAGTCGATCCGGCAAGCATTGCGGCTGGAACAAAGCTGGCTCAATTAGGTGCATTTGACAGTGCAGAGACAGCACGCGGCGAATGGGACAAGCTGACCGCCAAGTTCGGTGATTATCTTGAAGGTAAACAACGTGTTGTTCAACGCGCCAAAAGCGGTGGTCGGGTGTTTTACCGCCTTCGCGCAATGGGTTTTGCCGATATGAGCGATGCACGACGGTTTTGTTCGGCGTTGGTCGCGGAAAAGGCCGATTGCATCCCCTTGACAACAAAGTGAGGCGGATCACGTGACACGCTGGGGTGCGACGATACTCGATGCCGAGGGGCTGACTCTAACCGGTGCAGAGCGGGCGTTCTTTCGCGAGGCGGACCCATTTGGCTTTATCTTGTTTGCCCGAAACGTCGGAAGCCCTGAACAACTTCGCCGTTTGACCGGCGAGATGCGCGATGCCGTGGGGCGGGATGCGCCGATCACGATCGACCAAGAAGGGGGCAGGGTGCAGCGTTTGCGCGCGCCCCATTGGCGTGAATGGCTGTCACCACTCGATCATGTTGCCGCGGCTGGACAGCAAGCCGAACGCGCGATGTATCTTCGCTATCGCATTATCGCGCATGAGTTGCGTGCCTGCGGGATCGACAGCAATTGCGCGCCGTTGGTGGATGTTGCCCGAAGCGAAACACACCGGTTTCTGCGCAACCGTTGTTATGGTGAAGACCCGAAAACCGTCGCTGGAATTGGCCGCGCGGTGGCACAGGGGCATCTTGATGGCGGGGTGCTTCCGGTGGTGAAGCACATCCCCGGTCATGGTCGTGCCGTAAGCGACAGCCACTATGAATTGCCAAGGGTCAAAAGCCCAAGGAAAGAGCTTGAAGATGTTGATTTCTTTCCGTTTTACGCGCTGAATGACTTTCCGATGGGGATGACTGCGCACGTGGTTTATGAGGCGTTAGACGCAGCTCCTGCCACGCTTTCTGCGGTCATGATGGCACAAATTCGCGATACATTGGGGTTTGACGGTCTGATTGTGACCGACGATATCTCAATGAAAGCGCTTCAAGGCGATCTGGGTGATCTTGCGTCTCAAGCCATTGCAGCGGGGTGTGATGTGGTCTTGCATTGCAACGGCACGCTTGGCGAGCGTCAAGTGGTCGCCGAGGCCGCTGGACAAATGAGCGAATGGGCGCAAGCGCGTGCGGAACGGGCGATTGCGGCACGCAAAGCCCCTGATGACATTGACATTTCGGCGTTGGAGGCCGAACTTGAGGCGCTTTTGAAAGGCGCCGTGGATGGCTGAGGAAACAGAGTTTCAAGAAGATTCAATGTCGGTGGCCGAACGAATGGCCGCCGAGGCATTGATCGTAGATGTGGATGGGTTTGAAGGTCCACTCGACGTGCTGTTAACGCTTTCGCGCACTCAGAAGGTCGATCTTCGCACGATTTCGGTTCTGGAATTGGCCCGGCAATACCTAGCATTTGTAGAGCGCGCCAAAGCCTTGCGACTGGAATTGGCGGCGGACTACCTTGTCATGGCTGCGTGGTTGGCGTTTCTGAAATCTCGCCTGTTGTTACCACCAGACCCGAGCGAGGAAGGCCCGACAGGGGAAGAACTGGCGGCGCATCTGGCCTTTCAGCTTGAGCGTCTTCAGGCAATGCGGGATGTGGCGGCGCGACTGATGGCGCGGGATCGGTTGGGGCGAGATTTCTTCGCGCGCGGTATTCCAGAGAACGTAACGCGCACGCGCAAGATTATCTACACCGCGAATTTGCTCGATCTTATGCAGGGCTATGCGCGCATTCGCACGCGAGACGAATTTCGTCCGTTTGTTATGGATCGCGATGCGGTGTTTACCATGGAGCAGGCTTTGGAACGGATGCGCGGCTTGATTGGGTTCGCGGGGGCGTGGACGGATATCAACAGCTATCTTCCCGAGGGCTGGGAGAATGATCCGGTGAAGCGCCGATCGGCCACTGCCGCAACATTTGCCGCCTCTCTGGAGTTGGCAAAAGAGGGCAAGGTGGAAATTCGCCAGTCCGAAACATTTGCCCCGATCCAGCTTCGGAAGAAGGATTAGGAATATGACAGAAGGCATTGAAGAAAAGGAAGAAAGCCTTTTGAATCGCCACCTATTGCCGAACAGGAACGCATGGTAGAAGCCGTGTTGTTTGCGAGCGCAGAGCCGGTGACGGTAAAGGAATTGAATGACCGTATGCCCCACGGCGCCGACGCGGCAGAGGCTTTGGTGCATCTTAGAAAACGCTATGAGGGGCGCGGCGTCAGGGTTGTGAAGGTGGGCGATGCTTGGGCAATCAGGACAGCGCCGGACCTTGGCTTCTTGATGCAGAAGGAAACGATTGAGACCCGCAAACTGTCGCGAGCGGCGATCGAAACACTGGCGATTATCGCCTACCATCAGCCCGTAACACGGGCTGAAATCGAAGAAATTCGCGGTGTTAGCGTCAGTCGGGGTACGGTGGATCAGCTTCTTGAGATGGAGTGGATCCGGTTCGGGCGGCGCAAGATGACACCGGGGCGGCCGGTAACCTTTGTGGTGACACAAGCCTTTCTAGACAATTTTGGGCTAGAGAACGCACGCGACCTGCCGGGATTGAAAGAATTGCGGTCTGCTGGCTTGCTTGAAAGTCGGCCACTGCCGTCAATGTCTCCACAACTTACCGAGGGTGAAGATGAGGAAGAAGCGACCGAAGGGCAGAGCGAGTTGTTTGAGGATTGAACGGAGGCGCCTCATTCTGAGCATAATTGCTGCTTAGCTTGCAGTCTGAGGCAGAATTTGAAGGAGTGGTGCAATGAACGCCAATCAGATCATCAATATGTTTATGAGGATGTTCATGCGTAAAGTCGTGAACAAAGGCATGAATGCCGGGATCAGCAAAATTGCCGGTCGCGGAAGATCACATGACGAGATGACCCAACAAGAGCGTCAGCAAGCGCGGGCGGGCAAGCAACAGGTCAAGAGTGTCAAAAAAACCATGCGTATGGCGCGCCGCATCGGGCGTTGAACTGCATCGCGTCACGTTGTGCGGAAGTGCTTTGACAGTTTGAGCCCTTGTCCTTGGTAATTAGAGGCGATCCCCGAGCCATAAAGCTGTGCGGGGACTTCTGCCATGCGCTCATAAACAAGCCGCCCAACGACTTGCCCGTCTTCGAGCACGAAGGGGCTTTCGTGACAGCGGACTTCAAGCACACCGCGTGACCCAGTGCCTCCGGCGGCATCATGGCCAAAACCGGGGTCAAAGAAGCCGGCGTAGTGTACCCTGAATTCTCCGACCATGGCCAAAAATGGGGCCATTTCTGCAGCGTAAGCAGGTGGAATGTGGACGGCTTCGCGACTGACAAGGATATAGAACGCGCCGGGATCAAGAATGATCTGCCCAGTGTCTGTGTGCAGCTCTTCCCAGTACTCAGACGGGTTGTAATAGCCGATACGATCAAGGTCGATGACGCCGGTATGTGGCTTGGCGCGGTACCCAACGAGCGTGCCAGACGCTGGCTTGAGATCAACTGAAAATCCTAGGCCATCATCGAACAGCGGCGGCGTATCAACGAGGGCACTCTTGGCGTGAAGCGTTGCGAGGTCGGCGTCGCTCAGCACAGCCTGTCCCTCGCGGAAACGTATTTGATTGAGGCGCATACCTGGGCGGACAAGCACGGAAAAACTACGCGGGCAAATTTCGGCGTAAAGCGGACCAGAGTAGCCGGGCGCGATACGATCGAACTCCTCTCCGCCATCGGTGATCGTGCGGGTCAACAAATCAAGCCGGCCTGTGGAGCTTTTAGCATTGGCAACGGCATGGGTGCCCTCAGGCAAGGCGAGGGCCTCCATCAGAGGCACGACGTAAACACAGCCCTTTTCCAGAACGGCGCCATTGGAGAGATCAATCTGGTGCATCTCGAACTCTTCAAGCCGGTCGGCCACGGTTCGGTTCTGTCCAGCGAGAAAAGACGCGCGTACGCGCCAGGCGCGGGTGCCAAGGCGCAGATCAAGACTGGCGGGTTGAACCTGTTCGGGAAGGATCTTCGGAGACGCAGACAAAGCGCCTGTTTCGATCATCGCTTCAATCTGTTGGCTGGCCAGAACACCGGTCATGAGATGCGTCCCATAAAGAATTGCATTCAGTTGGTGATAACGGTTTGGAGCAATAAGGGAAATGTGAAACTGCGCGTCGCGGGGGAGGATTTATGGTCGGGCTAGCAGGATTCGAACCTGCGACCTCCCGTCCCCCAGACGGACGCGCTACCAGCCTGCGCTATAGCCCGACAATTTCGCCTTGATAGCGAATCTGAGCCCGGGGGCAAGGGGGAAATTAGCCTTACGGGCGGATAATATGAGGTTCCGGGGTTGTGGCTATTTGCCGGTCTGTCTCGCAACGAAAGCTGCGAGCTTGTCACGTTCGGCGCTGACGCGGGCAAGCACGTCAACCGGCAGTGTTTGCCCTTTGCGTTTGGCAAGCGTGGCAAGAAGGCCGGGGGCCGCCTCAATCGTATCGTCTGCGGGGTCGTCGGGCAGTTCGATAATTGCAGGTCGCGGTTTTTGCGGTTCGGCGGGCGTTGGTTCGGGTTCTGAAGCGGCGGCGTCGGCTTCAATGATTGGTTCGGGCGAAGACGGCTCAGAATCGGTTACTGTATCGGTTGTTTCGTCGGGAGCAGGTGTGGAACGGTGAAGAAACGCGGGCAGGGTGGCTGCATCGGGTGTAATTGTTGGTTCGGTGTCTGATTGCTGCTCGGAGGGCGTGGAGCGGAATTCAGGCTCTGGCACTGGTGCAGGCGTTGGTTCCGGGTTGGATGTCTCATCCGCACCGATTGCTTGTTGCTTCGTAGCGGGTTCTTCTGCTTCTGCTTCTGCTTCAGGTTCATCTTCAGGCTCAGGTTCCGCTTTGGAATCCGCAACGAGCGGCATGGCATCTTCGTCGGCAGTAAAGTCTTCGAACACGCGAGTATCAGCTGCGGGTGCGCCATCGACGGGAGCGGATTCGTTTGCTGATATCGTGTTCTCTGGGTCAGGTTCTGCCTGAGGTTCCGGCTCTGTTTCCAGCTGTGCCGGAGTGTCGGGGGCGCTTTCTTCACGCTGAAATTGCAAGACTTGTGCGCTGTCTCCAGCGGTTTCCTGCAAAGTGGGCTCTGGTATTGCGTCCGCCTCGAACGGGGCTTCGTCAAAATCCTCATCAATCGGATGGGACAGACCTGAAACGTGTTTAACGCCTTGTTCGCGCAAAACTTTCTGCACGCCTTTGATGGTCATCCCATCGTCATGTAGAAGTTTTTTGATCCCGCCCAGAAGCAGCATATCCGCCGGGCGGTAATAACGCCGTCCGCCTGCGCGCTTGACTGGTTTGACTTGGGTGAATTTGCTTTCCCAAAATCGTAGAACATGGGCCGGGGAGCCGAGCCAATCGGCAACTTCAGAGATCGTACGGAAGGCGTCTGCGGATTTAGCCATCTGCCCGGTATTGCCCCCTTAGCGTTTGTTGCCGTCTGCCACGCGCTCTTTCATCAGGTGCGAGGGGCGGAACGTTAGAACGCGGCGCGGGTTGATCGGAACCTCTTCGCCGGTTTTCGGGTTGCGCCCTACGCGGGCCGCTTTTTCACGGACCGAAAAAGTGCCGAAGGATGAGATTTTTACTTGCTCGCCCTCAACTAGGGCGTCGGACATGTATTGGAGAACGCTCTCTACCAATTGCGCGGAATCATTGCGTGACAGGCCGACTTCGCGAAACACGGCCTCGCTCAGGTCCATGCGTGTCAATGTCTTATCGGTCATTCTTCATCTTCCCCCGTGTTTTCAGCAACCTTAGAAGCATCGGAATTTCCGAGTCAATATCAATGACTTGCAAGTGGGGTATTAAGGCAGTTTTCAGCGCGAATTCGCGCTACCAACGCAAAACCACAGCGCCCCAGGCCAATCCTCCGCCGATTGCCTCGGCGACAAGCAGGTCGCCGCGCCTGATCTGGCCGCGCTGAACGCCCACGGACATGGCGAGGGGAATCGACGCGGCTGACGTGTTTCCGTGGTCCTGGACCGTGACGACCACACGTTCCATCGGCACACCCATTTTGCGTGCGGTGCCTTGAATGATGCGGATATTGGCCTGATGAGGCACAATCCAGTCGACGGCGTTGTCGTCGAGCCCGACCTTGGAGAGCGCGGCATGGGCGGTCGAGGTAAGCTTGTCCACTGCTTTGCGGAAAAGCGGGTTGCCTTGCATGCGTAGTTTGCCCGAATGACCGGTCGAAGAGACGCCGCCATCGACATATAGCATGTCGCGAAAGCGACCGTCAGAGTTGAGGTCCGAGGAGAGAACACCGCGATCTTTGGTCTCGCCCGTGCCGTCTTCGGCCTGAAGAACCAACGCGCCCGCGCCGTCGCCAAACAGCACGCAAGTTGAACGGTCGGTCCAATCCATGATGCGCGAAAACGTCTCGGCACCAATCACCAGCACGGTCTTGGCTTGACCCGATACAATAAGCGCGTTGGCGTTGGTGAGGGCAAACACAAACCCGGCGCAGACGGCCTGAACGTCAAACCCATAGCCGCGCGTCATCCCAAGCCTTTCCTGCACCATAGTCGCTACAGAAGGGAACGTGAGGTCAGGGGTAGAGGTGGCAACAATAATGGCGTCGACATCGTCAGGTTCGAGCCCAGCATCAGCCAATGCGGCGCGAGCAGCGGCAGTGCCCATGTCAGACGTGGTTTCACCTTCGGCGGCAAAGTGGCGCCGCTCGATGCCTGATCTGCTTCTGATCCATTCATCAGACGTATCGAGCGTTTTCTCGAACTCGCTGTTGGGCACGACCCGTTCGGGAAGGTAATGGCCAACGCCTTGCACGACTGCTCTGATCGTCATTTATCGTTGTGTCCTTTTTCGTCTTCGCTGTCGGAGCCCGCGAGCATTGTTGCTGCTGCAATCCGCGCCGCCAGTTTCGCCGAGAAGTTGCTTTCAGCGAGTTGCGAGGCCAGCTCAACGGCCGCTGCAACGCCGGTTTCGTCAGCCGACCCGTGAGATTTGACCACGGTCCCGTTCAAGCCAAGAAAGACCCCTCCGTTCACGCGCCGCGGATCGATTCGCTTTTTCAGGCGCTGAAGAGAGGTATAGGCCAAAACCGAAGCAAGGCGCGATAGCGGTGAATAACGGAACGCATCACGCAGGAGATCGCCGATCAGCGAGGCAATGCCTTCGCCGGTTTTAAGCGCGACATTGCCGGTGAAGCCATCCGTGACGATCACGTCACATTTATTGCCGGGCAGGTCGGAGCCTTCGACAAAACCAACATAGTCGAACGCGCCGGTTTCGGCGTTCTCGGCTATGAGAGAGTTGGCGGCCTGCATCTCGGGGCGGCCTTTGAATTCTTCGGTCCCGACGTTCAAAAGCCCGACGCGCGGATTTTTCAGGCCAAGCCCGTTGCGGGCGTAGGAGGCCCCCATCAGCGCATATTGCAGCAGGTCGCGCTCATCCGCTTTTACATCAGCGCCCGCGTCGAGCATCATGTTGAACCCTTGCGGGTTACGCGATGGCCAGAGCACCGCAATGGCGGGGCGATAGACACCCGGCAATTTGCGAAGGCGCACCACCGACAGCATCATCAACGCGCCGGTATTGCCGCAAGAAACGCAGGCCCGCGCTTCGCCGGAACGCACCGATTCAAGGGCAGACCACATCGAGGTTTTCTTGGAATTGCGCAGCACTTCGGATGGTTTGTCATCCATGCTGACAATATCGCTGGCGTCACGAATCTCACATCGGTCGATCAGGTGCTTCTTGCGCGCAACCAACGGTTCAAGTGTGGCTTTGGGGCCATGCAGGACAAAGCGCAAACGCGGGTTGTCCTTGGCCGAACGAGAAATACCGGCGACAACAGTCGCCGGTCCCTTGTCGCCGCCCATAGCGTCGACAGATATAAGAATTGGTCCGGAGCTGTCGCCCGTTTCGTTGACTGCGCTGGTCTCAGCAAGTGTCATTCGGCGGGCGGCCCCCAGGGCGCGGACTTAAGCCGCGTCTTCGTCCAGGTCGATCTCGTCTACCATGGCAACGATCTCGCGATCGTCATAATGGCCACAGGAAGGGCAGACGTGATGCGGGCGGCGAAGTTCGCCGCAGTTGGAGCATTCATTCGGGTTTGCCGCAACCAGCGCGTCATGTGCACGGCGGTTGTTGCGGCGCGATTTCGATACTTTGTTCTGCTGGACGGCCATGTCACAACCTCAATCTAAATTCCGGGCAGTGCCCTGTTTCGTCTGAGGCGGTGACCGCCCCGTTCATGGGTGTTGCAGGCTCATATTCGGAATGAGACCGCCTGTTCAACCCTAAATCCTCAAGAAGCCGGGAAAATAGCTATATTTGTCCGGCACGCAAGCGGTTTTTCGCGGCTTTCGGTGAAAACCTTACTCATCTTATTCCAGTTTGTCGCGCAAAGCTTTCAATCCGGCAAAGGGGCGCGCGTCATCGTCGCTCATTGGCGCCTTGCCAGGTTCGGTAAAGCGGTCGGTTTCCAGAGCGGCATCACTCGCACGCGGATAGAGTGGCAGCGCCAGAGAAAGCGCCTCGCTCAACACCGCTTCCAGGTCGATGAAGGATTGAAGCTTTTCGATCGACTCGTCATCAGGCATCTCGATCTCTTCATCCTCGACGTCCTCCTCAGGGAGACGGGCCAAGAATCGCCGTGTGACTGGGGTTTCGATCCGAGTGGTGACAGGGGCGAGTGTGACGACGCAGGGCTGCACGACGGTCGCGCCAAGCTTCGCCTCGAGCCGCCAGTCGCGTTTACCGTCGGCCTCAATATAGCCGGAAAACTGGACTTTTTTCAGCGCGAGCAAGTCAAGCGTCGTCGCGATTTCGCCAAGCCGGGCGGCGTTTGGCGCGATGTCGAAAGGATTCTGCGCGGTCTGGGAGAGCGCCGAGACGCGCAAACAATGAGATGCGGATTGGTCAGTCATTGGCTTTCATTTCTTGAAGAAGGGGGCGAAGCTGTTGTAAGCGGGATAAAAGGCGCCAATCGCCATGACAAGAGGGCAGCAAAATGGGCAATATTGTCGGAGATAAGATTTCCGGGCTTAGGCTTGCATTGGCGATCCTCGCCGTGGCTTCGATTGCGGCGTGTGCTTCGGTCTATCGCAATCACGGCTATGTTCCAAGTGAGGATGACCTGGCCGAGATCACCGTCGGCGTCGACACGCGTGCGACAGTTGATGAGGTGGTGGGGGCGCCGTCTGCGGGTGGATTGCTTGAAGGTGGCGATTATTACTATGTGCGCAGCCGGGTGCGGCACTTGGGCATGAAGAAACCCGAAGTGGTTGAGCGCCAAGTGGTCGCGATCAGCTTTGATCAGGGTGGCGTTGTGCGCAACATCGAGCGGTTCGGGCTTGAGCGTGGCCAAGTGGTGCCGATCTCGCGCCGGGTGACCAGCTCGAGCGTCGACGGCAAAGGGTTCTTGCGTCAACTCCTTGGCAACATTGGAAATTTCAACCCTGCGGCTTTGCTTAATAACTGATCCTTTTTCCGTCTTTGGCTGTAACCGCTTTGTCATAACTTGCGTGTTATGGCGGGAGTGCCTAGCGTTGAGATATGCAAGGGGGGCCGGATGGATCTTGGTCTGAGAAAAGGGCGCTATGTGGCGCGGCTGAGCCGGGAGGCGGAGGACGTCGCCGCGGCGCAGGCGTTGCGGCACGCGGCATTTTTCGGACGCGACGGTCAGGACCACGATGGGTTCGATGCGACCTGTCTGCATCTTTTGGTCGAAGAGCGGGCGACGCGGCGGTTGCTGGCTTGCTGCCGGGTTCTTCCGCTTGAGGCCGGGCAGATCAACGAAAGCTATTCGGCGCAATATTACGATTTGTCGGGCCTTGAGAGTTTCGACGGTCCGATGCTGGAAATCGGTCGGTTTTGCGTTCTTCCCGGTCTGAATGACGCCGATATCTTGCGCATGGCGTGGGGCGCAATGACGCGCTATGTCGATGAAAACAATATCAAAATGATGTTTGGCTGTTCGTCCTTTGCGGGCACGGACGAGGGCGAATATCTGGACGCCTTTGCCATGCTGAAAGAGCGGCATCTGGCGCCGAAACGCTGGCTGCCGCGGGTCAAGGCGCCGCAGGTGTTTCGCTTTGCCAACAGGCTCAGGCGCAAGCCGGATGTGAAGCTGGCGATGTTGCGGATGCCGCCTTTGTTGCGCACCTATCTGTTGATGGGGGGCTGGGTGAGTGACCATGCGGTGGTCGACCGGCAGATGGGCACGCTGCATGTGTTCACCGGGCTGGAGATCGCGGCGATTCCGCCGGCGCGTAAACGGCTGCTCAGGGCTGTGGCGGCTTGACGCTTGGGGCTGCGGCGGATAGCTGACAAACCATGGCGCGCACACCTTTGTTACAACTCACCGGCATTTCTCTCACCTTTGGTGGAGAGCCCGTTTTTGACGACCTTTCGTTGATCGTTCAACCCGGCGACAGGGTCGCTTTGGTTGGCCGCAACGGATCAGGAAAATCCACTCTTCTCAAAGTGATGGCCGACATTGTTGAACCAGATAAAGGCATACGTGTTGCCGGACCTGGGGTGAGTGTTGGCTATATGGAGCAGGGCCCGACGATGGAGGGGTTTGCGACGCTGGGAGACTATGCGGCGAGCGGGCTTGAGCCGGGGGAGCTTTACCGGGTGGAGCGCGCGGGAGAGGGCCTTAAGTTTGATCCGGGCCGCGCGGTTGAGACCGCTTCGGGCGGGGAGCGGCGGCGGGCGGCGCTGGCCAAACTGATGGCAGAAGCGCCGGAGTTGATGCTGCTTGACGAGCCGACCAACCACTTGGATATCGAAGCGGTTCAATGGCTGGAAGACGAGCTTAAAGCGACGCGTGCGGGCTATGTTTTGATCAGTCACGACCGTGCGTTTCTTACGGCGCTGACGCGGGCAACCCTTTGGATTGACAGGGGAAAAGTCAGGCGGCAGGAAAGGGGATCTCGCCGATTTCGAGGTCTGGCGCGACAAGATCTGGGACGAGGAAGACACCGCGCGGCACAAGCTGGATCGCAAGATCAAGGAAGAGGCGCGGTGGGCCGTGGAAGGGATTTCGGCCCGGCGCAAGCGCAACATGGGGCGGGTGCGGGCATTGCATGACCTGCGCAAGGACCGGGCCAGCCAGATCAGGCGACAGGGCACAGCCGGCATGGCGCTGGACGCGGGGCCGAAGTCCGGGCGCAAGGTCATCGAAGCGCGTGGAATTTCAAAGCGTTACGGCGATAAGCTTATCCTTGATAATTTCGATCTTACAGTGATGCGGGGTGACCGGGTGGCCTTTGTCGGGCCGAACGGGGTTGGCAAAACGACTCTGTTGAAGCTGTTGATGGGCGAGACTGCGCCAGATGAGGGCAGCGTTAAACACGGCACGAATCTGGTGCCTGCGATCTTTGATCAGGCGCGGGCGCAGTTGGACCCGGATGCGACGCTTTGGGACAGTCTGACGGCGGATGTCGGGATGCGTGTTTCGGGGCGCTCGGATCAGGTTATGGTGCGCGGTGAGCCGCGCCATGTTGTTGGTTACCTTAAAGAATTTCTGTTTGACGAGCGGCAGGCACGGGCGCCTGTTCGGTCGCTTTCGGGGGGCGAAAAGGCCCGGCTTTTGCTGGCGCGGCTGATGGCGCGTGAGAGCAATTTGCTGGTGCTGGACGAGCCGACAAATGACCTTGATGTCGAGACGCTGGACCTGTTGCAAGAGTTGCTGGACGGCTATGACGGGACTGTTTTGTTGGTCAGCCACGACCGTGATTTTCTGGACCGTGTGGCGTCGATCACCATTGCTATGGAGGGCGATGGGCGGGCCGTGACCTATGCCGGGGGCTGGAGCGATTACCGCGCGCAGCGGGCCGAAACTGATGCTGGGAAATCTGAGGAAAGTCAAGCAAAGTCAAACGCTTCTCAGGAAAAAGTAAAGTCAAAGACAGCGGCGAAATCCGGGTTGTCCTTTACCGATAAACACCGGCTGGAAGAGCTTCCGGGGGTGTTGGAACGGCTGGAGGCGGAGATCGCGAAGCTGGAGGAATTTCTTGGGCAGCCGGAGCTGTTCACCAAGGAGCCGGTGAAGTTCAAGAAAGCCAGTGAGGCGCTGGTCGAGCGGCAAGAGGCGCTCGCGGCGGCCGAAGAGGAATGGTTAACGCTTGCTGAAAAAGCAGAGGCCAGTGGTTAATTTCCGCTGAAAACGGGGGGGTGACTCCCGGCTGACATTCGGCTGACTCCCGGCTGCCGGGGGATGTGTTAACGTTAATTTGCGTTAAGGATTGGACCGCTGGCGGAGCGGGGCGCTTGGGCGGCACTCTCAAGCCCGGACCCAAGCCCAGACTCAAGCCCAGACTCAAGGCCGCAGGCCGCCGGGCCAACGTCAGCCCATGGGAGGGGCTGACGCTGACCAAGGGCGTAAATTTATTGCATCCGCAACGCGCCGTCGAGGCGGATCACCGAGCCGTTGAGATAACCGCATTCGACGATGAACTGTGCCAGACGGCCATATTCATTAGGATCGCCCAAACGCTGGGGGCAGGTGACATCGGCGGCGAGGCTGTCCTGAACCTCTTGCGGCAGGCCCATGAGCATCGGCGTGGCAAAGATGCCCGGCGCGATGGTCATCACGCGAATCCCGTCACGCGCCAGATCGCGCGCCATCGGCAGGGTCATGCCAACGATGCCGCCCTTGGAGGAGGCATAGCCGACCTGACCTTTTTGACCGTCAAAAGCGGCGACCGACGCGGTGGAGATGATCACCCCGCGCGAACCGTCATCATCGGGCGTGTTCTGGGCGATTTCGACAGCGGCAAGGCGGGCGACGTTGAAGCTTCCGACCAGATTGATGTTGATGATCCGCTGGTAATGGTCGAGCGCATGGGCGCCGCCCTTGTGCAGGGTTTTCTCGGCGGTGCCGATCCCGGCGCAGTTCACCGCGCAGGTGATGCGGCCCATGGCGGATTTCGCGGTTTGCATGGCGGCGGCGACGCTGGCCTCGTCCGTGACATCGGTTTCGGCGAAGGTGGCGCCGATTTCGGCGGCGAGGGCTTTGCCGCGCTCGGCGTCGCGGTCGAGCAGGGTGACCTGTGCGCCGGCAGAGATGAATTGACGGGCGGTGGCTTCGCCGAGGCCCGAGGCCCCTCCGGTGATGACGGCGGCGGTATCGGACATTTTCATTGGGGCGCTCCTCCAGCGTTGAATTGAACAGGTGTTCAGTAGCGCCGTCAGGTCGGGCTTGTCAAAGCTTCGTTTCGTCGCGCAGCAGCCAGCGTTTCATCAGGCCGAGGGCAAGGACGGTGACGGTGATGCGAAAGATATGGTGCAGCGTGACAAACGCCGGATTGGCATTGAGCGAGAGCGCCACAAGCGCCATTTCGTTGACGCCGCCGGGGGCGAAGGTGATGAGCAGCACCTCGAAGCCTTGATCGGTGAGCGACAGCAGGATGAGCGAGAGCGCCGCACCGATCAGCAGCATGGCCGAGACCGAGAGCAGCGACAGCCAGAGCCCGCGCAGCAGCATGGCCCGGCTTAGCCCGGCAAAGCGCATCCCCAGCGAGGTGCCGACAACCACCTGTGCGAGGCTGACCAGCCAACCGGGGATGGAGAGCGGTTGCCCCCAGATCGCCAGAAACGCCGAGACCAGCAGCGCGCCGGTAAGTTGCCACGCCGGAAGGCGCAGCAGCTTGCCCAGCGTGATGCCGAGCGCCAGCGCACAGGCGGCGAGCGCCCAGTTGGTGGGATCGCCCGCGGCGGCGGCGCCCATGCCTGCGGCGCTGCCGACGGGGCGGCCTTCGTAGAGCGACAGGCCAAGCGGGACGAGGCCGATCACGCCGATGATCTGCAAGAATTGCTGGGTTACGAGGCGGCGCATATCGGCGCCGGCGTCTTCGCCCATGGTGATGCTTTCGATCAGCCCGCCGGGCGCGGCGGAGTAATAGGCGGTGGCGTGGTCAAAGCCGCCGAAGCGTTTGAAAATCCAGTAGTTTACGGCGAAGGCCAGAGGCACGAAGACGATCACAGCCGTCATCGAATAGATCAGGCTGGCGGGTTCGGAGAACAGATCGGGCGTGACCTGAGCGCCGATCACAAGGCCGATGGTCGCAATGAAGAGTACGCGGAAGCGTTGCGGGAAGGTGTAATCCGCCGGGACGCTTTGCGGTGCGATGATCGAGAGCGCGGCGCAGAAGATCAAGCTTCCCAGTAGCCAAGGCAGGGGCAGCGGCGTGAGCGATGCGAGGAAGCCGCCAACCGCGCCGAACAGGCAAAGCGCCAGAGTGATCAGAACGAGGCGGGCGATTTGCATGTGTGATCCTTCGCGTGCCGGTCTTTACGTGTGCCGGCCTATGTCGGCCGTCAGGCTGTGGGCATGGGGCGCGGCGAGGGAGGAGCGTGGTAGGCCCGGCAGGACTTGAACCCGCAACCAAAGCGTTATGAGCGCTCTGCTCTAACCAATTGAGCTACAGGCCCCTCCGGCGCTTTTGTTAGCAGGTGAGGGCGTGGCGTCAAGCGGGGGTGTGCGTGTTGCTTTTGATTGTTTGGGGGCTGGTCTTCTGATGTGGGTTGGATTGGGGGGGGCGTGAAGCGCAGGTTAAGTTGGGGGCCAGCCCCCAAGCACAGGTTGGAGTGGGGGCCGCGCCCAAGCGCAGGTAGAATTGGGGGCTGGCCCCCACACACAGGTTAGATTGGGGGCCAGCCCCCACACCCCCGGGATATTTCCAGTCAGATGAAGGGCTGGGGCGTGGACTTTGTGGTGGGGTTGGTCTATCGCAACCGCAGCAAGTTTCGGGGGCTGCCATGAGCGACAAGAAGAACGGGATCACCTATGCCGAGGCGGGGGTGGATATTGATGCGGGCAATGCGCTGGTTGAGCGGATCAAGCCGGCGGCCAAGCGCACGGCGCGGCCCGGGGTGATGAGCGGGCTGGGCGGGTTTGGCGCTTTGTTTGATCTCAAGGCGGCGGGCTATGAGGATCCGATCCTTGTTGGCGCGACCGATGGAGTTGGCACCAAGTTGCGGATTGCGATTGATACCGGCGAAGTTGGCGGCGTGGGCATTGACCTTGTGGCGATGTGCGTGAACGACCTTGTTTGTCAGGGCGCTGAGCCGTTGTTTTTTCTGGATTATTTCGCCACCGGGCGTTTGGAGCTGGATGTGGCGGCGGTGATTGTCGAAGGCATTGCCGAGGGCTGTGCCCTGTCGGGTTGTGCGTTGATCGGGGGCGAGACCGCCGAGATGCCGGGGATGTACCCGGACGGAGATTTTGATCTGGCGGGCTTTGCCGTGGGCGCGATGGAGCGCGGTGCGGATCTGCCCAGCGGTGTGGCGGAGGGCGATGTTTTGATCGGTCTCGGCAGCAATGGGGTGCATTCGAACGGTTATTCGCTGGTGCGCAAGCTGGTTGAGGTGAGCGGTTTGGGCTGGGACGCGGCTTGCCCTTGGGGAGAGGGCACGTTGGGCGCTGCATTGCTGGCGCCGACGCGGCTTTATGTGAAGCAGGCCTTGAAGGCGGTGCGCGCGGGCGGCGTTCATGGCCTTGCGCATATCACCGGCGGCGGGCTGAGTGAGAACCTGCCACGGGTGTTGCCCGAGGGATTGGGCTGTGAGGTTGATCTGAATGCATGGGCCTTGCCGCCGGTGTTTGGCTGGTTGGCCGAAACCGGGGGGATGGCCGAATCCGAAATGCTCAAGACGTTCAACTGTGGCGTTGGCATGGTGTTGGTGGTTGATCCTGCTGAGGCGGAGGCCGTTAAGGCGTTGCTGACGGGTGAGGGCGAGGCGGTCTATGATCTGGGCCGGGTCGTGGCCGGTGAGGGCGTGCGGTATTCCGGGGCGTTGATGTGACCAAACGGGTTGCGATCCTGATTTCCGGGGGCGGCTCGAACATGGTGTCGCTGGTGGAGAGCATGGTCGGGGATCATCCGGCGCGGCCCTGTCTTGTGATGGCCAACAGCGCCGATGCGGGCGGGTTGGCGCGGGCGCGCGGGCTTGGGGTGGCGACCGGTTTTGTCGATCACAGGGACTTTAAGGGCGACAGGGAAGCATTTGAAACAGAACTGATTTCGCGGATTGATGCGCGGGGTGCGGACATTGTTTGTCTGGCCGGGTTCATGCGGATTTTGACGCCGCTTTTCATTGACCACTACACCGGGCGGATGTTGAATATTCACCCGTCGCTTTTGCCGAAGTATCGCGGCTTGCACACCCATGCGCGTGCCTTGGAGGCCGGTGAGCGGGAGGCGGGCTGCACGGTGCATGAAGTCACCGCAGAGTTGGATGACGGGCCGATCCTTGGGCAGGCGCGGGTGCCTGTGGCGACGGATGACACGCCAGAGACGCTGGCTGCGCGGGTCTTGGCGCAGGAACATGTGCTCTACCCGGCGGTGCTGCGCCGGTTTGCGGGCGGAGAGCAGGGCCGGATAGAGCTTGGCTAGGCAATCAGCGCGCGCCTTGCGGGGCGGTGAGGCTGGCGGAGTTGCCGTGCCAATCGGTGAGAACTGCATTGGCTGCCGGATCGGGCGCAGGGGCGAGCAGGGCGACGCCGCCGAGGACGACAACAAGAGCCAAACCCGTGAGCAAAGCACCCGCGCCTGAGCGTTCGCGGGCCACACCGAGGGCCGTGGCGGTGGTGAGGTTGAGGTCAATCGCAGACATGATGAACGCTCCTTTTCTGTGCTGTTCGATCTTTTAGATAGGAATGCGCCCAGCATAATTAAAATGAATGTTTGGCGAATGACGCTTCACAATATGTGATGTTATGCGGTGGCAGAGGCTGGCTGCGACCAGTCTGGGCCTTCGGGGCTGTGGCCGTTCAGCGCCGCTTGTTGCTGCGGTTTAAACGGCTTGAGGTGAGAGCCGTTCAGAGGGTATCCTTTTCTTTGGGGGCATTTCAGCGTAAGACCGCTGAACGCTCTGAGAAAATGATAAGAGCTGAACGCTCTGAGAAAATGATAAGAAAAGCCCCAAATGCGCACATTGACGACCACGAACGAGCTTGCTGAATTCTGTCAGGAAGCGGCCAAACATCCCTATGTCACTTTGGATACCGAGTTCCTGCGTGAGCGAACGTATTATTCCAAGCTTTGCCTGTTGCAGATGGCCTATCCGGGCGAGGGGGATGAAAACGCGGTTCTGGTTGATACGCTGTCTGATGCGCTCTCGCTTGAGCCGCTGTACGAGCTGTTTCGCGATAAGGGCGTGGTGAAAGTGTTTCACGCGGCGCGTCAGGATCTGGAGATTTTTCAGGTCGATGCCGGGGTGCTGCCTGATCCGTTGTTCGACACGCAGGTGGCGGCGATGGTCTGTGGCTTTGGCGAGCAGGTCGGATATGAGACCTTGGTGCGCCGGATCGCCAAGGAAACGCTTGATAAAACCTCGCGGTTTACGGATTGGTCACGCCGCCCGCTGACGGATGCGCAAAAGACCTATGCGCTGGCGGATGTCACGCATTTGCGGGTGATTTACGAATACCTTAGCGCGGAACTGGCCAAGCGCAGCCGCGAGAAATGGGTGCGCGAGGAGTTGGAGATACTGACCAACCCCGACACCTATGAAGTGAAGCCGTCAGAGGCGTGGAAGCGGGTGAAAACGCGCACCAACTCGGCGAGGTTCCTTGGGATTGTGCGCGAATTGGCGCGGTTTCGCGAAGGCTATGCGCAGGGGCGCAATGTGCCGCGCAACCGGGTGTTCAAGGATGACGCGCTGGTTGAGCTGGCCTCGACCAAGCCGGGGAACATGAATGATCTGGGCCGGTCGCGGTTGTTGCTGCGCGAGGCCCGCAAGGGCGAGATTGCCGAGGGGATTCTTGCGGCGGTGAAAGCCGGGCTGGAATGTCCTGCGGAAGATTTGCCCAAGATCGACAAGAGCCGCGACAAGTTGCAGGTGAACCCCGCGCTGGCAGATTTGCTGCGCGTGTTGCTGAAGGCCAAGACCGAGAGCGAGGGCGTTGCACCCAAGCTGATCGCGCCGTCGGCGGATCTGGATGCGATTGCGGCGGGGCTGAGGGATGTTGCCGCGCTCAAAGGCTGGCGGCGCGAGGTGTTTGGCGAGGACGCGCTGAGGCTGTGCGAGGGCAAGATTGCGCTGGCGGCCAAGGGGCGGCATGTGACGGTTGTTGAACTGTGATCGCAGGTAAGGTGGGGTTTAACCCCACCTTACGGGCAATGCCAGCTGTGGCGGATCAGAAGCGGCCGCGTGACGTGGAGCGGGCGTTTTGCGCGCCTTTGACGCGGATCGTGCGGATACCGGCGAGGTCAGCATCAGGAACGAATTGTGCCGCGACAAGTTCACGACCGGTTTCCGGCCCGACGATGCGGGTCGGGGTTTGCAGCGCTTTCAGCGTATAGCTGAGCGTGCCGTCCTTGGCGTCGTCATCCTTGACCATGCGCACTTCGAACGGACCTTGCCGGTTTGCCACGCCCTTGACCCGCACGATGGCACCACCGGCGGCGCGTTCGACGACCAGCTCTTTGATAACAGCGACGGGGGTGCCGGCGTAGACCTCGGGGCCGCGACGGGCAAATACACCCCCACGTTTGTTGGGGATCAGCGGGTTTGTCGAGCCTTCCTGCGGGAGGGCTTCGCCGCGGCTGCGCCCGAACCAGTTGAACGGGTTGAACGCCGAATCGCGGACCGTGCCGCAGGCTGTAAGCGTCATGGTCGCCAGAAGTAGCGCCAAAAGAGGTTTCCGCATGGTATCTGCCCCGGTTTGATCTTTTCATTGGGTTAGCGCATATCGCTTGCTTTGAAAAGACGCTCTGGACCTTGGGCGCAGGGCTGACTATCCCAAGGGCCGATTGAAATGCGAAGGAAAGCACCATGGCAAGCCAAGCGTTTGAGGATGTCGTCGAGGATTTTGAATTCCTTGAGGAGTGGGAAGAGCGCTATGGTCATGTGATCGAGATGGGCCGGGCGATGGAGCCGCTGCCTGATGCTCTCAAGGTTGCGGCGACCAAGGTGGATGGCTGTGCCAGTCAGGTGTGGTTGCATCCCAAGATCGAGGGCGGGGTGTTTTCGTTCGAGGGCGACAGCGACGCGATGATCGTGCGCGGGCTGATTGCGGTGCTTCGCTGCCTTTATAACGACCTGCCAGTGGGCGCCGTGGGCGCGGTTGATGCGCAGGCCGAGTTGGCGCGGCTGGGGCTGGATGAGCATTTGTCGGCGCAGCGTTCAAACGGGGTGCGGGCGATGATCGAGCGCATTCGCGAGGTTGCGGCGGCGGCGTGAGTGTGTGGTTTGGGGCGAAGGCTCCGGCACGCTGGTTTTGGTGGGGCTCAGCCGCCACGCGCTGGTTAAAGTGGGGGCCAGCCCCCACGCGCTGGTTTAAGCGGGGGCCAGCCCCCGCGCACTGATTCAAGCGGGGGCCAGCCCCCGCGCCCCCGGGATATTTTCAGTCAGATGAAGGGGTTGGGCGGGTTGCCTGATCTTTGAGGATGGTCGCCAGATCGCCGTAGCCGGTGGGGCGGTGTTCGAAAGCGAGGCCAAGGCGGGTGGCGGCGGCGCGGGCTTTTTCGACGAGGGCGGGGTCGTCGGTCTGGGCTTGATAGACCAGCGTTTCGTAATTGCCGAAGATCATGTCACGCAGTTCGGGATGGCGGTCGAGGCCCATTGGTTTGATGATGAAGGCATCGAATTGCCGCACGAGGAAGTCGGTGAGGTAAAACGAGCGCATGTCCTCGTCTCCGCGGGCGGCGAAGGCGTCATTGCCCTCAAAGAAGGAATAGCAATGCGGGCCGGGGATCATTTCGACGCCGAGGTCGTCGCATTTTTTCTGAAGCATCCCGCCGGTGCCGCAATCGGCGTAGACGATGAAGATACGCTCATAGGCGTCGCGGTGTTTGGCGACGGTTTCGGCGACCGCGTCGGTGATTTTTTCCGGGTAGAGGTGCAGATTGGCCGGGAGGCAGCGCAAATCCATATGCGTCCAGCCGTTGATTTCGATCAGCGCGAGGATCTCGCGGGCGAGGGCGCCACAGGCGATGAGCAAAAGACGGGCATCTTTGCCGTGAGAGGCAAGCCCGGTTTCTGTGAGGGTTTGATCGTCAGGGATCATGGGGTTCGGGCGGGGGTTGCCCCCCGCCATCCGTTCAGGCGCTAGCGCCTTGATTGTGTTTGCGACCGACCAGCGTTTTGGCGGTTTCAACCGCGACGGCGGCGTCGCGGCAATAGGCGTCGGCGCCGATGGCTTTGCCGAACTCTTCGTTCAGCGGCGCGCCGCCGACCAGAACGATGAAATCGTCGCGTTTGCCTTGTTCGACCAGCGTGTCGATCACCACCTTCATATAGGGCATGGTGGTGGTCAGCAGGGCGGACATGCCGAGGATGTCGGCCTCTTCCTTGTCGAGCGCTTCGAGATAGCTTTCGACGGCGTTGTTGATGCCGAGGTCGACCACTTCGAAACCGGCGCCTTCCATCATCATCGAGACGAGGTTTTTGCCGATGTCGTGAATGTCGCCTTTGACGGTGCCGATCACCATTTTGCCAACCCGCGGCGCGCCGGTTTCGGCCAAGAGCGGTTTGAGGATGGCCATGCCGCCCTTCATCGCGTTGGCGGCAAGCAGCACTTCGGGCACAAAGAGGATGCCGTCGCGGAAATCGTCACCGACGATTTTCATGCCGCCGACAAGCGCCTCGGTCAGCACCTTGTAGGGGGTCCATTCGCGTTCGAGAAGGATGTTCACGCCTTCTTCGATCTCTTCCTTGAGGCCGTCATAGAGGTCATCGAACATTTGCGCGACAAGCTCTTCGTCGTCGAGTTCGCTCAGGATGATGTCTTCTTCTTCCTCGGACATGGGCGTTTCCTTGCGTTTCAATGGGGCGGCGGGCCGCTCCCGAATTGGCTGGTCCTGATTTTACGAATGCCAGACTGTCGCGGTTTTGATTGGCCAGATTGCGACATGGGCTGCACTTTTGCCGACTTATCGCGGTAAATCCAGAGGGTTGGGCGTGAAAAATCTTCATGTCTCATATGCGGCGCGTTGCGTGTGTTCGTGTTATGTTCTATTTTGCGCCAATGCAGGAGAGCGAAACAGAGAACGAAACAGAGCGCGCCACAGCGGCGGTGGCCCGCGAGCGGCGCAAAGGGCGTGGCGCGGTGAGCAATGCCAGCGGGCGGTTTGAGACGCACAGCCGCGAAGAGGTGTGGGATGGTTGGGATATTCCCGAGGAGCGGGCCGGGTTTGCCACCCAAGTCGCCGAGGAGCAGGCGCGCAGCCTGATCAGCTACAACCGCTCGCCCGATTTGCCGTTTGACCGTTCGATCAACCCCTATCGCGGCTGTGAGCATGGCTGCGTCTATTGTTTCGCGCGGCCCAGCCACGCCTATCTCGGGCTGTCGCCGGGGTTGGATTTTGAAACGCGGCTGGTGGCCAAGGTGAATGCGCCGGAGGTTTTGGCGCGGGAATTGCGGGCGCGGTCCTATGCGGTGGCGACCTTGGCGATTGGCACGAATACCGACCCTTATCAGCCGGTCGAGCGGGATCGCGGCTTGATGCGGGCCTGTCTGGAGGTGTTGCGTGCGTTTCGCCATCCGGTGGCGATTGTCACCAAGGGGGCGTTGATCGAGCGGGATCTGGATATTCTGGCCCCGATGGCGCGCGAGGGGCTGGTGCGGGTGGGGATTTCGGTGACGACATTGGATGACGGCTTGTCGCGGCGGATGGAGCCGAGGGTGCCACGCCCGGCGCGGAGGTTGGCGACGATCCGCGCCTTGGCCGAGGCGGGGGTGCCGGTGCGGGTGATGGTGTCGCCGGTGGTGCCGGGGCTAAGCGATCACGAGGTTGAGGGGATTTTGAGCGCGGCCCGGGACGCGGGTGCGCAGGCCGCAAGCTGGATCATGTTGCGCTTGCCGCGGGAGGTTTCGCCGATTTGGCAGGAGTGGCTGGGCGAGCATTATCCCGGCCGGGCGGCGGGGGTGATGGCACGCTTGCGCGAGATGCATGGCGGCAAGGAGTACGATGCCCGTTGGGGGCGGCGGATGCGCGGCGAGGGGGTTCACGCCGAGATGATCGCGGCGCGGTTCAAAGCGGCGGCAGCGCGGCTTGGGCTGGATCAGCGCCAGCCGGAGTTGCGCAGCGATCTGTTTGCGCCGCCAGCGCAGGCCGGGGACCAGCTGGCGTTGTTTTGAGGGGTGCTCAGCGGGGTTGAGCGGCGTTCAGCTGCGGGGTTTGCGCCCGACGAGCCAACCGGCAAAGAGCAGCGCCAGCAGGATCGCAAGCGGGGTCAGCACCATATATTCAAAGTCGTGGCCCTGTAGCTCCCAAGGCATGGGGGTGTTACAGCTGTTGTTTGTCGGCGGGCGGTAGGCGCAGGCCATGCCGGACACATAGAGATAGCCCATCACCCATGCGGCGGCGAACAGCGCGGCCAGCACAAACAGGAAGACGCGCAGGAAGCGGCGGGCTTTCACAGCGATCTAGCGCAATCAGCCGCGACGCCGGCGCGAGCGGCGCTTGGGCGCGTCGGCCTCGTCCCCTGTGCCGTCAACGGCAGAGGAAAAGCCGCCCAGCGCTTCGGTGATTTGATCGAGGGTTGGGCGCGGGCCGGTGGGGCGTGTTTCAAGCGCCTCGCGCATGTGGCGCAGGTGATCTGGCATGGTGCCACAGCAGCCGCCAATGATTTTTGCGCCGCAATCGCGGGCGAGCACGGCGTAGTCGGCCATCAGCTCGGGCGTGCCATCATAGTGGATGTGGCCGTCGTGGTATTTCGGGATGCCGGCGTTGCCCTTGGCGATGATCGGGCGCTCGGAGCCTTGGGCGACAAAGCCGAGCACGGTGCGCAGCAGGTCCGAGGCACCGACCCCGCAGTTGGCGCCAAAGGCGAGCGGGGCGTTGGGCAGTTTTTCGACCATCGTGGCCATATCTGACGAGGTGACGCCCATCATGGTGCGCCCGGCTGTGTCAAAGCTCATCGTGCCGCACCACGGCATATCGGCCAGCGCAAAGGCTTCGGCGGCGGCGGCGTATTCTTCGGGGGCGGAAATGGTTTCGAGCCAGAGCACGTCTGCGCCGCCTTCTTTCAGGCCTTCGGCCTGTTCATGGAACATCTCGACCGCGCTTTCGTGGGTGAGGCTGCCCATGGGGGCCATGATGTCGCCGGTGGGGCCAACGGAGCCGGCAACAATGACGGTGCGCCCGGCTTTGTCGGCGACGTTGCGGCCGATTTCGGCGGCGGCGCGGTTGAGTTCGCGCACGCGGCTTTCGGCGTTGTGGAGTTTGAGGCGCGAGGCGTTGCCACCGAAGGAATTGGTGAGGAAGATGTCAGAGCCGGCATCGACCGCGTTTTTGTAGAGCGTGGTGATGCGGTCTTGGTGATCGACGTTCCAGAGTTCGGGCGCGTCGCCGGCTTCCAGCCCCATGTTGAAGAGGTTCGTGCCGGTGGCACCGTCGGCCATGAGCCAGTCGCGGGAGGCAAGAAAGCGGGCGAATGTGTCGTTCATGGTGCGGGTGTCCTTGGCCGGAGAGTTCGCGCTTCACGTGTCACACTTGGGGCTGTGGTGCAATCCTATATTGTTCATCATGGTCATGAGCCGCAGGGGGCGGCGCACCGCAAGCGCAAGGTCTGCGGCGCCAAGCAGCAGCGACAGACGCGAGGGCGCGGCCATATAAAGCGGCTCGTAGCGCGGAGCAAAGCTGGATTTGAACTGCAGCAGGCCGGGGCCATTGGCGGCGCGAAACACCGCGCTTCGCAGGCGCTGTTCAAGCGGGCCACAGCCCGGTGAAAGCGCCGGGACCGAGGCCAGCGATAGGCGGCGGCGGTTGTGCCGGGCGGCATGGGCGATGGCGCAGGCGACCAGCGCGTGCATGGTGCCGTGGGGGGCCGCATCGGCCGAGCGCATCACATCGAGGCAGAGTTCATGAGCCGAGCTGTGCAAGGTGGCAAAGCCTTGAAGCTGATCGCCTTTCCAAGCGAGGAAAACAAGGTGGTGCGACAGGTAGTCGTGATCGAACCGCCCCATGGTCAGGCCACGCGCCGCCCCTTGACGGGCGCGCCACTCTGCGTCGATCCGTGCCATTTCGGCGCGGGGAAGATGGGCGGCGCGGGTGGTGGTGACGCCGGCGCGCTCGGCCTGGCGCAATTTGCGGCGGAGTTGGCGCAAGGGGCGGGCGGAGAGGTCAAAACGGGTCGGGTCGATCACCGCCTCGTCAGCCACATGCCAGAGGGCAAAGCCCGACTGGCGCGCCGCAAGGGCGCTTTGGGCCGAGCATTTATAGATCACGGGCACGCGGTTGATGGATTTGGCAGCCCTGCCGAGCAGGGGCAGCAGATCTGTCATCGTGCCACGCGCCGGGTCAAACAGCAGGGTGAGGGTTTGCCCGGTTTCAACCGTGACGCCCGAGGCCTTGTCAGACGCGAACAGCCGGCCACCGTTTTGTCGCGCAACGCCGAGTTCCGAGCGCGTGGCATGGGCCAAGAGGCGCGGGCCGGGGCGGCGGCGGGTCAGGGCGGACATGGGGCCGGGGTGGCCGCGTCGGGTGCGGGCTCGGGGCGCGGGTGTTGCGAGGAGATAGAGTGTCGCCAGTGCTGCGGGCAAGGCGTAATAGACCAGCCGGAACGCCAGCACCGCCGCGAGCAGCGCAGGTTCGGGGGTTTGCGGCAGGAGCGTGAGCAACATCAGCTCGAACGGGCCGACCCCGCCGGGGGTGCCAGAGACCAGCGCCACGCCGAGGGCGAGCAGAAAGACGGGGTAAAGCGTGCTGAGCGCCACCGAAGCCTCGGCCGGGAGCAGAACATAGAGCGCGATGCAGGCGGCGAGCGTGTCGATGAAGGTGAGCCAGAGGATATGGCCCATGGCCGCAAGGCTGGGCAGGGCGAGCTGTGCGCCGCCCGGCAGTGTCAGAACGGGCCGCCAGAGCGCCAATGCCGCAAGAAGCGGTGCAAGCAGGAGGGGCAGGTAGATCCACGGTAGGGCCAGATCGGGCAGGGGCGCGGTCATGGGTGTTACCAGTGGCAGCACCAAGGCTGCGAGGGCCGTGACAACAGACCAGCCGAGCAGAAAGGACACCGCAACGAGCGCAGAAATCTGTGAGCATTGTTTCAGGGAGCTGCGCGGCAGGGCGCGCCAACGGGCGAGCGCGCCGGTGATGACGCCAAGCCCGACAGTCTGGGCAAGCGCGATGGACGCCACCCCAGCAAGCGCGGCATCGCGATCGTCAACGCCGCTACGTAGGTGGCGGTGCACCACCACATCATAACGCCCGACGGCCCAGAAGCTGACCCCCGTAGCAAGAGCGGCAAGCGCCCAGCCCGCCGGTGAGATGCCACGAAACGCCGATTGCAGCGCCGTGACATCAAAGTCATCCAGATTCCCGGCCAGTAGCCAGAGACAGGCCAGCCCAAGCATCAGCGGCACGCATTGGCGCAGCAGCGGCCAAAGGCGCAAGTGTATCGGCGCGGCACGCGCAGGTGCCAGCGCCGTAAAGCGTTCAAATTCTGTCGTCATTCCCAGCGCATCCCCAAGGCACCCACCCAATCGGCGCAGCATAGGGTGATAAACCTTTCGGGGAGGTTAACCGTTGCGGTTACCCAGCGCGGGGGAGATCGCGGGGGCGAGGGCGGTTGCGCGCAACAGCAGGGGCCCAACAAAAAACCGCGCCGACCCGGCAAGCGGGTGACGCGGTTTTAAAGCGGTTGTTTGGCCGCTTAGGACGTTTCGGTCATGACCTGCTGTTTGGCGAGCGGTGTCAGCTCGGCCAGTTTGGCGCGGATCGTGTCGGCGTCAGCGATTTCGCCGAGATCGCCGGCGACTTTGCGCACCACGTCCTCGTGGCCGGCTTCTTCGAAATCGGACTTTACGACTTCGATGGCATAGGCATCGGCATCGCTTCCGGTTTTGCCCAAAAGTTCAGCCGCCCAGAGGCCGAGAAGTTTATTGGCGCGGTTGGCGGCCTTGAACTTCATCTCTTCATCATGGGCGTATTTGTTTTCAAAGGCGTTTTCGCGTTCGTCGAATGTGCTCATCCGGGGGTTCTCCAACGGCTGGTTTGCTTGGGGTAGATATGCCTATTGATCGGCCCAAGGGCAAGGGGCGGATCGTCGCAAATGACATTAGAATGCGACAATGGACCCTTTGCAAAAACAGCCCCATGCAATATGAGACGCGCCATGGCGGAGAGTCTTGGATAGTCCAGACGTTACCCGAACGGCCCGCCGCAACGCGAGGAGCCCGCATGGCACGGCGCAAGAAGATTTATGAAGGCAAGGCGAAAACCCTGTTTGAAGGGCCGGAGCCCGGCACTCTGGTGCAGTATTTCAAGGATGACGCCACTGCGTTCAATGCCGAGAAGAAAGATGTGATTGAGGGCAAGGGTGTCCTGAACAACATGCTTTCAGAGTTTTTCATGAAAGGGCTGACCAATATCGGCGTGCCCAATCATTTTATCCGCCGCATCAACATGCGCGAGCAGTTGATCCGCGCCTGCGAGATTGTGCCTTTGGAAGTGATCGTGCGCAATTTTGCCGCCGGGAGCCTGTCAAAGCGGTTGGGAATCGAAGAGGGCACCGCGCTGCCGCGTCCCATCATCGAGTATTCCTATAAGGATGACGATCTGGGCGATCCTTTGGTCACGGAAGAATATATCGCCGCCTTTGGCTGGGCCAGCCAGCAGGATATGGACGACATCGTGAGCCTTGCGCTGCGGGTCAATGATTTCATGTCGGGTGTGATGTATTCGGTCGGGATCAAGCTGATTGATTTCAAGATCGAGGTTGGCCGGGTGTATGACGGCGATTTTCAGCGGTTGATCGTGGCGGATGAGATTTCGCCCGACAGCTGCCGGTTGTGGGATATCGAGACGGGTCAGAAGCTGGACAAGGATGTGTTCCGCCGCGATCTGGGCTCGTTGACCGATGCCTATAGCGAAGTGGCCAAGCGGTTGGGTGTGATGCCCAAGGGCGCGACGCCGATGAAGCCGACGTTGATCAATTGAGGCGTGGCGTCCGGCGCAGGTCGGGGAGAATGAGTATTTTTGGCAAGATGAAGGGCGCATGGCGCGCCAGGAAATGAACCGGGGGACGGGCGATGAAAGCCAAGGTTTATGTAATGTTGAAGGATGGGGTGCTGGACCCGCAGGGTGCGGCGGTCAAACATGCGTTGGGCGCACTTGGGTTTGACGGCGTTGATGGCGTGCGTCAGGGCAAGGTGATCGAGCTGGATCTGGCCGAGGGCACCAGCGAGGCGACCGTTAAGGACATGTGCGAGAAGCTGTTGGCCAATACGGTAATCGAAAGCTACCGGATCGAGATCTGATGTTTCTCTTTAGTCGTCCATTTCTGTTTGAGGAAACGGCGGCTGGGGAGCGGATTGTTTCGTGGCGGGTTTGGTTGCTTGTCTGGCTGTTGCCGGGGGTGTTCGCTTTGGGCACCGTGGCGATGGTGGGCGAGGCGGGTTGGCGTCTGCAGGGCACGGTTGTCGGGCAGGGCGAGGTTGTGCGGGTCTATACCTTTGAGGGGGAGACCGTGTTTGACCGTGGGGTGCTGAATTACAGCCCGGTGTTTCGCTATGAGTTCGCCCCCGGAGAGATGATCGAAGCGAGCACCGGCATGTCGCATCCCGATTGGAATTACGAGATCGGGTCTGTGCACGAGATTTACTATAAACCGAGCTATAAGACGAATGTGTCCCTGCCGGGGGCGCATAACTGGGCTGTGGCCTGGGTGATCGGGGGGATAACGGCGGTCTTGCTGCTGCCTGCGTTGTGGCTGCACCGGCGGGTGCGGCGGTGGCAGCGGGGCGGGGTTTCGCGCTATGGCGCGGTAAAGATATAGCCGCGCAGGGGGATGCGCGGTCGGTTTTTGCGGGGGAGAGGCCAGAGATGAGAGCAGCACGGATAACGGACTGGCGCGCGCCTCTGGAGATTGTCGAGGTGCCATCGCCCGTGGCCGGGGAGGGCGCGGTTGTTCTGAAGGTCTTGGCCTGTGGTGTGTGCCGTAGCGATTGGCACGCATGGGTTGGGGCGGACCCGGATGTGAGCCTGCCGCATGTGCCGGGGCATGAGTTCTGCGGCGAGGTGATTTCCGTGGGCGCGGGGGTGACGCGGTGGCAGGTCGGAGACCGGGTGATTGCGCCGTTTATCCTCGGCTGTGGACAGTGTTCGGATTGCGCGGCGGGGAACCAGACGATCTGTGCCGATCAGGCGGTGCCGGGGTTCACCATTCCCGGCGCCTTTGCCGAAGAGATTGCCGTGCCGTTTGCCGATCACAACCTGACCGCGCTGCCCGATGGGATTGCGCCCGCGCTTGCGGCGGGATTGGGGTGCCGCGTGACGACCGCTTGGCATGCGCTGACCGGGCGGGCGGCGTTGCGGGCGGGGGAGTGGCTGGCCGTGTTTGGCGGCGGCGGCGTCGGGATTTCGGCGTTGATGCTGGGGCGCGCGCTTGGGGCGCGGGTTGTGGTTGTGGATGTGGTTGACGAAAAGCTGCGCTTTGCCAGAGAGTTGGGCGCGGATGCTGTGGTGAATGCCGCGACCTGCGACGCCGCCGCGGCGGTGCGTGAGGTCACCGGCGGCGGCGCCGATCTGGCGCTTGAGGCGTTGGGGATCGAGGCAACAGTGGTAGCGGCGATGACGTCGCTTAAAAAACTGGGCCGGATGGTGATGGTGGGCATGCCCGCCGGAGAGCATGTGCGTATGCAGCTGCCGATGGATGCGGTTTACAGCGGGCAATTGGCGTTTTTCGGAACGCGCGGCATGCCGGCGTGGCGCTATCCCAGCCTGTTGAGCCTGATTGAGGGCGGGCAGGTGGATTTGTCGCCTCTGGTCACGCGCCGGATCAGCCTGTCGCAGGCCAGCGCCGAATTGGCCGCCTTTGATGGGCCCGCGCCGCCGGGGGTGGCGGTGATTACTGATTTCGCCGGGTAGCGGCGGGCTGTCTAGACGTCCTTGACCGTTTCCATGACCGCGAAGGAATTGGTTTGCAGGATGCCGGGCAGCTTGTTGACCTTGTCATCCAGCACATTGCGGAAATGGGTCATGTCGCGGGTGCGCAGCACCAGCAGATAGTCAAAGGCTCCGGCGATCATCAGGCAGGTTTCAACCTCCTCCACACGCACGACCGCTTCGTTGAAGCTGGCCAGCACGTTTTGGGTGGAGGACGCGGCGAGCGAGACCTGCACGATGGTGCGCTGTCCGAGCCCGAGGTGGTCCTTGTTCAGCAAGGCGCGATAGCCCTGAATATAGCCCTCGCGTTCGAGCCGTTTGACGCGTTCGGAGCAGGGCGTATTTGTCAGGTTCACCCTTTGGGCGAGTTCAACAATGGGGAGTCGCCCGTCCTTTTCGAGTTCCTGCATGATGCGCAGGTCAATTTTGTCTAAATCTCTCGCCACTGGTGATTTTCCCTAGAAATTTGCCCGAACTTAGAGAATTTTCCACGTTTTATTCACAAAACATTGCCTATTGCTAGTGATTATTACTTAGGCTGATCTTTATCGTCGCCTAAATTTATAACAAAAGTCCGGCGGCGTGAAAGGGATACAGCGATGTATTCGCCTATTAGGAAACGCAACACGGAGCCAACCAATGACAGTGAAAATAACGGTTGGACTAGACGGCACAGAGACAAGTGAACGCACGCTTGCTTTTGCCCGGGATCTTGCATCCCGGATCGAAGGCTGTGAGCTTATTGTCGCCTATGTCATCAACTGGTCCCCCTTCGCCTTTCAAACAGCAGAAGAAAACGAACAGCGCCACAAGCGCCGTGAGGAAGAGGTTGAAATCGCAACAAGCCGCGTAATTGCGCCGGCCTTGAAGTCGCTTGAGGGGGCTGGGTTCAAAGCCACCGGCATCGTCAAGCACGGCGATGTGGCGGAAACGCTAAACCGGATCACCGTAGATCAGGGCGCCAGCCAGATCATCGTTGGCCGGGTGTCGAATGACGGGTTTACCAAGCGTCTTTTCGGCAGTTCCACACAGAACCTTGTGATGCACGCAGACGTGCCGGTCACGGTTGTTGGATAGGGGAAAGTCATGAAATCGCTTAAATTTTCAATCGCGGCGCTGGCCGCAGCCCTTGTGGCACCCGCCGCTTATGCGCAAGAGCAGGCGCAGGGGATCGACGCGAAGGTGAATGAGGCTTTTGCCACAGTCACCGGACCGTTTGTCAGCTTTATCTTTGCGCCGCTTCCGGGGACGAGTTTCCCTTGGATCGTGCTGTGGCTGGTTGTTGCGGCGTCGGTGTTTACCATCTATTTCGCCGCCGTTCAGTTCCGGTTTTTCAAACACGCGATCCGCTTGGTCAAAGGCGACTATTCTGATCCCAATGATGCCGGCGAGGTCAGCCACTTTCAGGCGCTTGCGACCGCGCTTTCGGGGACTGTTGGGCTTGGCAATATTGCCGGTGTGGCCGTGGCCGTCGGGATTGGCGGACCGGGGGCGACCTTCTGGATGATCTTTGCCGGGCTTTTGGGCATGGCATCGAAGTTCACGGAATGTACGCTGGGCGTGAAATACCGCAATGAATACCCGGATGGCACCGTGTCGGGTGGTCCGATGTATTACATGTCGAAAGGGTTCAAGGAGCGGGGCTTGCCCGGTGGTAAATTCCTTGCTGTGCTGTTCTCGATCTTTTGTATTCTCGGCGCGCTTGGCGGGGGCAATATGTTCCAAGCCAATCAGGCGCATGCGCAGATTTCGGGCATTGTCGGAGATTATCCCGGCTGGATCACAGGCGTTGTATTCGCCGCGGTTGTGTTTGCGGTGATCGTTGGCGGGATCAAGTCGATTGCCAATGTGACCGAGAAGATCGTGCCTTTGATGGGGATCCTCTATGTCGGTGCGGCTTTGATCATTCTGATCGTGAACTACGATATGATCGGCTGGGCCTTTGGCCAGATTTTCGCCGGGGCCTTTACCGGGCTTGGCGTGGCCGGTGGTATGGTTGGTGCGCTGATCCAAGGGTTCAAACGGGCGGCGTTTTCGAACGAAGCGGGTGTTGGCTCGGCTGCGATTGCGCACTCGGCTGTGCGCACCAAGGAGCCGATCACCGAAGGCTTTGTGTCGCTGCTTGAGCCGCTGATTGATACGGTTGTGATCTGTACGATGACCGCTCTTGTCATCGTGATTTCGCAGCAGTTGATCATCGACGAAGCGACCGGCAACTATCTGCTGAACGATGCGGGCACGGCGATTGCCACGGTTGATGGCAACACCGGTGTTGCGCTGACCTCGGCGGCGTTTGGGTCGGGGATCTCTTGGTTCCCCTATGTCCTTGCGATTGCGGTTGTGTTGTTTGCCTTCTCGACGATGATCTCTTGGAGCTACTATGGCCTCAAGGCGTGGACCTATCTGTTTGGTGAAGGCGCGGCCAAGGAGTTGGTGTTCAAGCTGATCTTCTGCGTCTTTGTGGTGATCGGTGCGGCGGCCTCGCTTGGTCCGGTTATCGACTTCTCGGATGCTGCGATCTTTGCGATGGCGGTTGTGAACATCATCGGGCTGTATTTCCTGATGAAGATCGTTCGCAAAGAGTTGATCAGCTATTCTGACCGGCTGAAGAGCGGCGAGATCAAGCCTTTCAAGTAAGCGAAAAGCATTAAGAGACGGACCCCAGCGGCGCAGGCTGCTGGGGTCTTTTTTGTTTTTGCGCCGTGGTTGCCGGGGGTGGCGCGCAATTTGGCGTCTGTGGAGCGGTTTGCGGGGCTTGATTGCGGGCTTGATTGCTGGGGGGTGTGGCCCTATCAGGGGCACATGGCCGGGGATGTGGGATGTCTTGCCGGTCGTGCAGAAAAGGAGCCAGCCCCATGCACGCAGCTGTTATCGTTTTTCCGGGATCGAATTGTGACCGTGACCTTGCCGTGGCGTTCGAGCGCGCGGGGGCGAAGGTGAGCATGGTGTGGCACAAGGATACCAGCCTGCCCGAGGGTGTGGATGTGGTCGGTATTCCGGGTGGCTTTTCGTTCGGGGATTACCTGCGCTGTGGTGCGATTGCCGCGAATTCGCCGATCTGCCGGTCGGTTGTCGGGCATGTTGAAAAGGGCGGTTATGCGCTTGGGATCTGTAACGGGTTTCAGGTGCTGACCGAGACGGGGCTGTTGCCCGGTGCGCTGCGCCGCAATGCCAACTTGAAATACATCTGCAAGCCCGTGGGGCTGAGGGTTGAGGCCTGTGACACGCCTTATCTGAATGGCTATGAGGCCGGGCAGGAGATCACCGTGCCGATCGCGCATCACGACGGCAATTATTTTGTCGACGACGAGAAACTGCGCCAGTTGCAGGACGAGGGGCGGATCGCGTTCAGCTATCTCAACAATCCAAACGGATCGGTTGCGGATATTGCCGGGGTGGTCAGCCGCAATCGGCGGGTTTTGGGGATGATGCCCCATCCCGAGCGGATGGCCGAAGCCGCCCACGGCGGCACCGATGGCGCGGCGATGTTTGCCGGTCTGATGGATGCGATGGCGTTGGCCTGAGCCTGAAGGCGGCGCTCCGTTAGCTGTTAGCCGGGCAGGGTGACGATCACGGCACCTTTGTCGGTGGCGACAACCGTATGTTCATATTGCACCACCGGCGCGGCGGGTTGGGCCAGAAGGGTCCAGCCATCGCTGCCATCACGCGCCAGAAGCGCGCCGCGCGACAGGAAGGGTTCCACCGTCAGCACCAGCCCTTTGGCGATGCGACGCCTGTCGCGATTGGGCCACGTGGCGATTTCGCCGGGCTCTTCATGCAGGGCGCGCCCGACACCGTGGCTGGCCAGATTGCGGATCAGCGTATAGCCGCGCGACTTGGCAAAGCGGCCAATGGCGTTGCCGATGCCCGCAAGAGGGCGGCCCGCGCCGACCTGAGCGATGCCGATGCGCATGGCGCGGTTGCCATCGCGGCACAGGCGGTCGAGCGAGGCGGCGACCGGTTGCACCCGGAAAGACGCGCCGGTGTCGGCAAAAAACCCGTTCTTGGAGGCAGAAACGTCGATGTTCACCAAGTCACCGGGCGCGATGACGCGCGTGCCGGGGATACCGTGGGCGATTTCTTCGTTCACGCTGATGCAGGTGGCACCGGGAAAGCCGTAGGTGCTGTTGGGAGCAGAGGTGGCGCCGTGCCGCTCGAGGTGATCCGCGCCGATCTGATCAAGCTCGGCTGTGGTCATGCCGGGTTCCATCGCGCGGGCCATGGTCTGAAGCGTGTTGGCCAGGATGCGACCGATGTCTTTCAGTCCGTCGAGTTCGTCTTGCCGTGTGATGGTCATGGCGGGGGCCTTCTGTATGAGTGCGGTGGCGGACGGTTTTGCCAAGCTTATGCGAAATTTCAGGGCGCGTCCTTGGAAAAGCGCATGGCAGAGGTCGGCGGGAAACGGCCCAAGGGCCTGTGGATTGAGCAGAAATTCCGCTCAAGGGGGATGCGGGGCTGTGCGCGCCGCTTGAGCGTGGGCGCAGGGCGGCGTAGATTGGCGCCATGGCGCAACCCGACCCACCCAGCAGAGACCCCAAACCCGCAGGCGCGGTGATCGCGGCCAGCAGCGCGCGCACGCGTCCCAAAACGCTGGGCTGGCGCACGCGGCTGGCGTTGGTCGCGCTGGTGGTGGTGGCGGTGGTGACGGTTTTAACCACGAACCGGCTTTTGACGGACAGGTTCACGGCCAGCACGCGCAACCGCGCCGAGCTTCGCCTTGCGCTATATTCCGGCAACCTGCTCAGCGAATTGCGCCGCAATTCGATTGTGCCACAGCTTTTGGGCCGTGATCCGGCGTTGATCGGGGCGTTGAATTCGGGCGATTTCAGCCAATCAACCCAGCGGTTGCTGTCGTTTGTGGAAGAGATTGGCGCGGCCTCTCTGATGTTGCTGGATCGTGACGGGCGCACCGTGGCGGCAACAGATCGCGCGCGCATTGGCGAGAACCACAAGCCGCAGTCCTATTTCCTCGATGCGCTACGTTCGAACAACACGATTTTCACGGTGAGCGAGCGCGAGTCGGGGGGCTATGCTTTTACCTATACGCGGCGGGTGGATTATCAGGCCGAAACGCTGGGCGTGATCGTGGTCGAGGTGAACCTGCTGAAATTCGAGCGCGCCTGGGCGGGGATTTCGGATGCGGTTCTGGTGACCGACAGCACCGGGCAGATCATCCTTGCGACCGAGCCGCGCTGGCGGGGGTTAACCGAAGAAGTCGCGTTGCAGCGCGAGCCGGTCGAAAGCGCCATTGAGCGGGCGATCCGCACCACGGCGAATTGGTCGGTTTTGCCGGCGGATGCCTATGTGCAGGGCGAAGCGGTGATGCGCATGGAGGGGCGGGTGGCGTTCCGGGGCTGGAAGATTGCCAGTTTCACGCCCTATGCCGGGGTGCGTGAGAAGGTGAACGGCTTCCTTGCGCTTGAAATCATGGGATTCGCCATTCTGTTGGCGCTGGCATTTTATTTTCTGAGCCGTAAGACCACGTCGCGTATGGTTTTTTTCCAGCGGGAGTCGGCGGACCTTCGCGCATTGAATGCGCGGCTCCAGCGGGAAATTGCCGAGCGTAAGAAGATGCAAGGCCAGCTTGAAGTGGCGGAACAGACGCTGGCGCAGAGCTCGAAACTGGCCGCGTTGGGAGAGATGTCGGCGGCGGTGAGCCACGAGTTGAACCAGCCATTGGCGGCGATGAAAACATACCTTGCCGGGGCGCGGCTGTTGATGCGGCGCGCGCGCCCGGACGAGGCGCTGACGAGCTTTGCGCGGATTGATGATCTGATCGAGCGGATGGGCGCGATCACCCGCCAGCTTAAGTCCTATGCGCGCAAAGGCGGTGAGGTTCTGGCCCCTGTAAACATGAGCGATGCGCTGGTTTCCGCGCTGAGCATGATGGAGCCGCAATTGAAGCTTCGCAAGGTCGAGATCACCCGCACGGTGCCCGATACACAAGTCATGGTGCTGGGCGACCGCTTGCGGATTGAACAGGTGATTATCAACCTTTTGCGCAACGCATTGGATGCAACGCAGGGTGTGGATGACCCGCAGATCGAAATACTGCTCGCCGCCGGAGAGACGGCGACCTTGAGCGTGCGCGACAACGGCTATGGGATCGAGGATCTCGATACGTTGTTCGAGCCATTTTACACCACCAAACAGCCGGGCGAGGGCGTCGGGCTGGGGCTTGCGATTTCCTCGGGGATCGTGAACGACCTTGGCGGAAGATTGACCGCACGCAACGCGGCGGTTGGGGGGGCTGTATTCGAAATGCAGCTTCCTATCTTGGAAGAAGAAACGCGCGCGGCCGAATAGGGCGAAGCGCAAGCGGGCACCGGAGGAAAGAAGATCATGGCCAAAGCAATGAAGATTGCCATCATCGACGATGAACAGGATATGCGCCAGTCGATCAGCCAGTGGCTGGCGTTGAGCGGGTATGACACCGAGACCTATCCCAGCGCCGAGGATGCGTTAAAGGCATTGGGGCCGGAGTATCCGGGGATCGTGATTTCCGACATCAAGATGCCGGGCATGGACGGGATGCAGTTTCTGAAAAAGCTGATGGGCACAGACAGCGCGCTGCCGGTGATTATGATCACCGGCCATGGCGATGTGCCGATGGCGGTGGAAGCGATGCGCGTGGGCGCGTTCGATTTCCTTGAAAAGCCTTTTAACCCCGACCGGATGACCGAGCTGGCCAAGAAGGCGACCAATGCGCGCCGTCTGGTGCTGGACAACCGCGCCTTGCGGCGCGAGTTGAGCGACGGCGGGCAATTGATGAAAAAGCTGATCGGGCAGAGCCCGGCGATGGTGCGCTTGAAGGAAGATATCCTCGATCTGGGGCAGGCCGACGGGCATGTGTTGATCGACGGCGAGACCGGCACCGGCAAGACTTTGGTCGCGCATGCGCTGCATGCGGTGGGCGCACGGGCGGGCAAGAAGTTCGTTTTGCTGTCGTGTTCGGCGCTTGAGGAAGAGGCGCTGACCAAGCGGCTTTTTGGGCCGATGCAGGCCGAGGACACGCAGCTTCCGGCGGTTGAGGAAGCGCGTGGCGGCACGCTTGTGTTGGAAGACATCGAGACGCTTCCCGATGCGGTTCAGGCGCGTTTGTTGAGCTTTATCAACGAGGAAGGCACCCCGCCTGAGACGCGGATCATCGCGATTTCCAACCTTCAGGAGCAGGGTAAGACCTGTGAAGACGCGCTGCGCCCCGATTTGTTTTACCGGCTGGCGGCGTTGCGCATGACCGTGCCGCCGTTGCGCCAGCGCGGCGAGGATATCCTGTCGCTGTTCACGCGGTTGGCGGATCAGTTTGCCGATGAATACGGCTGTGACGCGCCCAAGGTCAGCGCGCAGGAGGCGGCGCAGCTGCTTCAGGCACCGTGGCCCGGTAATGTGCGCCAGTTGATCAATGTGGCCGAACGCGCGGTGTTGCAATCGCGGCGCGGGTCGGGTTCGATCACCTCGCTTTTGATGAGCGATCACGAGGAAATGCAGCCGGTGATGACGACCGAGGGCAAGCCGCTCAAGGAGTATGTCGAAGCGTTCGAGCGGATGTTGATCGACAACACGATGCGGCGGCACAAGGGGTCGATTTCCAATGTGATGGACGAGCTGTGCCTGCCACGCCGCACGCTGAACGAGAAGATGGCGAAGTATGGCTTGCAGCGGTCAGATTACCTGAACTAGGTCACGTAAATCGTTGATTATGTAGCGCTTTACGGGTGGTAAACTTGCTGCGGCGCGGAGCATGTCGTGAACCGCGAAAAGCCAGCGGCGAACAGAAAAGCGGCCCGCCAGAGCGGGCCGCCTGAACCACAGGGGCGGTGTGCTTAGTTAACGCCTTTGGCCATGCAGTTGGCGTAGTAGGTCGCGGTTGCGGGCCAGTCCGAGAACATGCCGACAATGCCAACGTCCTGCGCCAGCACGTCCATGATCTCAAAATAGTCGCCATCATTGTCGGTCACGTCCTTGACCGAGCTGAAATACCAGCCGCCGCCCGAGGCGAGCGGGCCGGAGCGTTCGAGCGTCCATGTGACGATCTTGAGGTCGGCTTCACGGGCCTTTTTGGCCAGCGTCGAGGGGACCATTTTGCCGTTTTCGGTGGTGACCAGCATCCAGAGCGGCGGCGCGATATAGTTGACGCCCATCTCTTTCAACTCGGACATTTTGTTAGGCCATGTGGCCTCGTCCATCGGGGAGTAGCCTTCGATGTCGTATTCATCCATCAGGTAGACGGCCTGTTTGCCGAACTCCGGCTCGTTTTTGATCCAATAGAGGACATCATCGAGGTTGAAGCTTTGGGCCCAGACATCGGAGGCGGGGACGCCGGCGGCTTTGTAGTCGTCGATCATTTTCTGGGCGTAGGCCTCTTGGGTGAAGCCGTTGAAGGGCATTTCAACCGAAGGGGATTTCAGCTCAGGGGTGAATTTCACGCCCAGCTCTTTCATCAGTTTGATCGATTCCGCATGGGTCATCAGCGTGCCGGCGGAGGCGTAGAGATCGGTGCGCCAGCCAGCGGTGGCGTCCATGTAGCCTGCGACATCGGTGGCGGCGCTGTTGCCTGCGTCCATCTTGCCTTTGAGCGATTTGAATTCCGCCAAGGTGATGTCAGAGGCGCGGCATTCGGCGCCCGCTTTCTGATCGCCGGAGGCCGGCGAGAAGCCGGTGGTGCATTTGTCAGCCAGATCGGTGGCGAGGATGTTGGTGGTGGTGTGCAAATCGTTTTGCGCGTGGCGGCAGACCAGTTCCAGATCGGAGGTAAAGGTCACGTCACATTCCACGATCCCGGCGCCCATTTGAGCCGCAGCGCGGTAGGATTCGGCAGTATGTTCGGGGAACATCATCGCCGCGCCACGGTGGCCGATCGAAAAGTCGGTCCGCTTGGGTTCCATGTTCGAGCAGGACGCCAGTTTGGTTTTCAGCGCGCTATCGGCCATTTGCGAGATCAGGAACGCAGGGCGCGGGCCCAGTTCGATCTGATCCGCAAAGGCGGGTGCGGCGGCGGCCACGGCCAGCAGGGACAAGGTGGGCAGGGTGGTGAGTTTCATGAAAGCGACTCCATTCGCGTTGTCAGATTGCGCGGAATGTGGGCGGGGTTTCTAACGTGACGGTGACGGGCAGGTGACAAGCTGGCAACGGGTTTGTAACCGATAAGTGACGCGCATTGGCGACAGGCCTGCACAATGTCGCTACGTTTTAGCGCGGGGCTGTGAACGATTTCTCATTGTAATCATCCTATCACTGCCCTTATGTAATAAGACGGCCCAAGGAGCGTATCGCCCCGGCCGCTTTGAGTTTCGCTGTCATGGCTTTGGGTTACGGAAACGACCGGCCCCTAACTGCGACAGACCGATTGGGTGCCGGCGACAGGACCACCAGTACGCCCGCCACCCCCGACAAGGGTGCTCCGGGCAAATGAACGGGTGCCGCGGGGCAAATCCCCGGTGCCGGAGAAGAAACGCGATGAAGCGCGCGACAACATTGAGAGCACGAGCGAGGGCCATAGCTGCCCGGCGGTGCAGCGCGTTTTCAATCGCCAGAAATAGTCACCTTGAACGTCTTGCAGCTCCACCCGGTCATGCCGGATTCGTGGGGCTTGCGGTGCGTTTGGCGTGCGAATGGAAAACATGGCCAAGAAAATGCTTATCGATGCCACCCACGCGGAAGAAACCCGCGTTGTGGTGGTCGACGGAAACAAGGTTGAGGAATTCGATTTTGAGTCCGAAAACAAACGCCAGCTTGCTGGCAACATCTATCTTGCAAAGGTAACACGGGTCGAACCGTCGCTTCAGGCGGCGTTTGTCGATTACGGTGGCAATCGCCACGGGTTCCTTGCGTTCTCGGAAATCCACCCCGATTATTATCAGATCCCCGTCGCCGACCGCGAGGCGTTGATGGAGGAAGAGCGTGCCTATGCCGAGGCAATGAAGGCGCGCGACGAGGAAGACGAGAAGAAACCGAGCCGGTCACGCCGCCGCCGTGGTGGTCGTGCCAAAGCCGCAGAGGCCACGTCGGATGATGCGGTGGAAACCCGCGACGTCAACGAGGGTGAAATCTCGGGGATGGAGACCATCGACCTTGGTGACGAGGGCGCGGATGAGGGCAATGACGCGGCCAGCAACGAGGGCGAGGGCGCGACAGACGCGCCGCAAACAGACGCTCCGCAGGCAGCAGACGATAGCGCTGACGACAGTGCCGACGACAGCAAGGATGTTGTTGAAGCGGCTGTTGAGGGCGCTGACGACGATCAAGATCACGACGACGACCACGACGACGACGACGATGACGCGCTTGATGCGACCGAAAAGGACGAGAGCATTGAATCGGTGGCCGATGATGACGCCGTCGAAGATATTCGCCCGCCGCGCAAGCCGCGCCCGCGCCGTTACAAAATTCAGGAAGTCATCAAGGTTCGTCAGATCCTTTTGGTGCAGGTCGTCAAGGAAGAGCGCGGCAACAAGGGCGCTGCTCTGACCACTTACCTGTCGCTGGCGGGTCGCTATTGCGTCTTGATGCCCAACACCGCACGTGGTGGCGGGATTTCCCGCAAGATCACCAACGCCGCCGACCGCAAGAAGTTGAAAGCCATCGCCGGTGAGATCGAGGTGCCGCAAGGCGCCGGTTTGATCGTGCGCACCGCCGGGGCCAAGCGCACCAAGACCGAGATCAAGCGCGACTATGAATACCTGTTCCGCCTGTGGGAGCAGATCCGCAAGCTGACGCTGGAATCCATCGCGCCGGCGAAGATCTACGAAGAGGGCGACCTTATCAAACGCTCGATCCGCGATCTTTACAGCCGCGAGATCGACGAGGTGTTGGTTGAGGGCGAGCGCGGTTATCGCATCGCCAAGGACTTCATGAAGATGATCATGCCGTCCCACGCCAAGAACGTGAAGCTTTATACCGAAGCGATGCCGCTGTTTGCGCGCTTCCAGGTGGAAAGCTATTTGTCGAGCATGTTTAACCCGACCGTGCAGCTTAAGAGCGGCGGTTACATCGTGATCGGCGTGACCGAGGCGCTGGTGGCGATTGACGTGAACTCTGGCCGGGCCACCAAGGAAGGCTCGATCGAGGAAACCGCGACCAAGACCAACCTTGAAGCCGCCGAAGAGGTCGCACGCCAGTTGCGTTTGCGTGACCTTGCCGGGCTGATCGTGATCGACTTTATCGACATGGACGAGCGCAAGAACAACGCCGCCGTCGAAAAGCGCATCAAGGACAAGCTCAAGACCGACCGCGCCCGCATTCAGGTGGGCCGGATCAGCGGTTTCGGCCTGATGGAGATGAGCCGTCAACGTCTGCGTCCCGGTATGATCGAGGCGACAACGCAGCCATGTCCGCATTGTCACGGCACAGGTTTGATCCGCTCGGACGACAACCTTGCGCTGTCGATCCTGCGTCAGATCGAAGAAGAAGGCACGCGCCGTCGCAGCCGTGAAGTATTGGTGAAATGCCCGGTGGGGATTGCCAACTTCCTGATGAACCAAAAGCGCGAGCATATCGCCCAGATCGAACAGCGTTACGGTTTGAGCGTGCGGATCGAAGGCGATCCGATGCTGATTTCGCCCGATTTCGCGTTGGAGAAATTCAAGACCGCGACACGGGTTGTGCCAGAGGTAACGGCACCGGTGGTGTCGGCGGAATCCTCGTTGATGGCCGAGATCGACAGCGATGCCGATAGCGAAGAGGCCGAGGTTGAGGCCGTGGCCGCACCCACCCCCGAAGGGGACGACGAGCAGAAACCGCGCAAGCGGCGTCGGCGTCGGCGGCGGCGGAAGTCCTCGGCCAGAATGGCGCCGAGGGGCAGGACGCGAACGGTGATCAGGCTGATGGTGAGCAGTCGGGTGAGCAGAACGGCGAGCCGGTAGAGGCGAAGGCCGAAGGCGAAGCCGAAGTGCAAGCTGAGGCACAAGCCGAAGCCAGCGCTGAGGGCGAAGAGAAGCCCAAGAAGCGCACCCGCAGCCGTCGTCGTAAATCGGACGAGGTGACAGCGGATGAGGGCGAGGCGCAAGCCGCCGAGGCCACATCGGATGACGCGGTAAAGGCAGAGCCGGACGCCGACGCCGAGGAAGCGCCGAAAAAACGCACCCGCACACGCCGCAAGAAGGCTGATGCAGATGCGACGCCCGCTGAGGCCACATCGGATGACGCGGTAACGGCAGAGCCAGATGCCAACACCGAGGAAGCGCCGAAAAAGCGCACCCGCACGCGCCGTAAGAAGGCCGATGCTGAGGCGACTCCGGTTGAGGCGGCTGAGGGTGAAGCTCAGGGCGATGCACCGGCCGAGGCTGCTGCTGAGGGGGAAGAGAAACCCAAGCCCAAGCCGCGCGCCCGCAAACCGCGTGTTTCAAAGGCGAAGGCGGCTGAGGCTGCTGCGGCCAGCGACGCACCGGCAGAAGCTCCGGTAGAGGCACCTGCACAGGCAGAAGCACCGGTCGAGGCTCCGGTTGAGGCACCTGCAGAAGCTGCGGCACCTGAGCCGGTGGCTGCGGTGGCCGAAGCGGCAGAACCTGCGCCTGTTGCAACTGCGGAGCCTGCTGCGAAAGAGGCTGCCAAGAAGTCCAAGCGCCGCGGCTGGTGGTCGCTCGGTAAGGGCTAGGCTTTACGCCAGATGGTTTTTGGAACGCGCCGTGGGGAAACCTGCGGCGCGTTTTCAGTTTCGGGGTGTGAGTGGAAAGCTCGCAGAAATGTTCGCGCAGGCAGGTATTGTTGGACTGCCTATGGGCAAAGGTGCTCGGCTGTCAGCCCTTGCGCAGGATATAGAGCGTTGCGCCGTCTTGCTCGCGCGTCTCGACCAGTTCGTGCCCCTGTTCGGCGCAGAAATGCGGCATGTCGATCACTGCGGCGGGATCGTCGGCCAAGACCCTGAGTTCCGCCCCAGAGGCCAGCGCAGAGAGCCGTTTGCGCGCCTTGAGCACGGGCAGGGGGCAGAGCAGCCCACGGGCGTCGAGGAAACCTTCATCACTCATGCCAGCGCAGATAAGCCCGTGCTGACGGCTTGTCCACGGCTTTGTGACTTTTGGTCGCGTGACGCGGCCGCGCGAATCCCCTAATGCTTTTGACATGTTTGGAATAGAGATCATCGACGCCGCATTATTGCCGGCGATGCTTGTGGCGCTTATGGCGGGGTTGGTCTCGTTCCTGAGCCCATGTGTTTTGCCGATTGTGCCGCCTTACCTTGCCTATATGTCGGGCGTGTCGGTTAGCGACCTGAGCGATGGGCGCAATCGGGCGGTGCTTCCGGCGTTGTTCTTTGTGCTGGGGCTGAGCACGGTGTTTTTGCTGCTCGGCTTTGCTGCGTCGGCGGTGGGGGCTGTTTTCCTTGAATATCAAGATTGGTTCAACACCGTGGCCGGTGTGTTGGTGATGATATTCGGGGCGCATTTTGTCGGGGTTTACCGGATCGGTTTTCTGGACCGCGAGGCGCGTATGGATGCAGGGGATCGCGGCGGCAGTGCCTTTGGCGCGTATGTCCTTGGGCTGGCGTTTGCCTTTGGCTGGACGCCTTGCATCGGCCCGCAATTGGGCGCGATCCTGTCGCTTGCGGCATCTGAGGCTTCGGTCAGCCGGGGCACGATGTTGCTTGCGGTTTATGCGATGGGTCTTGGCATTCCGTTCCTGCTGGTCGCGGCGTTCCTGCCGCGGCTTGGCGGGCTTATGGGCTGGATGAAGCGCCATATGGAGCAGATCGAGCGGGTGATGGGGCTGTTGCTCTGGACCATCGGGCTGTTGATGCTGACGGGCGGGTTCTCGACCTTTAGCTATTGGCTGCTGGAGCAGTTCCCGGTGCTGGCGACGCTGGGGTGAGCGTCATTGGGGTAGGCGATTTGGGCAGATCGCGCTGAGCGCAGCAAACTGCGCCGGCCTGAATGGCGCCGAAGGCCGCCCATTGCCGATAGGCGGTTTTGCTATGGCACGACCTGCCCAAAAGGGATCAGTCGCGGTAAATCCAGCCGCCACCCAAGACCCGGCTGCCTTCGGTTTCATAGAACACACAGGCCTGACCCGGTGAAACGCCTTCCTCGGGGGTGAGCAGCTCGACCTCGGCCTCGCGCGGGCCGACGGGCCGCAAGAGGGCGGGCCGGGGCGGGCGTGTGGAGCGGACCTTGACCGAAATCTCGCGCACCGTGTCGTCCTGAAACCCGCCATCGCCAAGCCAGTTGATCTCGCGCACGGGGATAACCCGCGTGGCCAGCGCCTCTTTCGGGCCGACGATCACGCGGCGGGTGTCGACGTCAAGCTTGACCACGTACAGCGGATCAGAGAGCCCGCCGATCCCGAGGCCACGACGTTGCCCGATGGTGTAGTGGATCACGCCCTTGTGCTGGGCCAGAATATTGCCGTCCATATCGACAATCTCGCCCGGCTCCGCCGCGCCGGGGCGCAGTTTTTCGATCACGCTGGCATAGTCGCCATTGGGCACAAAGCAGATGTCCTGACTGTCGGGTTTCATCGCCACGGGCAGGCCGTATTTGGCGGCCAGAGCGCGGGTTTCATCCTTGGTCGGCAGGTGGCCAAGCGGGAAGCGCAGGTAGTCGAGCTGTTCCTGAGTGGTGGAGAACAGGAAGTAGCTTTGATCGCGCGCGGCATCGACGGCCGAGTGCAATTCGGCTTTCTCTGCGCCCATTTTGCGTTGGATATAATGGCCGGTCGCCATGCAATCGGCGTCAAGGTCGCGGGCGGTGCCGAGCAGATCCTTGAACTTCATCCGCTCGTTACAGCGAATGCAGGGCACGGGCGTCGCGCCAGCGAGGTAGCTGTCGGCGAATTCGTCGATCACCGCGTCCTTGAAGATGTTTTCATAGTCGAGCACGTAGTGGGGAAAGCCCATCTCTTCGGCGACGCGGCGGGCATCGTGAATGTCGATCCCGGCACAGCACGCGCCCTTTTTGGCCAAGGCCGCGCCGTGGTCATAAAGCTGGAGCGTGACGCCGATCACGTCATAACCTTCTTCGGCCAGCATCGCCGCCACGACAGAGGAATCCACCCCGCCCGACATGGCAACAACCACGCGGGTTTCCGAGGGTGGTTTGGCAAAGCCAAGCGAGTTGAGCGTGGCGTTATGATCAAGCGGCATGGTGCGTCTCCGATAGAACCTTTGAAAATATAGGAAAATCCTAATTACTCTCAAGGTCTGGTTTCACCGGTCATTAAGACTGCGCACGGCATCAAGGTATGCGCGACAATGACGAGGTGTCAGCCATGTATCTGAAGAAGGTCGACGGGCCAAGAGCCGTGACGTTGCCCAACGGTGAAGTGATGACCAGAGCCGATCTTCCGCCTGCGGGAACGCAGCGTTGGGTGGCGAGCCGCAAGGCAGCGGTGGTGCGCGGCGTGCTTTATGGGTTGATGACGCAGGAAGAGGCAATGCAGCGATACGGGCTGAGCGATGACGAATTTATTGAATAGTTATCGGCGGTTAGCGCCCATGGAGAAGAGGCGTTGAAGGCCACATTCTTACAAAAATATAGACAACTATAGGGTGAAATGTTACAAAATGTATCGTCGGTAACCTGTGATTAACCATTTTTGTTCACGCTTACTCTCGACAAGTGCAATTGCGGAGAATCCATTATGCGTGTCCTGTTGGTTGAAGATGATCCCACGACCTCCAAAAGTATTGAAATGATGCTGACCCATGCGAATCTGAACGTCTATACGACGGATCTTGGGGAGGAGGGGATCGATCTTGCCAAGCTTTATGACTACGATTTGATCCTTCTCGACCTTGGGTTGCCGGATATGAACGGCCATGAGGTGCTGCGCCAGCTGAGGATGGCGCGGATTGACACGCCGATTTTGATCCTGAGCGGGGCGGATGATACCGAGAACAAGCTGAAAGGGTTCGGATTTGGCGCGGATGATTACCTGACCAAACCGTTCCATCGCGAAGAGTTGGTGGCGCGCATTCACGCGATCATCCGCCGCTCGAAAGGGCATTCGCAATCGGTGATCAAAACCGGCATGGTCAATGTGAACCTTGATGCCAAGACCGTCGATGCGGGGGGCAAGCCCGTGCATCTGACCGGCAAGGAATATCAGATGCTCGAGCTTTTGAGCCTGCGCAAAGGCACGACTTTGACGAAAGAGATGTTCTTGAACCACCTCTATGGCGGCATGGATGAGCCTGAGCTTAAGATCATTGATGTGTTCATCTGCAAGCTGCGCAAGAAGCTGGCCGTGGCCACGGACGGCGAGAATTACATCGAAACGGTTTGGGGGCGCGGCTATGTTCTGCACGACCCGGAGCCGAATGAAATGGACGGGCAGCAATTGGCGGTTGGTGCCTAACGCGTTCCCTCGCAGGGCTCTTTGCGCTTGTCCCCGCCTGCGCAGCCGTCATCAACGAGCCTTGCATCGCGCGATTCCTTAAATGGGGTCGCGCGTTTTCTTTGGTGGGGGGCTTGGGTTTGGTTTGAGGTCGCGTGCAAAAGAGATGTGTTTTTGAAGGCGTGGAGGGCTCGCGCAAGGCGTTGGGGGTGAGGGGGGCGTGAAGTGTCGGCTGCGTTCGGACCTGCAATGCAAGGGCGGGGCCAGCAAAGTTAGGCGTCTCCTTGCTGGAGGGAAGTGAGGCGCAAGCGGCAAGCCTTTAGCGGGACGGGACGTTGCTCAGGCCGAAGGGGTTGTGAAGGCCGAAGTGTCATGACCTGTCATAAGAGGCGAAGGTGTCCTGCGAAGGCTGGACCTTGGCCATGGCCATGCTACATCTGTGGCAGAGTGATGTGACGGCGCGAGGGAGCATGGGTGTGAGCATTGAAACACCGATAGAAACGCTGGACGAGACGGCAGCAAAGGCCGAGCTGGCGCGGCTGGCCGAGGTGCTTGGCGCGGCGAACGCGGCCTATCATGCCAAGGATGCGCCCGACATTTCGGATGCGGAGTATGACGCTCTGAAGCGGCGCAATGCCGAGATTGAGGCGCGGTTTCCGGCATTGAAACGGGCCGATAGCCCGAGCGAGCAAGTCGGCGCGGCCCCGGCCGAGGGGTTTGGCAAGATCGCGCATAAGGTGCGTATGCTTTCCCTGGGCAATGCGTTTGCGGATGAGGATATCACCGAATTCGACGAAAGCGTGCGCCGATACCTCGGGGCGACAGGGGCGCTGGATTATACCGCCGAGCCGAAGATCGACGGGCTGAGCCTGTCTTTGCGCTATGAAGAGGGCAAGTTGATCAGTGCGGCGACGCGCGGCGATGGGGCCGTGGGAGAGAACGTCACCGCCAACGCCCGAGAGATTGGCAATATTCCGCAAGAGATTTCCGGCGCGCCGGGTGTGATCGAGGTGCGCGGCGAGGTTTACATGAGCCACGCCGACTTCGAGGCGTTGAACGCGCGCAATGCCGAGAAAGGCGATAAAACCTTTGCCAACCCGCGCAACGCTGCTGCCGGATCGCTACGCCAGTTGGACGCCAGCATCACGCGGTCGCGGCCTTTGGCGTTTTTCGCCTATGCCTGGGGCGAGCTGTCAGAGCCGCTGGCCGAGACGCAGATCGGGGCGATTGAGCGGTTGCGCGATTTGGGGTTTCAAACCAATCCGCTGACCCGGTTGTGCAATGGGCCGGACGAGATGGTCGCCCATTACCGCGATATCGAGGCACAGCGCGCGACGCTGGGCTATGACATCGACGGGGTGGTTTACAAGGTGAACGATCTGGCGCTGCAACACCGGCTTGGGTTCCGCTCGACCACGCCGCGATGGGCGATTGCGCATAAATTCCCGGCTGAACTGGCCTGGACCCGGCTGGAGGCGATCGACATTCAGGTTGGGCGCACAGGCGCGCTTAGCCCGGTGGCGCGTCTTGCTCCGGTGACGGTGGGCGGCGTGGTGGTCAGCAACGCGACGCTTCATAACGAGGATTACATCGCCGGGCGCGACAGCAAGGGCGAGGTGATCCGCGACGGAAAAGACATTCGCATCGGCGACTGGGTGCAGGTCTATCGCGCGGGCGATGTGATCCCCAAGGTGGCGGATGTGGATTTGAGCAAGCGGGCGGAGGGGGCGGAGCCCTATGTCTTTCCCGTGGTGTGCCCGGAGTGCGGATCAGAGGCCATTCGCGAGGAAGGCGACGCGGTGCGGCGATGCTCAGGAGGGATGATTTGCCCGGCGCAAGCCGTTGAAAAGTTAAAACATTTCGTGTCGCGCAAAGCGTTTGATATTGACGGTTTGGGCGCGAAACAAGTGGAGATGTTTTATCACGACGATCAATTGGCGATCCGTGAACCCGCCGATATTTACACGTTGAAAGAGCGCGACAGCGCCAACCTGTCCAAGTTGAAAAACCGCGAGGGATGGGGCGACACCAGCGCAAAAAACCTGTTTCAAGCGATTGAAGAGAAGCGCAAAATCGGCTTTGCGCGGCTTCTGTTTGCCCTTGGGATTCGCCATGTCGGCGAGGCGGCGGCGCGCTTGATTGCACAGCATTACGGCGACTGGCCCAGTTTTGAAGCCGCGATGGCCGAGGCCGCACCACTGGAGGGCGCGGCGTGGGACGATTTGTTGAATGTTGACGGGGTCGGCGCGGTGATGGCGCAATCGCTGGTCACCGCATTCGCGCAGGAGGCAGAGCGCGCCAGCATTGACCGGCTGGTGGCGCAATTGGAGATTGAGCCGGCCGAGACCGTGCAGAACGCCGACAGCCCGGTGGCGGGCAAAACATTGGTGTTTACCGGCACGCTAGAGAAAATGTCGCGCGCCGAAGCCAAGGCGCGGGCCGAAGCCCTTGGGGCGAAGGTTTCGGGCTCGGTCAGCGCGAAAACCGATCTGGTGATTGCCGGGCCGGGGGCGGGGTCCAAGGCGAAAAAGGCCGAAGACCTTGGGGTTGAAATGATCGACGAAGACGGCTGGATCGCCATGATCGAGGGGCTATGAGCGGGCGGCCCGAACCCCTTTTCCCGCTGTTTGCGGACATTGAGACGCTGGAAGGTGTGGGCAAAAAGACGGCCGAGCATCTGGAGCAGATCGGTGTCGTCCTGCCGCGCGATGTTCTCTATACCTTGCCCTATTCCGGGGTCGATCGGCGGCGGCGCGACACGGTTCAGGGCGCGGATGTGCCCGGAGTTGTGACGGTTGAGGTCACGGTCGGTCAGCACCGCCATGCGACGCGGCGCGGCGGGGCGTATCGCGTCGTGGTAGAGGATGCGCAGACCAGCTTTCAGCTGGTGTTTTTCCATGCGCGGGACGAGTATTTGACCCGGATGCTGCCCACCGGAAGCCGGCGGGTGGTGTCGGGCAAAGTCGAGCTGTTTGATGGCGTTGCGCAGATGGTTCACCCGGACCATATGGTGCCGCCGGAAGAGGCCGGAGAGATCCCGGAGTTCGAGCCGGTCTATCCGCTGACCCACGGGGTGACGCAGAAAACCATGTTCAAGGCGGCGCGTTCGGCGCTTGCGCGTGCGCCGGATTTGGCCGAGTGGATCGACCCTTTGCAGCTGGCCCATGCCGGTTGGCCGACATGGCGTGCGGCGATGGAGGCGGCGCATGGGCCCACGCAGATGGAGGATCTGACGGAGAGCGCCCCGGCGCGGGAGCGGTTGGCCTATGACGAATTTCTGGCGCATCAGCTGACCTTGGCTTTGGCGCGCGCGAACCTGCGCAAGGCCAAGGGGCGCGAGAGCCATGGCACCGGCAAGTTGCAAAGCAAGGTGTTACAGGCGTTGCCCTATCGCCCGACCGATGCCCAGACCCGCGCGATCAATGAGATCGCGGCAGACATGGGCGAGCCGGAACGGATGAACCGATTGCTTCAGGGCGATGTCGGCGCGGGCAAGACTCTGGTGGCGTTTATGGCGTTGCTGATCGCGGTTGAAGCCGGAGGGCAGGGGGTGATGATGGCCCCGACCGAGATCCTTGCGCGTCAACATCTGGAGGGGCTGCGGCCCTTGGCAGAGAGCGCGGGCGTGGTTTTGGAATTGCTGACCGGGCGCGACAAGGGAGCGGAGCGCAAGGCCAAGCTTGCGGCGCTGGCGCGGGGGGATATCCAGATTTTGGTCGGCACCCATGCGGTGTTTCAAAAGGACGTTGAATTCGGCGACTTGCGGCTGGCGATTGTTGATGAGCAGCACCGGTTCGGGGTGCGGCAGCGGCTTGAGCTGGGCAAAAAGGGCGCGCGGGCGGATGTTCTTGTGATGACAGCGACGCCGATCCCGCGCTCGCTCGCCCTAGCGCAATATGGCGATATGGATGTGTCCATTCTGGATGAAAAGCCACCGGGGCGGCAGCCGATCAAGACGGCGATGGTGTCAGCCGGGCGCATGGACGAGGTGGTTGAGCGGCTGCGCCGGGCTGTGAGCGAGGGCAAGCAGGCCTATTGGGTTTGCCCGCTGGTGGAAGAAAGCGAAAGCGTTGATTTGACCGCAGCAGAGGAGCGGTTCAAGCATTTGCGTGCGGCCTTGGGGGATGAGGTTGTCGGGCTGGTGCATGGCCAGATGCCGCCGGCGGAAAAAGACGCGGCGATGAAGGCGTTTCAGGACGGGAGCAGGCAGGTTCTGGTTGCGACGACGGTGATTGAAGTGGGGGTCGATGTGCCCGACGCGACGATCATGGTGATAGAGCGGGCCGAGACATTCGGGCTGGCGCAGCTGCACCAATTGCGCGGACGGGTGGGGCGCGGCAGTGCGGCGTCGACCTGTTTGCTGATGTATCGCGCCCCTCTGAGCGAGGGCGGCGAGCGGCGCTTGGCGACGCTGCGCGATACCGAGGATGGGTTTCGCATTGCCGAGGTCGACCTTGAGATGCGCGGCGCAGGCGATGCGATTGGCACGGCGCAATCGGGCCTGCCACGGTTCAGGGTGGCGGATATCGAGCGGCAGGCGGCGTTGATGGCGGTGGCGCAAAGCGATGCGCGCAAGTTGCTGAATGACGACCCGACATTGGAGGGCGAGCGCGGCAAGGCGGCGCGGGGCCTTTTATGGTTAATGAGTCAGGATGAGGCGATCCGTTTGATTTCAGTGGGTTAGCGGATTTCGTTCCGAAAAGTTCGCAAATGTTCTCATAAAGTTCTTTACAGAGCGTTCCGAAAATGAGAACAAAGGGGCAACACAAAGAACACGCCCCCGAATAGGAGCCTCCGACATGCTGACCCAGATCAAAGCCGTTCTTTCCCGTAGCCAGGACACCATTTGGCAGGATGCTATTGGTGCTGTGGCGCTTGTGGTTATTCTGTTTGCCGGTCTGCATCTGCCGGGGCTTGCCTGACGAATTTACTGATTTCTGCCACGTGATTGCCCAGCCCTGACGCGCGCATTCTGTCCCAAACAGCGCGCGACCCAAGTCACTGCCTGTCTTGACCATTTGGGGACTGCCTCAATCGCCCCTACGGATTTTTCGGGGCTGATCCGCAATCACGCACCTTACCGCCGCCTTGAGCTTGCTCAGGAGCGGCGGTTTTTTTGTCAGCGAATGTTGAGAGAGGTGTGGCCCTATGGCGGCTGTCTAGGGCGCGGCAGGCAATACAGTGTTAAACGGCGGCGGTGCTGGCCTGATCAATCGCGTCGAGCGTGGCGTCGAGCGTGAGCATGATCGAAGCGTGGCGATTCTTGTAATCACGCGCCGGGCGCAGCACTTCGAGGCCATCAAAGGGGGCGGGCGGTGTTGGCCCGTCGTCTTTGAGCATGTGATGCAGGGCGTCGCGGGCGGCGGCGACTTCGGCACGGGTGGCGCCGATAATATTGGCGCCGACAACGCTGGCGGCGGCCTGACCCAAAGCGCAGGCTTTGACGTCTTGGCCATAGTCGCTGATCCTGCCGTTCTGGAGGGTGATGTCGACTGTCACGGTCGACCCGCAAAGCGGCGCGCGGCGTTTGATCGAGGCGTCGGGCGCATCAAGGCGGTCGAGCCGGGGAATATCGGCCGCAAGCGCGAGGATGCGTTCGGAATACAGCTTGATCAGGTCGGTTTCGCTCATGGCTTTTGATCTGACCGCGCGCGGCCATTCCCTCTTGGCTTGTCTTGGATTAGATAGACGCTGACACCGCCAATGCAAAGGGGCCAAAGACATGGGCGCAGGGATAAGCTTTGATCCGAGCACGCTAACCTATACCGAAAAAGGGTTAATCCCGGCGATCGCACAGGAGGCCGAAACCGGCGAGATCCTGATGATGGCTTGGATGAATGCCGAGAGCGTGGCGCGCACGCTTGCGAGCGGCAAGGTGACCTATTGGTCACGTTCGCGCGCGGCGTTCTGGGTCAAGGGCGAAAGCAGCGGCCATGTGCAGGAATTGGTCGAGATGCGGGTGGATTGCGACCGCGATTGTCTGTTGGTTCTGGTGCGCCAGACCGGGCCGGCGTGCCACACGAATCGGCGCAGTTGTTTTTACACCGCCATTCGCGATGGGGAAGAGGTGGAGATCATGGCGCCCGAGGCGTGAGGGCGCGCTTGGCGTGATGTTTGTGGCGCGCTGCGCGGCTTTGACTTCGCGGACGGGATTTCCTGTGCTAGGATCGGGGCGTATTTGATCCAATATTCAGGAAATAGTCATGAAGTCATTGAGTTGCGCGTCTATCTTGGTTTTGTCTTTGGGCGCTGTGAGCGCCAATGCCGAAACGATAAACGGCTTTGACCCGGCCAAATCATGTATCGAGGTGCTGTCGAAAACCGGCGGAACCACGGATCAATTCATGGTGTCGGCTTGGGTGTTTGGCTATCTCGCGGCGCAGAGCGGCGCGGTGCGCCCGGTCACGGTGGACAACAATAAGGTGGTGTTGGAGAACCTGACCAAAGCCTGTGTCAAAAGCGGCGGTGCCAGTCTTTTGACCCTTGTCGGAGGCGAGAAGGCCGGCAAGGCACCCGCGCCGCAGGTGACACCACAGCCAGCGCCACAAGCACAGGGCGAGCCGGAACCGCAGCCGCACCAGCAGGCGCAGGGCGATCCGCAACCCCAACCCCAACCGCAACCTCAGCGCCAGTCAGAAGGCGACCCGCAGCCGCAACCACAACAGCAGGCGCAGGGTGATCCACAACCTCAGCCGCAACCTCAGCGCCAGTCAGAGGGTGACCCGCAGCCGCAGCCACAACAGCAGGCACAGGGCGATCCGCAGCCAAAGCCGCAAGTCGCCCCGGTTGCGAGCGCCAACAGCGAAGCCGCAGCGCGCGCGCTTTTGGCGCAATTCATGGACCCCGGCGCGGATCGGGCGGCGCTGACGCAGGCGTTGATCGCCAAGCCGCATGAGATTCGCGCAGTCTATGGTGAGCCGCTGGCCAGCAAAATGATTGCAACCTATGCCAAGCACCTGACGCCGGGTGTGAGCATCGGGCCAAAGCCGGGGCAGAGCGAGATACTGACGTGGTATGCCACGACCGGCGGATTGCGCAGTGGCAGCGCGGCGCTTGCGGATTTTCCCGGTGGGTATGGCGACGTGCGGCCTTATTTCATTGGCGATTACCCGATTGTGCGCTTCAAGTTTGTTGAGCCGGGAAAAACCCTTGGGATGGCCTTTGACGGGTTGATTTTTGTCGGCAATCGCTGGGTTTGGATGCCAAAACCGTGGCGGGCGTTGAACTAAAGCCCGACAAGTTTGCGGATCTCTGACGGGGTTTTGCCCGCGCTGCGATAGGTCGCGATGGCGCGGGCATCGTCGCGTTTGGCCAGACGTTTGCCCGTCTCGTCGCGGATCAGCGCATGGTGGTGATAGCGCGGGTTGGGCAGGCCGAGCAGGCGTTGCAACACCACATGGATGGCGGTGGCGTCATAGAGATCCTGACCGCGCACCACATGGGTGATGCCCTGTGCGGCGTCATCCACCACGACCGACAGGTGATAAGAGCCGCCCATATCGCGGCGCGCCAGCACCACGTCGCCCACGGTTTTCACAAGCGCGTCTGCGGCGAGCGGGATCAGCCCGGTTTCGCCGTTCGGCCCGCTGCCGGACTCGTCAAAGGAAAGCGGTGCCGCTTCGATGCGCGACAGTGCGCGGCGCAGATCAAGGCGCAGGGCGGCGTCGGGCATATCGCCCATGGGCGGGGTCGCGGGCCGGCAGGTGCCGGGATAGACCACGCCGTCAGGGCCGATCAGCGGCGCGCCTTCTTGCGGGGCGTTGGCGGCGGCGGCGATATCGCGGCGGGTGCAGGTGCAAGGATAGAGCAGGCCCATATCCCAAAGGCGGTGCAGCGCGGCGGCGTAGTCCTTGAGGTGGTCGGATTGACGACGGCAAGGGGTGGGCCAGTCAAGACCGAGCCAGGCAAGGTCATCATAGATTTGGCGTTCCCATTGAGGCCGGGCGCGCGATTGGTCGATGTCGTCGATCCGCAGATGAAAAACGCCACCCATCGCGTGCGCCATATCCGCCGCCAGAAGCGCGGAATAGGCATGACCCAGATGCAAAGGGCCAGTCGGAGACGGGGCGAAGCGAGTGGTGAAAGTCACAGCTTTACATAGACATACACGGTGGACTTCAAGTCGATTCCCGGCAGGTGATCGCCATAAGTTTGCTCCAGTTCCTCGGCCTGTCCCGAGGTGATCAGAGCGTCACGCGCGAGGCAGCAATCGGGATCGGCAAGCGCGTGATCGTTGAGGGAAAACACGAACAAGCCGCCGGGGGACAGCGCGGTCATGATCTGTTGCATCACCGTGGGTGGCGCGGCGCCAACCCCGATGACGCCAATCGCGGTGATGGCGGCGTAGTCGCCTTGCTTGCCGGGCACATCCGCGCCGGGGGGAATGTGAGTCAACCGGCGATAGACGTCGCGATCCTTGGCATGGGCGAGCATTTCGGCAGAGGGGTCGAGCCCGTCGATCACTTGGAACCCTTGCAGGCCGAGCGCAACGCCAGAGAGGCCGGTGCCACAGCCGAAATCGAGCAGTGGCGCGTCGTGGTCATCAAGGTGACGCGCGAGAGCAGCGGCACAGCGGCCCGGCGTGGCATAGCCGTTTTCAGCGATTTCGGCATCATAGGTGGCGGCCCATTTGTCGTAATGGCGCATGGTGCCTTCGGGGTCGCTCTGCCCATATGTGTCTTTGAGAAATTTCTCGGCCATGCCTTTTAGTATTTCAGGGTGCGGCTTGCGCGTCCAGCCATGTTTGCCAGAGCGCCTTGGCGCGGTCGGTGTAGGCTTGGTAGCGGTCTTTGCGTCCGCGCCGCCCACCTTTGAGGCCTTCGACCAGCGGGAACAGGCCGAAATTCACGTTCATCGGCTGAAAGGTTTTGGCATCGGCACCGCCGGTGATGTGCGTGATAAGCGCGCCGGTTGCGGTTTCGGGCGCGGGCGGAGGCAGATCGCCGCCCATGATTTCGCGCGCAGCCATGCGACCGGCCAGAAGGCCCATAGCGGCAGATTCGACGTAGCCTTCGACGCCGGTGATCTGTCCGGCAAAGCGGATGTGCGGGCGCGAGCGCAGGCGCATCCGGTCATCGAGCAGCGTTGGCGAGTTGATGAAGGTGTTGCGGTGGATGCCGCCCAGACGGGCAAAGCTGGCATTCTCGAGCCCCGGAATTGTTTTAAAAACATCCGTTTGCGCGCCATACTTCATCTTGGTCTGAAAGCCGACGATATTGTAAAGCGTGCCGAGCGCGTTGTCGCGGCGCAGCTGCACCACGGCATAGGCTTTCTCTTCCGGCTTGTGCGCATTGGTCAGGCCAACAGGTTTCATCGGCCCGTGGCGCAGGGTTTCGCGGCCACGCTCGGCCATAACCTCGATCGGCAGACAGCCGTCGAAATACTTCGCGGTTTCGCCCTCGTGAAACTCGGTCTTGTCGGCGGCGAGAAGCGCGTCGATGAAGCCTTCATACTGCTCTTTGGTCATCGGGCAGTTGAGATAGGCTTTCTGCTCTTCCTCGGTCTCGCCCTTGTCATAACGGCTTTGCCGCCAGACCACGTCCATGTTGATGCTATCGGCATAGACGATGGGCGCGATGGCGTCAAAAAAGGCCAGCCGGTCCGTGCCGGATTCGGCTTGGATCGCTTCGCCCAGAGCCGAGGAGGTGAGCGGGCCGGTGGCGATGATCCAATGGCCGTCTTCGGGCAGGGCGGTGATTTCGCCGTAGTCGACCGAGATCAGCGGATGCGCGGTGAGACGGGCGGTGACGGCTTCGGCAAAGGCGTCGCGGTCGACCGCAAGCGCGCCGCCGGCGGGCAGGCGGTTTTCGTCGGCCATTTGCATAATCAGCCCGCCTGCTTGACGCATTTCCCAATGCAGCAGGCCGACGGCGTTTTGTTCGCTATCGTCCGAGCGGAACGAATTGGAGCAAACCATTTCGGCCAGATTGCCGGTTTTATGGGCGAAGGTTTCGACGTGCGGGCGCATCTCGTGAATGACCACGGGAATGCCGAGATTTGCGGCCTGCCAGGCGGCTTCGGAGCCGGCGAGACCGCCGCCGATGATGTGTAGCGTTTCCATGAGGGCGATGTAGGGCAAGCGGGGCGGATTGGAAAGGGGGCGCTGGCGTTGTTTGGCGCAGCTTAATGCGTGCTTAGGCGATCAAGTGAAAGCCCCGAGGGCACAAGGCGCGGTGCCCCGAGGCGGCCGGTCGCGGCTTCGGGGTCGGTGAGCGCATCGAGGAAGCTGATCAGGTCGGCGATTTCGGCGTCGCTGAGCGTGGAGGGGGCGAGGGTGTTGGCCGCAGCGATGCGGGCGATTTCGCGCGGGTCGGGCATGGTCGGCGGCAGGGGGGTGTTGCCGTCAAGGCCGGGCAGGGCGATTTGGGTCGGATCATAGGCAGCGAGGCTTTGCTCTGGCGCGAGGTGATGGCGGATCACCGCGTCGAGCGTGGCATAGGCGCCGGAATGCCCATAGGGTGCGGTCAGCGCGACATTGCGCAGCGAAGGCGTGCGGAATTTATAGAGATCGCGGGGATCGCCGGTGATCGCGGCGCGGCCGTGATCGGCGAAGAGAATGCCGTGATCTTTGCCATGGTCCTTGCCATGATCTTTACCCGGTCCGATCTGGGGCATGGCGATGGCGTGAAACTTGTGATCCGTCTGGAACGGGCCGGAATGGCAGGCGGCGCAGTTGGCCTTGCCATAGAACAGGTCGAGCCCGCGCTTTTGCGGTGGCGTCAGGGCGCGCTCGCGACCACCGAGATAGGCGTCAAACGGGCTGTTGGTTGAACGGAATTCAAACGCGATGAACCCGGCGATGGCGGTGGCGATGTGGGTGATGTGCAGCGGCTCGTCCGGGCCGATGATCGCATCAAAGCGGTGGCGGTAGGCGGGAATGTCTTCGACCCGTTCGGTCAGTTTTTGCCACAGCCCGTTGGGGCCGCGAAGCTTGCCCATGGCGGCAAGATCGGCAATCGGGTTTTCGCCCGGCGCACCGGCCATTTCTTCGGCGCTGGTGACGGGCAACAGGGCTTGCGCCGCCAAAGCGTTGGGCACGGGGCGTTCCAGAGCGGCCCCTGCGGGCATGTCAAAGCCCATCCGCTCATTGGGGTTCTTTGCAACGCGGCCATCGTGAAACAGGGTGGTGAATTCTGCCGCGCCAAGATTGAACAGCGCCGGCGCATTGCGCGGCACATGGGCGGGCGCGCCATAAGCGGGTTGTCCGTGGCGGGCGCGACCCAAGCCGACACCGCCTTCGCCAACGCCCAGAGCCACCCCGTCAGCCGAGCCAAACGCGCCATGATGGCAGGTGGAACAGGCGATGTTGCGATTGCCCGACAGGATCGGATCAAAGAACAGGTCACGACCCAGCAGGATCGTGGACATGGGAACGTCAGGAAAGTCCGAGTGGGTCACCGGGTTTGGAAGATCGGCGGCCAGAGAGAGGCTGGCCTGGAGAGACAGAATGCCGACGGTGACCCACTTGCGCATGATAAAAACCATTACGTCGCCTCGGGTTGGTTCATGCGGGTGTAGCGCGATGGATTGGGGCAAAACAATGGCGATTGTGGAAATAATGAGGCACGGTATTGGAAACGATCGCCGTAAAAGGGCGCAGTGGGCAACAATGCGCATTGAGTGATGGGATTGTTGCGAAAACCGTGCGTGGTGTCACCAAAATGGGGGGCAGCAGAGGGTGACTTCTGAGGATCACAGGGGGATGGCCCGCAGCAATGTCGCCAAAACCCGCGCCGAGGGGCGTGGGCAGAGGGCATTGGCGGCTGTTCAGCGGGTTATTTCCAGTCGGGCTCGCGTTTTTCGAGGAAGGCGGTGATGCCTTCGTCGGTGTCGCTCAGGGCCATGTTCTGCACCATCACCTCGCCGGTATATGCATAAGCCTGATCCAGCGGCATGGGGAGTTGGTTATAAAAGGCTTCCTTGCCGATGCGCACCGCGGCGGAGAGTTTGGCGGCGATTGTTTCGGCCAGATCCATCGTCTGGTCGAGCAGGTCTTCGGCCGGGGCGATGCGGTTGATCAGGCCGATTTCGCGCGCGCGGGTGGCGTCGATGAACTCGCCCGTGGTGAGCATTTCGAAGGCATGTTTGGCGGCGACATTGCGCGACAGGGCAACCATCGGGGTCGAGCAGAACAGGCCGATGTTGACGCCGTTGACGCCAAAGCGCGTGCCCGTCGCCGCGACGGCCAGATCGCAGGAGGCGACCAGTTGACAGCCCGCCGCCGTGGCAATGCCGTGGGGCATGGCGATGACCGGCTGGGGCAGGGCGCGGATGGTCGACATCATCGTCGCACAACGGGTGAAGAGATCGGCGAAATAGGCAGCACCGCCGTCTTCGGCCTGCCGCCCGGCCTGCATCTGTTTCAGGTCATGGCCAGCGCAGAAGGCTTTGCCCTCGCCCGAGATAATCACCGCGCGGGTGGTGGTGTCTTGCTTGAGCGCCTCGAACTGGGTCTGGAGGGCGGCGAGCATTTCGTCGCTGAGCGCGTTGAGGCGGGCCGGATCATTGAGGTGCAGGCGGGCAATAGTGCCTGTGCTTGTCTCGGTGTCGTGACGTTCCAGCAATGCCATCTTGTTCTCCTCCGGGTTTCCCCGCAACTTAGCGGCAGGACAAGGGAGAGGGAAGACATGCCGCTGCAAATGAATGCCGGAGAGCTGATGGGCTATCTTGACGAGGTGTTTCCGCAGGTGACGGGGGAATTCACGGTGGACCGATTGGACGATATGGAGATCGACCTTCGGTTGAACGTGCGGGAAAAACATCTGCGCCCCGGCGGGACGGTGTCGGGGCCGAGCATGTTTGCGCTGGCGGATTGCGCGGTTTACGCCATCGTGTTGGCGATGATCGGGCGGCAGGCGCTTGCGGTGACGACCTCGTGCAGTTTGGATTTTATGCGCAAGCCCGAAGCAGGGCGTGATTTGATTGCACGGTGCCGGTTGCTCAAGCTGGGGCGGATATTGGCGGTGGGGGATGTGTTGCTGTTCTCGGAGGGGATGGAGGCGCCGGTGGCGCGCTCGACCATGACCTATTCGATACCGCCGCGGTAGTGGGGTGAGGGGCAGGCCGTTGTGTTGTGCATCTTTGGTGCGGCACGCGCTGGTTTAGGTTGGGGCCAGACAGTATTCTGGCGCACCTTTGGTGCGACACACGCTGACCTAAGTGGGGGCCAGCCCCCACACCCCCGGGATATTTCCAGTCAGATGAAGGGGCCGTTCCGTTGCGTCTTTTGCCTTGGTTTGGCGCGGTTCTGGATTGTGCCGGGGCGGGATTGCGATTTGATGGGGGGATGAATGCGCAAGAGAAATTTCAGGCGGATCGGCTGGTCGCGCTAAAGGCGGTTGGATTGCTGCTGTTGGCGTTGTTGTGTTTCGACATGATGAGCGTGCTCGTGCGGTTTTTATCGGCGCGATATGCGCCACCTGAGCTTTCGGCGTATCGCAACGTCTTGGGGATTGTGCCGTCGATCGGCTTGTTGATCTGGACCGGGGAGCTGCGTTTGCGCGGCTCAAACCTGAGGATTGAGAAATGGCCGTTGGCGGTGGCGCGGGGCTTGGCCGTGGCGCTGGCGCAGTTGTTTTTCTATGCCTCGCTGGCAAAGCTTGAGTTGGCCACGGTTGCGACGCTGGGACAGACCAATGCGTTGTTCGTGGTGATCCTGTCGGTTGTGATCCTACGCGAGCGGGTGGGACCGTGGCGGATCGGGGCGCTTATTTTGGGGTTTGTCGGGGTGGTGTGGATTTTGCGGCCCGGCTCGGAGGCGTTTACAACTGACGCTTTGCTGCCTGTGGCGGCGGCGTTGTGCTATGCGGTGTCGATGGTGACGGTGCGGTTTTTCGGGCCGCAGACGTCAAACGGGCTGCTTTATCTATACGCCTCGGGCGCGGCCGCGGTGGGGGCGATTTTATTCGCAGCGGTGATGACCGAGTTCAGCGCGATTTCCAGTTGGCTGGATGCGGCGATGATTTTCATGATGGGAATCATTGGCGGCACCGGCGTTTTGTTCATGATGCTGGCGTTTCGCATGGCGGCGCCATCGTTGCTGGCGCCGTTTGGCTATTTTGCGATCCTGAGCGCCTTTGTCGTTGGCTGGCTGGTGTTTGATGAGGCGCCGGTTGATACGCTGTTTCCCGGTGTGATCCTGATCGTGGGGGCGGGGGCGCTTATTATGTGGCGCGAGAACAGGCAGGTGTGAGCAGGCAGGTGTGAGCAGGCAGGGGTGAGCCCGCCTGTTTCATGTTGGTCGCAGGCGTGTTTAGCGGGTCCAGAACCATTTGGCCGCTTCGCTGCGTGCCGCGCCGGGCGAGAGGCCAAGATCGGCAAGGCGGCTGGAATCAAGCCTGCGCAGGGCGGCGCGTGTGCGGCTGCGGGCGCTCCAGATATACAGCAGGTAGGCCAAGCGCAGCGCCCATTGTGAGGCAATCGGAAGAGAGCGGACCTGTCCAAGTTGTGTTAGGCTGGCGGGATCTGATTGTGTCAATGTAAGCATCGCTTGTATCCCTTTTTTTGATACAATTCATGGTGGCCTCCTGTTATAGCTAATAAGACTCAGCGGAATTCACTAGGGAAACATTGTGACTGATACAATTTGGCCGCCAGATTTTGAAAACACGACGGGAGCGAAGTATATTGTATTGATACAATCACTGCGCGCCGCTGTGCGGTCGGGGGAATTGCCAAACGGGCACCGGCTGCCGCCAGTGCGGGAGATGGCGTGGCAATTGGGGATCACGCCGGGCACCGTGGCGCGGGCCTATAAGCTGGCCGCTGAGGAAGGCTTGGTGGAGACCGCCGTGGGGCGCGGGACCTTTGTGAGTGGGCAGCGCGCCCCAATGCGCGCGGATGTGCCGCTTATCAATATTGGTACGCCGGATATGGTGAATTTCCGCTCGGCGCAGGTGTTGGATGTGGGGCAGGCGGCGGAGATCGGGGCGGCGATGAGCGCGGTGGCGACGCGGCCCGGTTTTGACTGTGTGACCTATCCAACCGAGCTGACGGATCGGGCGGCGCGCGAGGCGATTGTGCAGTGGATTGGGCCAGAGCGGGCGGGGCGGATCACGGCGCAGGATGTTGTGCTGACGTTGGGGGCGCAAAACGCGACGATATTGGCGTTGATGGCGGTTTTGCGCGGGCCAACGCCGATTGTTTTGACAGATGGGCTGTCTTATCCGGGCGCGCGCCATGCTGCGCGGATGTTGCGGGCGCGGGTGATCGGGGTTGAAATGGATGAGGAGGGGCTGCGCCCGGATGTGTTTGAGGCGCTGTTGCGCGAACACGGGGCGCAGGTTCTGTTAACCTCGGCCGAGGCGCATAATCCGACGTGTCTTCGCACCAGCCTTGGCCGCCGACAGGAGCTGGCCGCGATTGCGCGCCGCCATCGGGTGCAAATCATCGAGGACGACAGCCATTGCATCGATTGGGAAGGGCGCGCGGCCTATCGCGAAATGCTGCCGGAGTTGAGCTGGTATATCTCGGCTTTGACCAAATCCGTGTCCTCGGGGATGCGGGTCGGCTATATGGTGGCGCCGGTCGGGCAGGCGGTGCAGGCGCGGCAGGTGGCGGAATCTGCGTTTTACGGCCTGCCACAGCCGATGATTGATGTGACCACTGAGCTGTTGACCAGCGGGGTTGCGGCCAAGATCCGCGACCGGGTGCGACACAAGATCAGGGAGCGCGTGCAGAAGGCCGTGAATGTGCTGGGCGGGTGGGACATTTCATATCGCGATGATTTGCCGTTTCTATGGTTGCGATTGCCCGATGGCTGGCGCGGGTCGAGTTTTGTGCAGGCCTGTGAGCGGGCCGGGGTGCAGATCAAGGCGGCTGATGAATTTGCGCTGGCGGATGAGGCCGCGCCCAATGCGGTGCGGATCGGACTTTCGGCGGATGTGGACGAGGCGCGCTATGTTGCAGCATTGCGCCGAATGGCGGAGATGTTGGCCGTGCCACCAAGACATGCGGATGTTTAAGGGTGATTTTGTGGGGTAAAATAATACCATAATCGCAAGGCATTGTTTTTGCTTGGTTAATTTGGGGGTAATTCGCTTGACTGGATGTGGTGGGGCTTTATAACCCGCCCATCACGCGCACCGTCGGCTTTGTCGTCGGACACTGCGATTAACCAGACACCAACCACCGAAGGGTTTTACGATGAAGACCTTCTCTGCCACACCAGCAGAAATCGACAAGAAGTGGATCCTGATCGACGCCGAGGGCGTTGTTCTGGGCCGTCTTGCCTCGATCGTTGCCACGCGCCTGCGCGGCAAGCACAAAGCCAGCTTCACGCCGCACATGGATATGGGCGACAACGTGATCATTATCAACGCCGACAAGGTTCAGCTTTCGGGCAAGAAACGCACCGACAAGATCCATTATTGGCACACCGGGCACCCCGGCGGGATCAAACAGCGTAGCGCTAGCGAGATCCTTGAAGGGGAATACCCCGAGCGTCTGGTGACGCTGGCGGTCAAACGCATGCTGCCGGGCAACCGCCTGAGCCGTCAGCAAATGACCAACCTGCGCGTTTACGCCGGGGCCGAGCATCCGCATGAGGCGCAAGCGCCGGAAGTGCTGGACGTGAAATCCATGAACAAGAAAAACACGCGGAGCTGAGAGAGATGACCGATCAAGTGAACTCGCTCGAAGAGCTGGGCCAAGTGGCCGAAGGGGCCGCAGCCCCCGCAGTGGTGGCCGATGAGGCCCCCAAGTATGAAGCACAGCGCGATGAGCTGGGCCGTTCCTATGCCACCGGCAAGCGGAAGGACGCGGTCGCCCGTGTCTGGATCAAGCCCGGTTCCGGCAAGGTTGTGGTTAATGGCCGCGAATTGAACAAATATTTCGCGCGTCCTGTGTTGCAAATGATCCTGCGTCAGCCGTTTGACGTGGCCGGTGTTGCCGACCAGTTCGACGTGAACGCCACCGTCAAGGGCGGCGGTTTGTCGGGTCAGGCCGGTGCGGTCAAGCACGGTATCTCGAAAGCGCTTCAGCTTTATGATCCGTCGCTGCGCGCCGCTCTGAAGGCTGCTGGCTTCCTGACCCGCGACAGCCGGGTTGTGGAACGGAAGAAATACGGTAAGGCGAAAGCCCGTAAGAGCTTCCAGTTCTCCAAGCGTTAAGTCGCCGGGATATATGGTTTTGGAAAGGGGCTGCCCATGCGGGTGGCCCTTTTTCTTTTGGGGGCTATCTGTTTTGCGGCCTATCTGTTTTGGGGCCTATTTATTTTGGGGGTGGTTTTTGGGGCAGGTGTTGATTGGGGCGCTGCCCCAAACCCCGGGATATTTTCAGTCAGATGAAGGGGCGGGGTTTTTGTTGAGGTTTGGCCGGGGGCTATTACCATAGGCTGCATTTCAAGCTTTGGATTGGAGTTGAAATGTTGGTATTTAGATCGCTGGTCTTTGCGGCCATGATGTTATGTGCGCCGGGCGCGCAGGCTCAGCAGGTGCCGCCGCCGGTGAACCTTGGGATCATCAATGTCCAGCAACAGACGCCGGTTTGGTGTTGGTTGGCGGTGGTTGAGATGATTGCACATTGGAAGCAGAAAACGCCGATACAGGGGCCACCGCATCAATGCGCGATGGTGTCGAAAGCGAACGGGTATGGCAAGCCGATCTGTTGTAATCCGCCGTCGCAGTATCAAAATGCGTGCTTTCGCACCGGTCACACTCAGGAGATCATGCAGCTTTTGCAAGCCACAGGCGCGGGCGTGGCCAGTTATAATCCGCCAGCCAATCCGATGGTGCTTTACCAGACATTGCGCTCAGGCCGTCCGATTATCTTGCAAGTGCAGAGCACGCCTTTTTCCGGGCATGTTGTTGTTTTGACCGGAATGGAGTGGGTTAAGACGCCGTATGGGGTGCAGCCGGTGTTGCATATCAATGACCCGCTGGCGCATTTCACGCAGCCGGTGCCGTTTCAACAGCTGATCCCCATATGGTCGGCGGCGATTGTGGTTAACTGACGTTAATCGCCCTCAGCCGCTTCAATCGCGGCCCAGGCGCGGTCGAGCAGGGTGGGGTTGACCAGCATGGCCTCGGCTGTGGCGAGGTGGGAGCGGGCGGCGGGAAGGTCGCGCGGCAGGTGGATGCCGCGGGCGTAGTGAATGGCGAGCGTTGCCGCCGCCTTGCCATGGCCACCGCGAATGGCGCGTTCGATGGAGCGCAGCCCTTTGGCCGTGTCCTTGTGGGTGCCGCGCCCGGTGAGCAGGCGAAAGCCGGTGTTGGAGAGCGCGATCGGGTAGCCATAGCTTGCGGCGCGCTTGTTGAGCGCGAAGGCTTCGACTTCATTTCCGCTGAAATGGGCGCAACCTTGGGTGGTGATCAGCCACGCCATCGCGACCTTGGCGACCGGGTCGGTTTGTGCCGCCTGTTGCAGCGTGGCCCAAGCGGGCGCATCGCCGGCGCAAGCCGCATCAGAGAGCGCGTCAAAGCGGTTCACCTCGGCCTGCCATTCCTCCATCGGGATCAGCAGATCGGCCTGCGCCGCGCTGGCGAGAAAACCCGCTGTGACGAGGGTTACGAGGCGCGCGGGGGCATTTTAGTCGTCCGGCGTGATCAGGCCGAGACCGCGCAGATAGACGCCGATGCCGGATTCAAGCAGGTCTTCGGGGGAAAGGGGCTTTGCGTGCCGGGGCTGTTGCGGGCGAAGAGTTCGACCACGCCGTGGGACATGGCCCAGATATGGGCGGAGAACATCGTCGCGGGCGGGCGTTTGTCGGCCGGGATATGTTGCGAGAGGTCGCTGGCGGCGCGCTCCATTACGCCGCGCGCGCGGGACGAGACCGCAGCCAGTTCGGGCGTGCGGTTGACCGAGATGCCGCTTTCGAACATCGCGATGTAATGGCCGGGATATTTGCGCGCAAAAGCGAGATAGGCACGGCCCGTGGCCTCGAACGCGGCCAGCGCCGAGGGCTGGCCGGTGTCATAGGCGAATTGCATGACGTCGGCAAAAATCTCATACCCTTGCCGCGCGGCTTCGGCGATGAGGTCTTCGCGGCCCTCAAAGTGGCGATAGACCGCCGCCGGGGTGACGCCGGCCTGTTTGGCGGCCTCGGAGAGGGTGAAGCCGGTTGGGCCTTTGGCCTCGATCAGAGAGAGCGCCGCCTCGACCAGCGCCTGACGGAGGTTGCCGTGATGATAGCCGCGTTTACGCATTCCAGATGTCGGGCCCGCCGCAGATTTTGTCGTCGATGGGTCCGATCGCCTTTTCGTCCTTGTTGGCATAAGGGATGCCATGCAGCACCGTGCGGATCGCGGCCAGACGGGCGCGGCGTTTGTCGTCAGAGCGCACGATTGTCCAAGGTGCGTGCTCGGTATGGGTGCGGGCAAAAGTTTCCTCGATCGCGGCTGAGTAGGCGTCCCAGTTTTTGAGGCCTTCAACGTCGATCCAGCTGAGCTTCCATTGCTTTAGCGGGTCGCTTTCACGGGCGAGGAAGCGGCGCAGTTGCTCGGCGCGGCCAACATTGAGCCAGAGTTTGAAGAGATAGATGCCCTCATCCACCAGCATGCGTTCAAAATCGGGGGTTTGGGTGAAGAAATGCGCGCGTTGTTCGTCCGAGCAAAAGCCGAACACTTTCTCAACCACGCCGCGATTATACCATGAGCGGTCATAGAATGTGATCTCACCGCCGGCTGGCAGATGGTCGGTATAGCGCTGGAAATACCATTGGGTCTGTTCTTTGTCGGTCGGTTTGGAGAGGGCGACGACCCGTGCGCCACGCGGATTGAGGTTCTCGCGGAAGCGTTTGATTGTGCCGCCTTTACCGGCCGCATCGCGGCCCTCGAAGACAATGGCGATGCGTGCGCCGCTGTCCTTGGCCCAGCTGAGCAGCTTGACCAATTCGATCTGGAGCGCTTCCATTTCCTTGTCATATGCCTTGCGCGGCATTTTCTCGGAATGGGGATAGGCCGCGTCGAGGATATCGCCCTTGTCGCCACGCTTGATCGCGTTGCGCACGGCTTCGGGGGCTTCGTTTTCGAAAAACGCGCTGATCGCTCCGTCAAACGGCTTGTTCTTGCTCACCTTGCAAATCCTCTCCTACTGGCTCTGCCATAGGAGTAGCGGAATTTTCCGGGGCGAAAAAGGCATTCCGCCATCCGCTTTTGAACAAGCCATAGGCGTTCACGAAGGGGCGGATGTAAAGCACGCTGGCTTTGTTCCATGTGCCGTCTTCGCCATTGCCGAGACCATATTCCAGCTTTTCATGGGTTTTGGGCGCATAAAGCGTGCCTGCGGCCCAATCCCAGAGGCCAAAGATGAAGCCCATGTTCTTGTCCCAATGCTTGCGGGCCTTGGAATGGTGGATTTGGTGCTGGGCCGGGCAGACAAAGATTTTTTGCAGCCAGACCGGATAGCGCACCCAGACATGGGAGTGGCGCAGGTTGAACGCGGCGAGGAAGAACACCGCCAGAACCACGTTGATGCCAAAGATATTGAGCATCACGGCCCCTTGACCGAAGGCCTGATCCATAAAGGCGGCGGTGATGCCGACGGCAAAGCCGGACATGATCGAGGTGACGACCTCTTCGAAGGGGTGCATCCGCGAGGCGGTGATCGGGGTCATGACTTCGGCGGAATGGTGGACCTTGTGAAATTCCCACAAGAACGGGATTTTGTGAAACAGCCAGTGCCCGAACCAGAGCATTGCATCCATGTTGATGGCGATGACCAGCGTGGTCAGGAGGGTGATGGCAAGCGAGGGGTCGACGCGCGGTGCCGGGCCCATATAGGCGGTGAGCATATCAAACCAGAATTGCGACTGGATGATGATCGACGCATAGATCGCGTAGACCACGGTTTTGTTGACGAAGAACATCACATAGTCGGCCTTGGCCGAGGGGTGGAGCAGGATTTCTTTCGGCAGGAGCCATGTCACCAGCCCGGCAAGTGAGCGTTTGCGGGCGAAAAACACAACAATCGCAACGATCAGGGCGGTGACCATATAAAGGATCGACATCCGTTGCGACGGGTCGAAAAACAATGTGAAGGGATGCGTCAGCATCTCGGTGATTTTGTCAAAATTCATAGGGTTTGCCCCGGTTTATCGCTGCTCTTTCTCCGTGTTTATTGGATAAAGGGGGCAATAATTGGGCGCGACTGGCGTCAGATTTCGCCGCTGGCGTGGCCGGTTTGGGGGCCCGTTTATTGGCGTGCGAGACGGCCCGATGCGCGGTCAATCGCGGCGATCACCGCGTCGGGGGCGGCGTGTTGTGGCATATGGCCGATCCCGTCGAGCGGGGTGAGGTTGGCCTGTGGCACCTGCCCAAGAAACGGGATCGCGTGGATTTTAAGCCCTACAGTGGTGTCGGCGGTGCCGTGGACAAGCTCGACCGGGACGGAGATTTCGCCATAGCGGGGTTGCAGCGCGGTGATTTCATCCAAGAGATTGGCGCGTTGCATGGCGTTGTGGCGCAAGGAGGCGCGGCGCAGGGTCAGCTCGGCCCCGACATAATCGCCATAGCCCACGGGCGGGGTTTGGGGCGCGAAAATCTCCTCCAGCGCGGTGTTGACGCGGGCGGGGCCGACAAAGGCGGTGGCGAGCGCGGCCATCGGCGGGCCGATCACCGGGTTGGAGAGCTGTTGATAGGTGCCTTCAAGCGGCGTGTCCCAAGGCTGGCTCGGCGCGCCGACAAGGACAAGCCCCGCGAGCGCATCCGGGTGATGCACGGCCCATGCGAGTGCGACGGCCCCGCCATAGGAGTGACCCAGCACCACAGGCTTTGGCGCGCCAAGAGCGGCGGCGGCTTTGGCCAGAATGTCGGCCTGCTGCGCGATCGTGGCGCCGGTTGGCGAGATCGGATCACTATAGCCCAGACCGGGGCGATCAAACGAGATCACACGGTAGGTTTTCGCCAGACGCCCAGCGAGGGCAAAGGTGTAGTCACGCGCATTGCCCGAGCTTCCGTGGATCAGCACAAGCGCCGGTCCGTCACCCTGCACGACGGCATGAACCTGATGGCCGTCGATGTTGAGCAGTTCGCCTTGCGGCGGATAGGCGGCGATGGCGCGCACCTCGTTCATGCGGGCCTTGACCCAGACAACCGCCGCCGCCCCGATCAGGGCGAGCAATGTCAGCACAAGCGCAGGTTTCATGAGTTTGAACCGCTTGCCCCGCGCAGGTCCGTCCGCTCGATCCCGATTTTCGAGATGTCATAGGGCGTGGTCTCGTAAATCTCGGAAATCCAGTTGCCATAGAGCAAATGCGCCTGAGAGCGCCAGCGGTTGGAGGGCGCGCGCGATGGGTCATTGTCGGGGTAGTAATTCACCGGCACGTCGATGGCGGAGCCGGCGGCAACATCGCGGTCGTATTCCTGTTTCAGCGTGTCACTGTCATATTCAAAGTGGTTGAAGATATAGAGCGCGCGGTGCGTCTCGTCTTCAATCAGACAGGGGCCGAGTTCGTCGCTGGCCAGTAGCGTGGTCAGACCTGCGGCTTCGGTCTCGTCGCGGCGCACTTCGGTCCAGCGGCTGACCGGGATAACGAAATCATCCGAAAACCCACGCAGATAGGGCGAGGCCGGTTGCAAGGTGCTATGGCGGTAACAGCCGAACGCCTTGGAGGCGAGCATGTGTTTTGGCACGCCGTGGAAATAGTTGATCATCGCCATGCCACCCCAGCAGACGCCGAAGGTGGAATGCACATGGGTCTGCGTCCACTCGAAGACCTCGCAGATTTCATCCCAATAGGTGACCTCCTCAAAGGGCAAATGCTCGATCGGGGCGCCGGTGATGATGAGACCGTCGAACTTCTCGCCGGTGGCTTTGACCTCGGCAAAGGAGCGGTAGAACTCTTCCATATGCTCGGCGGCGGTGTTTTTTGTCTGATGCTCGCTCATGCGGATCAGCGAGAATTCGATTTGCAGCGGCGTCGCGCCGATCAGGCGGGCGAATTGATTCTCGGTCTGGATCTTCTTGGGCATCAGATTGAGCAGGCCGATGCGCAATGGGCGAATGTCCTGACGGTCTGCTGCGCGTTCGCCCATGACCTGCACGCCCTCGTGCTTGAGCACGTCAAAGGCGGGAAGCGAGGAAGGCAAGCGGATGGGCATGAGTCAGGTGTCCTGATGTTTTGCTGAAAGAGTGAGATAACGCCGGGGTCAGGTTTTCTCAAGGGCGGCGGCGATCATCGCGTCGAAGCCGGCGGCGTCGCGCACCGCGCCGACCGCTTCGGCGCTGACCGTGATGCCCCAGTTTTTCGCCATCGCCTGATACCGCGGCTGGCGATGGGCGAGCGCATGGGCATAGGTGAAGCGGATGAAGGCATCGGGATCGACATCCCCTTCAAGGCAGTTGTTTTCCTTGAGATATGCCTGCCACATCCGGTCAAGGAATTCGGGTTGATAGGCCATCGGCTTGGGCGCGCGGTCAAACCGGCGGATCAGCTCTTCGGTATGCGCGTCAGAGCCTTCGATCCAAACCAGAAGCGCGCAATCGGACAGGGCGGTCAGGATCGGATCGTTGGGATCATTCGCATCAACCCATTCACAGATCGAGCCGCCGGTATCGCAGATAAAGTGCGGATAGCCATAAAGCCCTTGGGCGCGGTCGATGAAATAGGGGGTGTCGAGCAGGGCTGCTATCTCGGCGCGGCGGAATTGGTCCTGTCTCGCGGTATAGTCGGCAAAACGCATCCCGCCACGCGCCGGATCACCGGGCTTGCCCAGATAGGTCGAGACAGGGGTGAGGTTATCAAACGAGATATTCGAGCCGATATAGATCGAATCCGACATCAAAAGCTCGCGCAGGAAAGGGTTTTTCATCGCCTCACGCTTGGCGTTGTCGGCGATGTATTCGCCCATGTAGCGGGTGCCGATCCGGTAGTCGATCGAGTAGTGATACCAGCTTCCATCGTCGCGCAGCATGTTTGACAGATAGGTTTTGCCAAGGCCCGACATGCCAAAAAACAAGACGCGCTTGTGGGCGGCGTCACGCCAGTCTTGTGCGGTGGAATAAAGCATCAAATTTCCAAACGTGGTCTTTGCGATGCTTGGTAAAGGCGCGGGCGGGTGTGGTCAAACCCCAATACGTTTGAGCAGCCGCCCGTCGATCACCGCAAGGCCCAGCGCCAGAAGCCCAAACCCGGCCAGCGCATTGGGCGGCAGTGCCTCTTGCAGGAACAGCGCGCCAAGGACGATGGCGAAGGGCGGGATCAGCAGCGTCACCAGCAAAAGGTTGCCTGACCCGGCGAGCTCAAGCACTTTGTAATAGAGCAGATAGGCCAGCGCGGTTGCCGCAAAGGCGGAATAGGCCAGCGCGATGAGCGTGGTGGGAGAGAGCGCCAGCGTCAGCGGCGCCTCGATCAGCCAAGCCGCCGGGATCGAGACAAGTGCCGAGGCGCTGAGCATGCCGGCGGCGGCCAGAACGGCGGGCAGGCCGCCCATCATGCGACGCGCCCAGACACCGGCAAACGCATAGGACAAGGTCGCCGTCAGCGCCGCGAGCTGTGCCAGCGAGCGGATGTCGAGGCTGCGCAGCGAGTCAATGCCGATGGTCGTCGCCACCCCGCCAAAGCCGATGAGCACACCAATCAGCTTGCGCGTGTTAAGCCGCTCATCCGCCAGAAAGAGCGCCGCAACCAGCACGCCAAACACGGCCGTTGTCGCATTGAGGATCGAGGCGAGGCCGCTTTCGATATGTTGTTGGGACCAGTTGAGCAGCCCGAAGGGGATCACATTGTTCAGGATGCCCATGCCAAGGAAGCCGATCCAGACGCGCGGCGATCGCGGCAACGGGATGCGCTGTAGCAAAACCACGCCCCAGAGAGCCAAAGCGGCCCAGAAACAGCGGTGCGCCACGATGGTCAACGGCCCGACTTCGTTGAGCGCCAAGCGCGAGGCGAGGAAAATCGCGCCCCAGATCGTTCCCAGCGAAAAGATCAGCACCCAAGCGGCGGAGGATATGGATTTTTGCTCTGACATCTCTGTGCCCTAGGCCATTGGCGCGCGCGGCGCGACCCGGTTCATGCGGTTTGTTTGGGGGGGCGGGTTTCGAAGTAGATATTGATATAATTGCCCGCGAAAATCACCGCAGCGCCAAGGAAAACATACCAGTCGAGATCTTCTTTATAGAGCAGCATCCCGATCACGGCGATCACCGGCAGGCGAATGAAATCGACCGGCATCACAATTGTCGCCGGGGCCAGAGACAGCGCCTTGGTGATAGAGAAATGCGCCATCAGCCCGCCAACGCCGACCACGACAACCAACGGCAGATTTGTCAGATCAGGCAGCGCAATATCAAGGTCATATCCGGCACAGATCAGCCCAAAAGCGCCTTGGAACAAGGTCAGCCAGAACAGGATCGACAGCACCGGCTCGGTTCGGGTCAGTTTCTTGGTGAACATGCCGGTAAAGGCAAAGCAAACTGCGGCAATGGCGGCGGCGATGATGCCGGTGTCGATGGTCTCGGGCGTGGGGCGGGCGACGATGAGGATGCCGGCAAAGCCGATCAGCGCGGCGAGCATGCGCGTCGCGGTCAGCCGCTCTCCGAGGATCAGGGGCGACAGCAGCACGACCCAGACGGGTGCGGTGAATTCAAGCGCAAAGACCTGTGCCAGCGGAATCACCGTCAACGCATAGAACCAGAGGTTCTGACCGATGAAATGTGCCATATTGCGAATGCCATGAAGGCGCAGGCGGCGCGGATAAATCGTGTTGCTGCGGCCAAAGGCGCGGGCAATGACACAGACGATCAACAGGCCGATCAGGCTCCGATAGAGCATGATTTCAAAGGTATCGAACGCGCCGGACAATTCGCGCCCGGCCACCGCCATCGAGGTAAAAGACAGGATCGCGCCGGACATCCAAAGCGCGGCTTGCAGCGCGGGGCTCATCGGACGTAATCTCTCAAACAAAAGGGCTTGGGTCTGCGCGTCATGGCGTATGTGTCTATGCTTTTGCCGGGCTTGTCCATGGCGATCAAACGGAGGAGGCAGACATGAGTGACGGCACAAAAGACAGCCGCGTGGACATCGCAGGCCAGCGGATCGACGACGTGTTTCGCCGCGCCCTGACGCTTTGGCCCGAGCGCGACTTTCTGATCGCGCCGCGACAGGGCGACGCCGCAATGCGGGTGCTGAGCTATGGCGAAGTGGGCGCGCAGGTAACGCAATATGCCGAGGCCCTGCGCGCTGCGGGCTATGGTATCGGGCATCGCGCGGCGGTGCTTCTGGGGACTTGCCCCGAGCATTATATTCTCAAGCTGGCGATGGCGCGGATCGGGGTGTCGTTTGTGCCGGTCAACCCGGATTACCACGCCTCCGAACTGGCCTATCTCTTGCAAGACAGCGGCGCCGCGCTGGCCATTGCCAGCGCCCCTTACGCGCAGTTGATGCGTGCAGGTATGGCCGAGGCAGAGAGCCCGGTGGCCTCTCCGGTGGCCTTTGTCGCGTTTGAAGAAATCCTCGCCGGGGTGCCGCCTGCGAAGAGTGCGGCGCAAGAGGGCGCGATCACGCCGCAGAGCGAGACCGGGCTGATCTATACCTCGGGCACGACGGGGCGGCCCAAGGGCTGTATCCTCAGCCATGAATACGAGTTGATGGTGGGGGAGTCCTATGTGCGGATCGGACCGCCGGTTTCGCTTTCCGAGACCGACCGCGTGTTCAACCCTTTGCCCGCGTTTCACATCAACGCCGGGGTGGTGGGCTTTCTCGGTGTCCTGCTGACCGGCGCGGCGCTGATCCAGCCGGAGCGTTTTAGCGCGCGCAACTGGTGGCGCGATACCGGCGAAACCGGCGCGACGATTTTCCATTACCTCGGCGTGGTGATTTCCGTGCTGCTGGCCGATAAATCGACTGGCGCCGATGATTTGGGCCACCTGCGCGTGGGGCTGGGAGCCGGGGTGGAACCGGCGCTGCATGTGGCGTTTGAGGCGCGTTTCGGCATTCCGCTGATCGAGGTCTGGGGCATGACCGAGATGTGCCGCGTTTTCGCGATGGACGAAGAGCCGCGCCGCATCGACACCCGCGCATTTGGCCGCGAGCGACCGGGGCTTGAAGCGCAGGTCTGGGACGATGCGGGCGGCGAAGTGGCGGCGGGCGTGGCGGGCGAAATGGTGCTGCGCCACAGTGCGGCGACACCGCGCAAGGGGTTCTTTTCCGGCTATCTCAACAAGGACGACGCCACCGCCGAGGCCTGGGAGGGGGGCTGGTTTCACACCGGTGACACGGTGGTGAAAAGCGCGGATGGCGTGTTGACCTTTGTTGATCGCAAAAAGAACATTATCCGCCGTTCGGGCGAGAATATTGCCGCCGCAGAAGTTGAAAATGTGCTACTTCAGGACGCGCGCGTCGTGAATGTTGCCTGTATCGCCGCCCCCGATGACATCCGCGAAGAGGAGGTTTTGGCGGCGATTGTTCTGGCCGAAGGGGTAGAGCCGAGCGCGGCCACCGCCCGCGCCATTTTCGACGCGGCCTTTGCGCAGATGGCCTATTACAAACCACCGGGCTGGATGTTGTTTGTAGACGCCTTGCCGGTGACGGGAACGCAAAAGGTGGTGAAGCACAAGATTTTCGGGCCAGATGAAAATCCGCTCCGACGGCCGGACATCCACGATTTCCGCGAGTTGAAACGCCGGGGATAGTGAGGGGGCTGGGCACAGCAGGATGTGTTTAAACCGCGCGTCGCGGGGCGCGCTGCGTTTGAACCGAAGTCTGGAAAGCGGGACGAAGCCGCATTTCACTGCGGCTGCGCTAATGGCCGGTTCAGAGATAGTTTCAACAGACTGTGGTTTTTGGTGGTCAAATTTCCGCACAGGATCATGGAAACCGATTGCTCAAAATTGCGCAAGCATTCAGCTGATCTCTCCGGAGTCCTGCTAATACCGATGTATCAAAATCGCCCGATTACGGCATTTGCCAATGCCCGGAACCAAGGCGCTCAGCGCCGCCGGGCAGCGCCCGACCGCCCCATGGGCGGGCGCTTCTTCTGCGTCGTCCACCTCTTCACCCCCACGCCGAAGACTTGAAATAAAGTGGCCCCCACCAAACGGGTGATGCCCACCCGCGGTCTGGCGCTGCCCTATGTAGCATCTGTCACTATTGGCTCAAACCGGACCTTGGCGGCGCAGCTTTTGAGCGACAACCAATGCCTCGCGGCTAAGCTCCCTTTGCCGCGTCCCAATGCGCGCGCATGAAAAATAAGAAAGCCCCGCCAATCCAGCGGGGCTTTAGAAAGCTCAACTCACTCCCACTCAATCGTGCCCGGAGGTTTCGAGGTGATGTCATAGGTCACGCGGTTGATGCCTTTGACCTCGTTGATGATCCGTGTGGCGGTTTCGCCGAGGAACTCGTGACTGAACGGATAGTAATCCGCCGTCATACCATCCACCGAGGTAACCGCGCGCAGGGCGCAGGCGTAGTCATAGGTCCGCCCGTCGCCCATCACGCCAACTGTGCGCACCGGCAGGATCGCAACGAAGGCCTGCCAGATATCATCGTAAAGCCCGTGTTTGCGGATTTGGTCGATATAAACGGCGTCGGCCTTGCGCAGAATCTCAAGCTTGTCGCGGGTGATTTCACCGGGACAGCGGATCGCCAGACCCGGACCGGGGAAGGGGTGACGCCCGATGAAGCTGGCGGGGAGGCCCAGCTCATGACCCAACACGCGGACCTCGTCCTTGAAGAGTTCGCGCAGCGGTTCGACCAATTTCAGGCCCATCTTCTCTGGCAAGCCGCCAACATTGTGGTGGCTTTTGATCGTGACCGAAGGACCGCCGGAAAAGCTGACCGATTCGATCACATCGGGATAGAGCGTGCCTTGGGCCAGAAACTCGGCCCCCTCGATCGTGTCGGCGTATTTCTGGAACACGTCGATGAACAGCTTGCCGATGATCTTGCGTTTGGTTTCCGGGTCGCTGACGCCTTCAAGCTCGCCAAGGAAGAGGTCGGCCTCATCCGCGTGAATGAGGTTGAGGTTGTAGTTGTCACGAAACATCGCGACGACCTCTTCGGCCTCGTTCAGGCGCAACAGCCCGTGATCGACGAAAACGCAGGTGAGCTGATCCCCAATCGCCTCGTGCAACAGGATACCCGTGACCGAGCTGTCAACGCCGCCGGACAGCGCACAGATCACCTGTTTGTCGCCGACCTGATCGCGAATTTTCTGGATCATTTCCTCGCGGTAGGCGCCCATGGTCCAGTCGCCGGCAAAGCCGGCAAGACGCACGAAGTTTTCGTAAAGCGTGGCGCCGTTCGGGGTGTGATGCACCTCGGGGTGGAACTGGACCGCAAAGAAATTGCGGGTGAGATCGGCGGTGATGGCAAAGGGCGCGCCGGGCGAGGTGCCGCAGACCTCAAAGCCGGGGGCGATTTCGGCGACGTGGTCACCGTGGCTCATCCAGACCTGCTCGCGGCCCGTGCCATCAAGGAACCAACCGTTTAGGAAATCGGGGCGCGTGTCGGTCGGCGCGACATAGGCGCGGCCAAATTCGGCGGTGGCATGTTCGCCCGCTTCGACGCGACCGCCCAGATCGTGCATCATCACCTGCTGGCCATAGCAGATGCCGAGGATCGGAACGCCCATGTCATAGGCCGCTTTGGGCGGGCGGGGCGAGCCTTCGCGCATCACCGAATCCGGTCCGCCGGAAAAGATGATCGCCTTCGGGGCGAACTCTTTCAGCGAGGCATCGGTGACCTTCTGATAGGGGTGGATTTCGCAATAGACGTTCAACTCGCGCAGGCGGCGGGCGATAAGCTGCGTCACCTGGCTGCCGAAGTCGATGATGAGGAGGCGGTCGTGGCGTTGATCTGTCATGTCTCACGCTTTAGGCGGCAGAGGGGCAAGGCGCAAGAGGGAGCGGGCGGGGTTGGGTGAAAATGAACGCGCAAAGATGACAATAGCGGCGCAGCAATTGCGCGAATTGGTGATAGGCAGCGACCAATGGGACATGTGCGCGCGTCAAGCCGGCAGCCAAGACAGGAGTGTTTTCATACCATCGCGAAAGCCATAGAAGGGGCGGACAGGGCCACGCCGCCCGACCTTAAAAGGACGCGCATCAAGATGACCCTGAAGGCCACGTTAGACGAGATTGCCGAGGAAATGCGCGCGGCGCCGGATCGCGGGAATGTGGCGACCTATATTCCCGAGCTTGCCGATGTGGACCCGAACCATTTCGGCATCGCCGTGGCGCTGGCCGAAGGGCAATTACTGCATGCGGGCGACGCATGCGTCGGGTTTTCGATCCAGTCGGTCTCCAAGGTCTTCGGGCTGAGCCTTGCGCTTGGGCGATGCGGCGACCAGCTTTGGCAGCGGGTCGGGCGCGAGCCGTCGGGCCATGCCTTCAACTCGATCCTTCAGCTTGAGCATGAGGCCGGAAAACCGCGCAACCCGTTCATCAATGCCGGGGCTCTGGTGACGACGGATGCGTATCTGGAAGGGCATATGCCGCGGGAATCGCTTGGGGAATTGCTCAGGTTCGTGCGTGATGCCGCGGGGGATGACGACATTCATATTGACCCGGAAGTCGCCGCCTCGGAAAAGGCGCATGGCGACCGTAACATGGCGCTGGCGCATTTTATGGCCGCCCATGGCACGTTGCGCGGGCGGCCAGATATGGTCTGTGGCACCTATTTCCATCAATGCGCGCTTGAGATGACATGTTGCCAACTGGCGCTGGCGGGGCGGTTTTTGATCGGGCATGACGCCGGGCCGCGGTTGGTATCACAGGCGCGGGTGCGTCGGATCAATGCGCTGATGATGACCTGTGGGCATTATGACGGCTCGGGTGAATTTGCGTACCGCGTGGGGCTTCCCGGCAAAAGCGGCGTGGGCGGTGGCATTCTGGCGATTGTGCCGGGCAAGGCGTCGATCGCGGTCTGGTCTCCGGGGTTGAACGGGCGGGGCAATTCGCAACTGGGCACGTTGGCGATTGAACGGCTGGTGCAAAAGACCGGCTGGTCGGTGTTCTGATCTTAGACAGAAGGGCGAAGATTGGAGACACTTGCAGGGCCACCAGAGGTAGGGCCGCAAAACCCGGCTAAAATTACGTGCCCATGTCGCATTTCCACCTCAAAGGCCGCTTCCCTGCCGCGATGGCGGGTGGATTGCTCTTAATAACGTGCTCAACACCTTTCCGTGCTTTCAATCGCAGGACATCACAATGAGCGAAACCACCAGCCGCAGACGTTCCCGGACAGGTGGCGGCGCAGCCCGCCGCGCCGAGCGCAGTTCCGTATCATTCGAGACCGCGCGTTATATCACGCGCAATATTCCCAACCTCGAAGTCCTCAACGAGGAAGCACTTGAGATCATCGAGGCGAATGCCGATCAGGTGCTCGAAGAGATCGGGGTGAACTTTGTGAACAACCCCGCCGCTCTGGAACGCTGGAAAGCGGCCGGGGCGGATGTGCAGGGCGAGCGGGTGCATATCCCGCGCGGATTGGCGCGTGAGCTGTGCAAGACCGCGCCGTCAAGCTATACCCAGCACGCTCGCAACCCGGCCCGCACGGTCGAGATCGGCGGCAAGAACCTCGTGCTGGCGCCGGTCTATGGCCCGCCGTTTGTGCGCGACGCCACAGGGGGGCGGCGCTATGCCACGATGGAAGATTTCCGCAACTTCGTGAAGCTTGGCTATATGTCCAAGTGGTTGCACCACTCCGGCGGCACGGTTTGCGAGCCGACCGATGTGGCGGTGAACAAGCGGCACCTTGATATGTTGCTCGCGCATATGACCCTGTCGGACAAGCCCTATATGGGCTCGGTGACCGATCCAGAGCGGGCGCGGGATTCGGTTGAGATGTCGCAGATCCTGTTCGGCAAGGAATTTGTCGCCGAGAACGCGGTGATGACCTCGCTGATCAACATCAACTCGCCGATGACGTTTGATGACGTGATGATGGGCGCGCTTGAGGTTTATGCCGAGGCCGGGCAGGGCTGTATCATCTCGCCCTTTATCGTGGGGGGCGCGATGGCGCCTGTGTCGGTTGCGGGCACCCTGACACAGGTTCTGGCCGAGGTCATGGCCGGGATCGCCTATTCGCAATTGGTCAAACCCGGCGCGCCGGTGATCTTTGGCGCTTTTGTAAGCTCGATCGACATGGGATCAGGCGCGCCCACATTCGGCACGCCCGAAGCGTCGTTGGTCAGCTATGGCGCGGGGCAACTGGCGCGGCGTATGGGGCTGCCTTATCGCTCGGCCGGGTCGTTCTGTGGCTCGAAGCTGCCCGATGCACAGGCTGCTTACGAGACCGCCAACAGCCTGAATATGGGGCTGCTGGCCGGGGTGAATTTCATGCTGCATTCCTGTGGCTGGCTCGAAGGCGGCTTGGTGTCGTCCTATGAGAAATTCGTGATGGATGCGGACCAGCTTGGGGTGTTGCATGGCATGGCCGGCGGCGTGAGGTTTGACGAGAATGCACAGGCCATGGATGCCATCCGCGAGGTTGGCCCCGGCGGGCACTACCTTGGGTGCGCACATACGCAAGCCAATTTCAAAACGGCCTTCTGGAAGAGCGATGTGCTTGACTATAAACCGTTTGAAACATGGGAAGACGAGGGCGCGCGCGATACGCAGAGCTTGGCCACCGAACGGGTGGCGAAAATGTTGGCGCAGTATCAACAGCCCGCGATTGACCCGGCGATAGACGAGGCGCTCACCGCTTATGTCGCAGCGAAGAAAGAGGCCGTGCCAGACAGCTTTATCTAAGCCGGGCGGGTTTGCCCGGCTGGCAGCGGCTGTGCCCAACACCAAGGTCGGCACGACAGCCCCGCATAGCGGCCATTTGAACCGCTGTGCGTGGTCGGATTTGTCTTACGCTTCGACCAATGTCGGCGCGCTTTGAAAGGCGCGCACAAGCTGGGCCTCGCCCATCATCGCGATCAACAAATCCACATGCGAGATCAGGGAATAGGCGCTGCTTTTATCGAGCCGTAGCTGGTTCTGTTCCGCTTCAAACTCCATCAGCAACAACAGGGCCTCGCCGCTTTTGGGCAAAATGCGATGCCCCAGCAAGCGATAGAGATGCGGGTCGCGGCGATAGTCCTCACTGCCTGCGCGGGCGGCTTGAATAAGCAGTCTCGGACGGCGCAGGGCGTTCAGCATCGAAAAAATATCAGTCATCACAAGTCCTTTCGTTTCGCTTGTCGTGAGGGTCACCCTTGCACGACTCAACCAGGCGTTGCGCCGAGCGCGCGAGCGCCGCGCGGTCGGGTTAGGATTGTTTAGCTTTTGGAAACGATTGTTACTGATATCGCAAAAATTAACCTCAAGGTAACTTTTGCTCGCCAGAGTTGTGAGCGGTTTTGTGGAAAACCTGTGGAAAACCCATCTGGAGACAATTTCGACATGGCAGATGCAGCAATGCAATTCGTTAACAAGATGAACATGCCCGGTTGGGTTCCCGATGCGGCGTGTCGGTATCTGGAACACACCGAACGGGGTGTCTCTATTCGGGCATTGGCACGTAAGGAGGCGTGCCATCCCTCGACTGTGCTGCGACAGGTTCGAAGGTTCGAAAATTTGCGCGATGACTTTCTGATTGACGAGGCGTTGCGCCAACTCGGGCGCAAAATGATCCCGGCAATCGTGCAATCCACAAACAAAAACGGAGACACCATGGGCATTCACATACCCGAAGCAGACATGACCACCCCCGATGATGAAACGCTGAACCGTGAAGCGCGCCGCGTGCTGCGACGATTGTGCGAGCCGGGCGCGGTGTTGGCGGTGTCGGCGGACATGGACAAGGCGGTGGTCGTGCGCGACCGCGAGGGCGGACAATCGACGCGCACGGCAGTGGTTGAACGCACCGTGGCCCAGGCATTGGCGCTGAAGGATTGGATCACCTGTTCGGACCCCGGACGCATCGCCCGCTATCACATCACGGCTGCGGGGCGCAGTGCCTTGTCGCGCATAATCGCCGAGGCGGAAAACGCCGCGCAGGGGTTTGCCGAGGCCCAGAGCCCGTTCGGCGCCCAGCACTCGGCAAATGCGAGCGCAAACGCCAGCGGCAAGGACATCGCAGCCGGGCAGGGTACGCGCCGACGGCTCAAAGCCGCATTCGGAGAGTCGCCCCTGACCGCGCTGTCGCGGCGGCGCGATCGCGATGGCGATTTGTTTCTGCGTGACACTCTTGTCGCCGCAGGTGAGCGTCTGCGCGAAGATTTCGAGCTGGCTCAGATGGGCGCACGTTTGCCGCGCAATTGGGAGGCGTTCTTTCTCAAAGGCAAGGACAAGGTCGAAGACAAGAGCGACGCAAGCGGCAGCGATCATGCCGGTTCAGCCGCCGCGCGTGACCGGTTGAAAGCGGCGCTGCGAGAGCTTGGGCCGGGGCTTGGCGATGTGGCGCTCAGCTGTTGTTGCTACCTTGAGGGGTTGGAAACCACCGAAAAACAGCTGGGATGGAGCGCGCGTTCAGGCAAAATCGTGCTGCGCATCGCATTGCAGCGGTTGCTACGCCACTATGAAACGTTGGGGGCGGGGGCGGCGATGATTGGCTAACCGCCGATCACCCAGCCCACCAGATAGGCCACCGCGCCACAGACCGAGCCGACAGCCATGGTTTCCCCCACGCAGCGGGCGATATGTTCACCCGTTGCGTTCCAGCGCAACAGCCCAAGCGCCAAGAGAGCAGCCCCAGACGCCGCCAGCGACAGGTTGAAGGTCTGCGCCGTCGGCTCGAGCAGGAAGTAAGGCACAAGCGGCACGGCGCCAAAGACCACAAAGCTCAGAAACGTGGCGAAGCCGTTGACGACGGGGTTGTCTTCTGCCGGGTCCATCATACCGAATTCATAGGTCATCATCAGGTCGGCCATCATATCGGGATTGCGCGACAGGATCTCGGTTGTGGCCTCGGCGTCGGCATCGCTTAGCCCGCGTTGATGCAGAATGGTGCGCAGCTCAAGCCGCTCTTGTTCGGGGTTTACCTCGATCTCGTGCATCTCGCGGCTGCGCCGGGCGTGATAAAGATCATGCGCCGAGCGGGTCGAAAGATACTCTCCCAGCCCCATGCTTACGGCATCAGCCAGCAGATTGGCGACGCCAAAGACCAACACGGCCAATGCGCCAATCTGAGCGATGCCATCACTGGCCGCGCCGACAAAACCGGCGACAATGGCAAAGGTGGTGACAATCCCGTCGTTGCCGCCATAGGTGATCTGTTTCAGGAACTCCTGAGTACGCCCCAGCGAATGGGCGTCGCGGCGATGAGCTTGCCAGTCCATGATCGGATCATCCTTTGGATTGTCTTTCACCTGCCTGCCGTGTCGATGCGGCTTTGGCAAGTCGTGGCGCTTCTGTTGGCACCGTTTGGTAAATGCGAAAACGGCCCGCCCCAGTGTGGGGGCGAGCCGCGAGATCGCCGTTATTGAATAGGCGAAAGGGCCAGTTTAGGCCGCTTTTTCGGTCAGGTAAGCCAGAAGGTTTTCCGGCGCGCTTTCACCGTAAGGGTCTTCGGCATGGTTGTCGTCGCGGCCCGGCTCTTCGAACCATGCCTCAACAACACCGTCGTTGATGATCGCCGCATAGCGCCACGAGCGCATGCCAAAGCCAAGGTTGTCCTTGCCCACCAGCATGCCGATCTTGCGGGTGAATTCGCCCGAGCCGTCGGGGATGACTTGAACCGTGGTAAGCCCTTGATCTTGGGCCCATTTGTTCATCACAAAGCTGTCGTTGACCGACATGCAATAGATCGCATCAATGCCTTTGGCGGCGAATTCTTCGGCGTTCTTTTCAAAGCCGGGAAGCTGATAGGTCGAGCAGGTCGGCGTGAAGGCGCCGGGCAGCGAGAACAGGATCACGCGCTTGCCTTTGAAATAGTCGTCCGAAGTCATGTCCTGCCAGCGGAACGGGTTGGGGCCGCCTACGGCCTCGTCACGCACGCGGGTTTTGAACGTCACGTTGGGAACCTTGAAACCTTGCATCATTGGAATACACCTTCTTTGCAGTTGCAGCATTTGTCTGCGTAGCGAATTAAGGCGATTCCGAAAGCGGTGCAACGTGAATGCAATCCCTGCGACATCCTGCAAAGGGGCTGCACCATGAAAACGGGCGCGAAAGGTTTCCCCCTCGCGCCCGATCTATGGGTTTTCAAGCGGTTGATCGCGCTGGCTTTAGGCCAGATCGAAGCGGTCCGCCTCCATTACTTTGGTCCATGCAGCAACAAAGTCGCGCACGAATTTACCCTGCATGTCCGACTGGGCATAAGCCTCGGCCAGAGCGCGCAGTTGCGAGTTCGACCCGAACACAAGGTCAACGCGCGTGCCGGTCCATTTGACGGCGCCGGACGTGCGGTCACGGCCCTCAAACAGGGTTTCTTCGTCATTCGACGGGGCCCATTGGGTGGCCATATCGGTGATGTTGACAAAGAAATCGTTGCTCAGCGTGCCGGGACGGTCGGTGAACACACCATGCGCCGCGCCGCCATGGGTTGCCCCAAGCACACGCATCCCGCCGACCAGAGCCGTCATTTCCGGCGCGCCAAGCGTCAGAAGCTGGGCCTTGTCGATCAGGAACTCTTCTGCACGCAGCGTGTATTGCCCCTTTTCAAAGTTGCGGAACCCGTCGGCGACCGGCTCCATCGGCTCAAAGCTTTCGACGTCGGTCTGGGCCTCCGTGGCATCGGTGCGCCCCGGCGAGAACGGCACTTTGATCGCGTGACCGCCCTTGTCGGCGGCGGCTTCGATCGCTGCGTTGCCCCCCAGCACGATGAGATCCGCAAGCGAGACCTTCTTGCCACCCGGCGCGTCGCTGTTGAACGCGTTCTGGATACCGGCCAGCGTGTCGAGCACCGATGCAAGGCGGGCAGGTTCGTTGGCCTCCCAATCCTTTTGCGGCGCAAGACGCACGCGCGCCCCATTGGCACCGCCGCGCTTGTCGCTGTCGCGATAGGTCGACGCCGAGGCCCAGGCCGTGGTCACCAGATCAGCCGCTGACAAGCCCGAGGCCAGAATGCGCGACTTCAGTTCTTCGATATCGGCCGCGTCGATCAGCGGGTGATCAACCGGCGGAACCGGATCTTGCCAAAGCAGGTCTTCCTGCGGCACATCCGGGCCAAGGTAACGCGCCTTTGGCCCCATATCGCGATGGGTCAGCTTGAACCAAGCCCGCGCCCATGCATCGGCAAACTGGTCCGGGTTCTCGTGGAACCGCTTGGCAATCGGGCCATAGATCGGGTCCATCTTCATCGCCATGTCGGCGGTGGTCATCATCACCGGCACTTTCTTGCCCGAGCCATCGACTTCTGGCGCGTGATCCTCGTCCTTGAGGTCAACCGCGTGCCAGATATGCGCGCCTGCGGGGCTTTTGGTCAGCTCCCACTCATAGCCGAACAGAAGGTCGAAATACCCGTTGTCCCACTGGATCGGGTTTGCCGTCCACGGGCCTTCGATGCCGCTGGTGATCGCGTCGACGCCTTTGCCCGATTTATGGGTGGAAAGCCAGCCAAAGCCCATGTCCTGAAGCGGCCCGGCCTCGGGTTCGACACCAACATGGGACACATCGCCCGCGCCATGCGCCTTGCCAAAGGTATGCCCGCCGGCGGTCAGCGCCACGGTTTCCTCGTCATTCATCGCCATGCGCGCAAACGTGTCGCGAATATCGCGGCCCGACGCGACAGGATCGGGGTTGCCGTCCGGCCCTTCGGGGTTGACGTAGATCAGGCCCATCTGCACAGCGGCGAGAGGGTTTTCAAGCTCGCGGTCGCCGGAATAGCGGCTTTGCGCGTGATCCGATGTGGCAAGCCATTCGTCTTCGCGACCCCAGTAGACGTCTTCTTCGGGGGCCCAGATGTCTTCGCGGCCACCGGCAAAGCCGAACACCGGACCGCCCATGCTTTCGATCGCGCAATTGCCCGCAAGGATATAGAGATCGGCCCATGAAATCTTGTTGCCGTATTTCTGTTTCAGCGGCCAGAGCAGGCGGCGCGCCTTGTCGAGATTGCCATTGTCGGGCCAGCTGTTGAGCGGGGCAAACCGCTGGTTGCCGGTCGAAGCGCCGCCGCGCCCATCGGCCGTGCGATAGGTGCCTGCCGCGTGCCACGCCATCCGGATGAACAAGCCGCCGTAATGGCCGTAATCTGCGGGCCACCAATCCTGGCTGTCGGTCATCAGGGCGAACAGGTCTTTCTTGAGCGCGTCAAGATCGAGCGATTTGAACGCCTCGGCATAGTCGAAATCCGGGTCCATTGGGTTTGATTTGGCCGAATGCTGATGCAAAATGCTCAGATCAATCTGATTGGGCCACCAGTCTTTGTTGTCGACCTTTTGTGCGCCCGTAATCGGACAAGAGTTTCCATCCATAAGTTTGCCTCCCTGCGATGTTGTTGAGTGGGTAAGTCCATAAGTTCTGGAATCACTCTAAGCTGGGTTTTGCATAACTGGAAATTGCATATTCTTTGGATTCTGATAATTTGGGGTTATGGATATTACCCTGCGCCAGCTTTCATACTTTGTTGCCCTGACCGAAACCCGCCATTTTGGCCGCGCGGCCGAGCAATGCCACGTCACGCAACCCGCGCTGTCCACGCAGATTCGCGAGATGGAGGAGCGGTTGGGCAGCACATTGTTTGACCGTCAGGGCAGGGGACTTGCGCTGACCCCGGCGGGACAGGCGGTGTTGCGTTCGGCACAGGTGATCCTGAACGAAGTCGAAATGATGCAGGAAACCGTGCGCTGGCAAGGCGGGCTGCGCGGGCAACTGAGGCTTGGGGTCATTCCCACCGTGGCCCCCTATCTTTTGCCGGTGGCGCTGCCATTGCTCAGGGCTGCGGACCTGTCGCTTGATCTGAGAGTGCGTGAGGCACAGACCGGCACGTTGCTTGAGGATCTGGCCGATGGGCGGCTTGATGCGGCGGTAATGGCGCTGCCGTCGGGGGTGGATGGGCTGATTGAAGCGCCGCTGTTTGAGGATCGCTTCCTGCTGGCGGGATCGCGCGCCCAGCTTGCTTCGCTCAACGCGCGGGCGACGCCGGTGCATCCGGCCACGCTTGACCCCGGTCGATTGCTGCTGCTGGACGAGGGGCATTGCCTCGCCGATCAGGCGCTGGAGGTCTGCGGCTTGAAACGCGCCTCCACGCGGGTCGATCTTGGCGCGTCCTCGCTTGGCACGTTGGCGGGGCTGGTGGCCGAAGGGTTCGGGCTGACGTTCCTGCCGGAACTGGCGTTGACCAGCACGCTGGCGGCGACGCCCGATCTTGCCCTGATGCAATTTCCGGCGCCTGAACCCAGCCGCACCATCGGGCTTGTGCGGCGCGACCTGTCCGGGTCGGTTGCGTGGTTTGATGATTTGGCCAAACTGTTGCAACAGGCCGGAAACCAAGTGCTTGCCGCCGCGCGGGCACCGAAATCCCTCGCGGATTTCGGCTTGTTTTCCGCCACGGAAAACGCGGCCAGCCTTTGAGGCTGAGCCGCCATAATCGTCCCAGTTTCGGGCGCGTCACCCCTCAAGCCTCAGGTCCATGATTGCGGCGCATGGCTGGTTTATCACATTCGAACATGACATCCTGACCTAGGGGCATATATAAGGGCGGAAACGTCTCTAAGGATTTCCCGATGCGTGATCTCAACATCCCCGGCGAACGCCACCCGGAAAAGGCCCACCGCCCCGACAAGGCCCAGCCGAAAAAGCCAAGCTGGATCAGGGTAAAAGCCCCCTCTGGCAAGGGATATGCCGACACGCACCGCATCATGCGCGAAAACAAGCTGGTGACAGTCTGTGAAGAGGCGGGATGCCCCAACGCCGGTGAATGCTGGAGCCAGGGTCACGCCACCATGATGATCATGGGCGAGATTTGCACCCGTGGCTGTTCGTTCTGCAATGTCGCGACCGGGCGGCCCGATGCTCTGGACGCGTTCGAGCCGGGGCGCGTGGCGCATGCGGTCAAAACGCTGGGGCTGAACCATGTGGTTATCACCTCGGTGGATCGCGACGATCTAGAGGACGGCGGCGCCGAGCATTTCGCCCAGACGATCCGCGCCGTGCGCCATCAATCTCCCGGCACGACCATCGAGATTCTGACGCCAGATTTCCTGAAATGCGACGACAGCGTGCTTGAAACCGTGGTCGAGGCGCGTCCCGATGTGTTCAACCACAACCTTGAGACCGTTCCGGGCCTTTACCCGACGGTGCGCCCCGGCGCGCGCTATTTCCACAGCTTGCGCCTGTTGCAGCGGGTGAAAGAGCTGGACCCCGCGATGTTCACCAAATCTGGCATCATGGTGGGCCTTGGCGAGGATGCTCAATCGGTCAAACAGGTGATGGACGATATGCGCGCAGCGGACGTCGATTTTCTGACCATCGGCCAATATCTTCAACCGACGCCGAAACACCATGCGGTTGATAAATTCGTCCACCCGGATGAGTTTAAGGCCTATGAAAAATCCGCCTATGGCAAAGGCTTCCTGATGGTGTCGGCCACGCCTTTGACACGCTCGTCCTATCATGCGGGCGATGATTTTGCGCGTCTGCGCGAGAACCGTTTGGCGAAATTGGGTCAGGCTTAAGATTTCGGTCTGGCGTCATTTCTCGTAAGCCGTTGGGGCGGTCGGGTTGATGCTGTCCGCCTCTGGTGGGGCAGTGCCTTGTGCAGTTTTTGAACCCGGAGATGGCGGTGCGTTTCGCGTGGTGCCTGTCCAAAAATTGCGCAACTTTGGCGTGGCGCATGCACCCATAGCCTCAGACCATTGCCCACTGTGGCGCGGGCTATAGCGGCCCGCTCAACACGCTGCTAGGCTGGGGAGAATCTATGTCAGAAAAGGTGCCATAATGCTGACCGACGCCTACGGAAACCCCCTCCACACCACGTCCGAAACCGCGCGTGACGCCTATATCGAAGGGATGACCGGCTATCTCGAAGCGCAACCGGGGGTCGCGGATGCGTTTCAACGTGCGATTGACGCCGATGACGGCTTTGCCCTCGCTCTTGCCGCTCAGGCGCGCAACCTTCAGGTCTATGGCCACGGCGCCCAAGCCAGCGCGATGATGACCAAGGCGATGCAGGCCGGGCAGGGTTTGACCGGGCAGGCGCGCAGCCATCTTGAGATTTTCGACGCCCTGATCAATGGCCGGATTGCCCAAGGGTATGCGCAAGTGCGCGCACATCTGGTGGATTATCCGCGTGACGCATTGGTGGCGGCCACCTCGCTTGGGGTGTTCTCGCTGATCGGCTTCTCGGGCGAAGCGGGGCGCGAGGCCGAAAACCTCGCACTGGCGGAACAGCTTGCCCCGGCCTATGGCGAGGATGGTTGGTTCCTGTCGCAGCTCGCCTTTGCCCAGATCGAAGTGGGGCAGTTGGCCCGCGCCCATGGCGCGATTGAAACCTCGCTGGCGCTGCGCCCGCGTTCGGCCCATGGCGCCCATATCCGTGCGCATCTGTTTTACGAAGAGGGGCAGACCCGCGACGGGCTCAGCTATCTTAGCGACTGGATGACCGGCTATGATCGCGCCGGTGGCATGCATTGCCACAACGCGTGGCACATTGCGCTCTGGGCGCTGGCCACGGGGGATGAGGCCACGATGTGGCGCACGATCGACGCCGATCTGATGCCCGAAACCTCGCTAAGCCCGCCTTTGAACGTGTTGACCGACCTTGCTGCCGTCTATTTTCGCGCCGAATTGGCCGGGCTGAGCGTGTCCGCCGAGCGTTGGCAGGCGGTGTCGGATTTTGCCGCTAAAACCTTTCCCGAACCGGGGCTTGGCTTTGCCGATGTGCACTCGGCGCTGGCCTATGCGATGGCTGGGGACGAGGCACCGCTTTTGCGGATGATCGAGGGCGCGAAAGGCCCCTCTGCCGATATCGTTGCGCCCTGCGCCAACGCCTTTCGTGCCATCGCCGCCAGCGATTGGACCGGGGCCGAGGCCGCGATTTTGCCGGTGCTGTCCAGCCACGAGCGCCTCGGCGGAAGCCGGGCACAGCGCGACATCCTCGACTTTACGCTGCTGCATGCGTTGATCCGGCAGGGCAAGGCAGAGGAGGCACGCCGCCTGATGACCCTGCGCCGACCGCTGACCGATAGCGCGGGCGTGCTTCAGGGGTTGCATTAATCCATCGGTCCGAAGCGCCGTGCTGCGGGAGCCGTTCTAGCAGGCTATAGGCCACCCGCCTCGGTGAGAAACCCGGCGGCGCGCAGGTTGTCGCGCGTGGGTGTCCAAAGCTGATCGGGCGGCGTGGCATAGGCACGGTCCATAAACCGATCCGTAATCCCCTTGGCACTTAGATAGGCGCGGTCGCGGGCCTCTTCCTGACGGGCATTTTGCAGGTTGTCGTTGCGCAACAAAGCATAGGCGTGAAACCCAAGCGCGCCGTCTTGTCCAAGGCTGCGGTTCTGACCTGCCATGAAAACCAAGGTGCAGGCCGACGCACAAAGCCCGACCGCGCGGGTATCAAGCTTGGCCGCTTCGATCCGCTGCGCGATTGCGCGGGCCGCCGGAATACGCCCGCCGTCGCTTTGCAATTCCAGCAGCGTCAATTCGGGATGCGCGGCAATGGCCAGCTCAAGCCGGGTCAGCACCACAAAATCAATCGGCCCGTCGATGCGTGTCACGCCGTTCACCACCTCATAGGGTTTCGGGGGCAGGGGCAGCGCCACAGGGATCTCGCCCCGCGCCGCCCAATGGGTTAGCTCGGCGTTCACAAACAGCATGGCGGTGATAATCACCACCAGCCCACCCGCAGCCGTGGCAAAGAGATCGCGCCCGAACCGCGCCACGGCGCGCACCCCGCCGACCAGCTGCCAGAAAAGCACCGCGCCCGACACAAGGCTAATCGCGATGGTCGCGGTGAGCGACCAGGTAACGGGCCGCGCCGTGGTCGCGCCATCCAGCAACAGACGCAGCGCCAAAAGCGTGAGCAGCAAGCTCGGCAGCAACGCCAAGCGCCCGCGCCAGTGATCACACACAAATTGAAAAACACGGCTGCGCATGGCGCCATCCTAACCAATGGCGCCACAATCACGAAATGATTTGCTCAGCCGTCCGCCGCTGGCATCGCCTTGAGATAGGCCGCAATCGCCGCAAGGTCGCTTTTTGGCAGGTTGGCAAGGTTCAGCACGACATCGGCCATATGCCCGCCCGCGCTGTCGAAATCCGGGGTGAACCCGGTGCCAAGATAGGCCGCAATATCAACCGCCGACCATGTCAGCGCATCAGGCGTCAGCGCAGGCACCTTGCCCTTGCCGTCGGGGGTTGCAGCCCCTTGAAGCCAGCGGGAATAATCCAGCCCGCCTAAGGCGTTGCGCGGTGTATGACACTCGCCGCAATGGCCCAATGCCTCGACAAGGTAGCGCCCGCGTTCCAGCTCATCTCCGCTCACATCCATCACCCATTCAGGGCGTGAAAACAGGAATTTCCAACCGCCAAGCGAGCGGCGGATGTTAAAGGGAAAGCCCACGTCATGCGGGGTATTGGCCGCGTCCGAAGCAGGCAACGTCGCAAGGAAAGCATGCAGATCGGCAATATCGGCCAACTCTGCCCGCGCATACGAGGTATAGGGGAAAGCGGGATAGTAATGCGCGCCATTTGGCCCGGTGCCATGCTTCATAGCGTTGACCAGCGCCTCAAGGCTCCAGCCGCCGATGCCATGTTCGGGGTCGGGCGAAATATTGGGGGCAAAAAACGTCCCGAAGGGAGAGGCAAAAGCCATCCCGCCAGCCAGAACCAAACGCGCCTCGCCTTCGGCTTTGGGCGCGGCATGGCATGCGGCACAGCCCGCCGCCCAAAACACCTGCTCTCCCTTGGCCGCATCACCGCTCAGCCCGGCGAGCGCATCAGGGTCAACGCGCGAAGGGCGGGTGACAAACCAAAACACGGCAAGGCCAATGAGAGCCAGAACCACGACTATTTTCAACAGTTTACGCATCGTTCCTCGCCTGAAAAGGGTGACAGATGCCACCCCTTTCTGTTGGGTAAAACGCCTCTCTTACGAGGTCCGCGGTTTAGTTTTTGGACTGACGATAGGCTTTGTGACAGCCGCCACAGCCACCGCCAACCGCCGCCATGGCCCCTTGGAGCGATTGAAGCCCGCCACCGGCGGCCTCTTTCATCGCGGCTGCGGCATCGGCCATCGCTTTGGCCTTGGCGCCGACATCGCTGCCCTCGGCCCAGATCGAAGGGAGCGCCGCCGTAGCATCGCCCAACGCATCGGTGTCCGACCCCTTCGGCCACATCCGTGACTGATCGCTCATCGCCAGCGCAGCAAGGTTGCTGGCAGCACCCGTGGCCGCTTCGGCGTCATAGTCGATCGCGCCCTTGGCCATCCCGCCCAGCAAGCCGAGGTTGAACGCATAAAGCGTCATTTGTGCTTGGCGCGCTTCGACCGCTTTCATGATGGCGGGGTCGGCGTGGCTGTCGCTGATTGCGGTGCTGGCAACTGTGCCTGCAAGGATAAGGCCCGAAAGGGCAGCAACGGTCTTTTTCATAAAATCGCTCCTTGTTGGGTATGTGTGTGTGACGAGTATAACCGCATCCAGCCTAACGCCTAACAGGTGCCAGCGCAGAGCATTATGTGCAGGGATGAACAGAGCCTCACGGGGTTGTGATTTCACCGGCAACTCGCATTGCGCGGCGCAAAGGCTTGGAGATGGCGAAAAACCCGCTAAACTGATGCCATTCAAAACCGGAGTTTTATGATGACCAACCCTATTTTTGCGAGACTTGGCTTTGTCGCTTTATGGCTTTGCCTCACGGTTGCCGTGAGCCCCGCCGCGCAGGCCGATGAAGTTGATGCGGCGCGTCTGGCCTATCTCGATGGCCACCACGAGGAAGCGCTCAAAATCCTGATTCCTGCGGCCGAGGCCGGCAATGCGAATGCGCAAAACATCGTGGCGATTGCCTATGAAAACGGCAATGGCGTCACCAAAGACGTGGTTAAGGCCATGGAATGGTATGAAAAATCCGTCGCCCAAGGGTTTGCGAAAGCCGAGTTCAACCTAGGGACGCTGCTGCGCGAGGCCCCTGACGGGATCGCGCAGGATTACGCGCGCGCCGCCGCACTTTTCGAAGCGGGGATCGCCAAGGATTACCCGCATGCGTTCTGGGAGCGGGGCCGGATGCATGCCCAAGGTGAGGGCGGCGCGGTCGATCTCAAGGCGGCGATCGGGCTTTATGAGCGCGGGTTGGCGCTTGGCAACGGGCAATCGGGCAATGCGCTGGCCGAGCTTTACCGCATGGGCAACGGCGTCGAAAAGGACGAGGTCCGCGCGCGTGAAATCTATACGGAGGCCGCGAAAACCGGCTATGGCGTCGCCATGGGCAACCTTGGTTATATGTATGAAAGCGGGATCGGCGGCGAACAAAACGACCTTGCGGCCTATGCGCTTTACCTCGAAGCGGTGGCGCTTGGGGATGGCAATGCCGGGGTGAACCTTGCCGATTTCCTGATCAACCGGCCCGGCTATTGGAGCAATAACGCCCGTGCCGGGGCCTATTGCCTCTGGGGCTTGGACGCGATTTCACCCGAACAACTGGATCGCGTGAAACCGGTGTGCGAGGCGGTCAATGGCGCGCTGAGCGAGGCCGAACGCGAACAGGCCGCCCGCATTCGGGCCGAATGGTAATCAAACCTCGTCGATGAACCGCACCTTGCCGATATAGGGCAGGTTGCGGTTTCTCTGCGCGAAATCAATACCATAGCCGACCACGAATTCATCGGGAATTTCAAAGCCGATCCAGTCGGCCTTGACTTGGGTTTCACGCCGGCTCGGCTTGTCCAGAAGCGCGATGGTGCGCAGCTTGCTGGGTTTGCGGCTTTTGAGCAGATGGATCACGTGATCGAGCGTAAAGCCGGTATCAACGATGTCTTCAACCACCAGCACATCGCGGCCTTCGATCTGGCCGCGAATGTCCTTGAGAATGCGCACTTCGCGGCTCGATTCCATGTCGTTGCCATAAGAAGAGGCCTCAAGAAAATCGACTTCGACCGGCATGTCCAGCTCGCGGACAAGGTCGGCGATAAACACGAACGAGCCGCGCAGCAGCCCGACAACGACCAGCTTGTCGGTGTCTGAAAACTCCTCGCGGATGGCGAGGGCAAGGTCTTCGATTCGTGCGGCGATGGTCTTGGCCGAGATCATAGTGTCTATGACATAAGGGCGCTGTGGCATGTTTTCCCCTTGAAACTTTTGCCACACCATACGACATGAGGCTCCCGTGTCACCCGGCTAAAGCATTTCGTGAATGGCGCGGCGCGGGGGCACGTCGAAATGCACGGATCCTGACGATAATTTGGGCGCAATCCTGTTGATTTGCGCCTGATGCTCACAATTGAAACGCTTTGGTGGAGCGATATGCCGACACATTCGGAGACCCGGATTTTACCTTATACCGCGCGCCAGATGTTTGATCTGGTTGGCGATGTGGCGTCCTATCCAGAGTTCCTGCCTTGGTGCGCAGCGGCGCGGGTGCGCTCGGTGACACCGATGGCGAGCGGCGGTCAAGAGATGCTGGCCGATCTGGTGATTTCCTTCAAAGTCTTTCGCGAACGCTTTGGCAGCCGGGTGCGGCTGTTTGCGGATGAGCACCGGATCGAGACAGAATATCTGGACGGGCCGTTCAAATACATGCGCTCGGACTGGGCATTCCGGGATGTCGAGGGCGGCTGCGAAGTCAGCTTTCATGTAGATTTCGAGTTCAAGAACATCATTCTGCAAAAGGCGATCGGGTTGTTTTTCAATGAAGCGATGCAGCGGATCGTGCGCGCTTTTGAAGAGCGCGCGCGGGTGCTTTACGGCTAAACCGGTCAAAGGCATCGTCGCGCGTGGGCTAAAGTGGGGGCCAGCCAGGTTTGTTGCACACCTCCGGTGCGACACACACAGGTTTAAGTGGGGGCCAGCCCCCACACGCAGGTTAGAGTGGGGGCCAGCCCCCACACGCAGGATAGAGTGGGGGCCAGCCCCCACACCCCCGGGATATTTCCAGTCAGATGAAGGGGCGGGCGGTTTGCAAGCTCCATCGGCATGATAGGTTTGCGGGGCGGAGAAGGGAGAGGAAAATGCAGGTATCTGAAAGTTTGGCGGCGTTTGCCCTGACAGAGTGTCGGGCGAATGTGGAGACGCGGGCGGTGGCTGGATTGTCATTGGTTGACTGGCTAGCCGTAGGCGTCGCCGGACAAGCGGAGCCGGTGGCCCAAGTTGTGCGCGCGCTGGCTCGGGAGGAGGGCGGTGCGGCGCAAGCGGCTTTGATCGGGGGCGGGAGGGCTCCGGCGCGGATGGCGGCCTTGGTCAATGGCACGATTTCGCATGCGCTTGATTATGACGACACGCATTTTGCCCATATTGGTCATCCGTCAGTGGGTGTTATCCCTGCTGCTTTGGCGGTGGCCGAGCATGTCGGGGCAAGCGGTGCCGCGTTTCAGGAGGCGGCTTTGATCGGAATGGAAGCGTCGATCCGTTTTGGTATTTGGCTGGGGCGCGATCACTACCAGGTGGGGTTTCATCAGACCGCCACCGCCGGGGCGGTGGGGGCCTGTGTTGCGGCCGGGCGTCTGATGGCGCTAGGCCGCGACGAAATGCAGCACGCGCTTGGGCTGGTGGCGACGCGGGCGTCGGGGCTAAAGGCGCAGTTCGGCACGATGGGCAAGCCGTTCAATGCGGGCATGGCGGCGGCGAACGGGGTTGAGGCCGCGACCCTGGCACGGCTGGGCATGGCCGCGCGCCTTAATGCGTTGGACGGGCCGCAGGGGTTTGGCGCGACGCATCATGGGATCAACGACCTGTCTGCTCTGGACGGGTTGGGCGAGGAGTGGCTTTTTGACAGCATCAGCCACAAATTCCATGCCTGCTGTCACGGCCTTCATGCCGTGCTTGAGGCCGCTGCAGAGATTTCGCCCATCCCCACAGAGATCACCAGCATTTCTGTGGCAACCCATCCACGCTGGCTGAGCGTGTGCAATCAGCCTGCGCCGGACAGCGGGTTAGGCGCGAAATTTTCCTATTCAACCGTGCTGGCGATGGCCTTTCTCGGGCATGACACCGCGCGGCTTGATAGCTTTAGCGATGCGCTTTGCGCCGATCCTGAGGTGCGACGCCTGCGTGACAAGGTTCAGGTGCGCGGCGACGACGGGCTGAGCGAGATGCAGGTACGCCTTGAGGTGACGCTTAGCGACGGTCAAACGCTTGAAGTGTTTCACGATCTTGATGCGGTTCTGCCGCTGGACCAGCGCCGGGCGAAAATTGCGGCCAAGGCGAGTGCGCTGCTGGGGTCGCATGGCTTTGAGCGCGCGCAGGCGCTGATCGGAGAGCAGGGCGCGCCGGGAGACATCGCCGCATTCCTGCAAACGTAAAAACAGGCCCCGCAGGGCCCGTTTTCTCGAACGGCGATGCGGTTAAACTTGCTCAGGACGAGATGTCATAAGCCCGCTCGCCGTGCACTGTAAGATCAAGCCCGTTGACTTCGGTTTCCTGATCGACGCGCAAAGGTGTCACCAGCGCCACCAGCTTGACCAACACAACCGTCACCGCCAGCGTGAACACCCCGACAATCGCCAGCCCGCCGAGCTGTGCGGCCCAAGATCCGGCCCCGAAGGCCGCAATCATGACAGTGCCGAAAATTCCGCCCACACCATGCACGGCAAAGACATCAAGCGTGTCGTCGATGCCGATCTTGTCGCGGATAAGGTTCACCGCCTCCTGACACATCACCCCGGCCACCGCACCGATGATCAACGCCTCTACCGGGCCAACAAACCCCGACGCGGGCGTGATCGAGGCAAGCCCCGCAATCGTACCCGTAACAAGTCCGACAAGCGAGGCCGTACCATATTTGATCTTTTCCCACAGCGCCCAAGTGAGCGAGGCTGCAGCCGCGGAAATATGCGTGACGGTGATCGCCATCGCTGCGCCGCCATCTGCTGCCAACTGTGAGCCGCCGTTAAAGCCGAACCACCCGACCCAGAGCATGCCCGCGCCGATCATCACCAAGCCGGGCGAATGCGGCGGCGTTGTTCGGTGGCGACGCGGCCCAAGGAACCATGCAATCACCAACGCGGCCAGCCCGGCGGTTTCATGCACCACGATGCCACCAGCGAAATCCTTGACACCGACCTCACCGAAAATTCCGCCATCCGACAGGAACCCGCCGCCCCAGATCCAATGGGTCACGGGCGCATAGCAAAGCAACATCCACAGCGCCGAAAACAACAGCACAAAGCCAAAACCGATCCGCTCGACATAGGCTCCGACGATCAGCGCGGGGGTGATGATGGCAAAGGTCATCTGGAAGGCAAAGAACAGCACTTCGGGCAGGTTGTCTTTGGGCGTATCCGCCGTGATCCCGCCAAGGAACATCTTGCCCAGTCCACCCCAATAGGCGCCGCCATCGCCAAACGCGATGGAATAGCCAAAGGCCAGCCACAGAATGCTCATCAAACACGCAATCGCATAGACATGCATGAACACGCTCAGCACGTTGCGCGCCCGCACCAGCCCGCCATAAAACAGCGCCAACCCCGGCAGCGACATGAACAAAACCAACGCCGTTGCGACGATGATCCATGCGGTATCTGCTCCCACCATTTGTCTTTCCTCCCCAATCCCCGGTTAAAGTTTGGGCGGTTCAAGCTGAAAGCGGGCGCGGAAAAAAGAGGCGATAGGCGCGTGGATAGGTTAAAAACCACGCAATTCCTGCATTGCGAGATTTTTGGGCTAAATATCGCGCCGATGGCGCAATATTAGACGACATCAGGATGCGGCAGTCAGAAGCAGGAATAGTGCGTGATCTCTTGCCGCTGCGCGCACCCAGTCACGGCCACGCGGGCCGAATTCTTGTGTTTCGGTCTCGGTGACACGCCCCTCGCGGGCCAGCCCAAAGCAGACCCGCCCCTCGGGTTTGAAGTCCGAGCCACCGGGCCCGGCAATCCCGGTCACAGACACGGCGAGGCTTGCGTGCGACTGGCGCAACGCGCCATCGGCCATCTCGCGGGCGACCTCTTCGCTGACCGCGCCGAACCGGTCGAGCGTGTCGCGCGCCACGCCAAGCATCTCTTCCTTGGCAGCGTTGGAATAGGTGACAAAGCCGCGCTCGAACACATCCGATGATCCGGCAATATCGGTCAGCGCCGCGGCAACCATCCCGCCGGTGCAGCTTTCTGCGGTGGCGATGCGCAGGCCAGCCTCGCGGGCCGCAACAAGCAGGCGTTCGGCGCTCATGCCCCCAAAACCCCGTGGCTGATGTAAGCCGCCAAGCCCACGGTGAGCGCCGCCGCGATCCCCGCGAACACGTCGTCAAGCATCACACCCAACGGTCCGTGCTGTCTGTCGGCCCAGCCGATCGGGCCAGGCTTGAGGATGTCAAAGAAGCGGAAGGCAAAGAACGCCACCAGCCAACCGGGCCAAAGCGCAAGCACATCGGCGCCAGAATGGCTCGCCCCGATCAGAACGGGCAACAGGGCGATCCACTGGCCTGCGACCTCGTCAATCACCACTTCGGAGGGGTCGTGATCTTCCTTGCCGCGGGTTTCTTCGGCGGTGGCCCACCAGCCAAGCGCAAACACTACCGGCACCAGCACGGCCACCAGAAGCCACCCGCCCAGCACATAAAGCGCCCAAGCAACGGGCAGGGCGGCGGCGCTGCCCCATGTGCCGGAAAACGGGCGCATATACCCGACATAGAAGAACGTAGCGATCAGACGGCTCATGTTTTCACCAATGTTGCTGTGGCCAATGCGGCGATGCCTTCTTCGCGTCCGGTAAAGCCCAACCGCTCAGAGGTGGTGGCTTTGATCGACACGCGCTCAGGCGCGATGCGCAGAATGTCGGCCATGCGGGCCTGCATCGCTTCGGCATGGGGGCCGATTTTCGGGCGCTCGCAGATCAGCGTGCAATCGACATTGCCGATGCTGAACCCCATTTCGGCCGCCAACCCGGCGGCATGGGCCAGAAAGATATGGCTCTCTGCGCCTTTCCATTGCGGGTCGCTCGGCGGGAAATGGCGGCCAATGTCGCCCTGCGCCAATGCGCCGTAAATCGCATCCGTCACCGCATGCATCCCGACATCGGCGTCCGAATGCCCCTGAAGCCCGCGCTCATGCGGCACCGAAACACCACAAAGCCAGACCTGATCGCCCGCCCCAAAGCGGTGCACATCAAAGCCGTTGCCAAGCCGTATATCCATTTGCCCTCTCACGATCCGTTCGGCGCGTTCAAAATCCGCCGCATGGGTGATCTTGAGGTTATCCTCATGCCCTTGAACGATTGCAACCTCAAGCCCCGCCGCACGCGCCAGCGCCACATCATCGGCGGCGCTGCTCTCTGGTGCGGCGCGATGGGCGGCCAGAATAGCAGCGGTATGAAACCCCTGCGGCGTCTGCGCCCGGTAAAGCCCGTCGCGTGGCTGCACGCCGCTGACCCGGCCTGCGTCACCGGTCCATAGCGCATCAACCACGGCAAGCGCCGGGGCAGCAGCAGGACCATCAGCCAGCGCATCCAGCACCGCATCAATGATCGTGCCCGACACGCAAGGGCGCGCCGCATCATGGATCAGAACATGCTCGGCCAGCCCTTCAACCGCCTCAAGCCCGGCCAGAACCGAACCAGCCCGCGTCGCGCGGCCCGCCACGATCTTAACCTGCTGTCCGTCAAACCCTTGCCAGCGCCCATCAGCAATGTCATCGCCATGCAGCACCAAGACGATCCGGTCGATGCGCGGATGCGTCGCAAACGCAGATACCGTGCGCCAGATCACCGGCTTTCCCGCCAGATCGCGCCATTGTTTCGGCACTGCGCCACCGGCACGCGTTCCGCGGCCTGCGGCAACAATTATAGCTGCTGTCTTGCTCATCGCTTCCTTCAATAGGGGCTTGGCCGTAAATCGGCAATCCGGGAATTCCCGGATACGATTGCACATTTTTTAAGCAACAGCCTGCCGCAGTGCGAAAAAATGGCCTATGTTTCATTGATGTTTGCCAAGTAACCTCTTAGCTCCGAATTTATGCACAAGGATTAAGCGTTTTGGGCGATTCCCCGAATAACCTCACACTGACCCCCCCGTTGCACTGGCCCCGATGGCCGGGATCACCGATTTGCCGTTTCGCCAATTGGTTAGCCGCTTTGGCGCGGGCCTTGTCGTGTCCGAGATGATCGCCAGCGGAGAGTTTCTGACCGAACGCCCCGGCACGCGCGAAAAAGCCGAGCTTGGCGCGCGGGTCGAAAACACTGCCGTTCAAATTGCCGGTCGCGAAGCCACTGCGATGGCCGACGCCGCCCGTTTGGTTCAGGACATGGGCGCGCGGGTGATCGACATCAACATGGGCTGCCCGGCCAAAAAGGTCACCGGCGGCATGTCCGGCTCGGCCTTGATGCGCGCGCCCGACCATGCGCTGCGCCTGATCGAGGCGGTGGTCGGCGCAGTCGAAGTGCCCGTGACATTGAAATGCCGTTTGGGCTGGGATGACACCACGCTCAACGCACCCGACATCGCACGCCGCGCCGAAGGGGCAGGGGTCAAGCGCCTTGTCATCCATGGCCGCACCCGCTGTCAGTTTTACAAGGGCCGCGCCGATTGGGCCGCGATCCGCGCCGTCAAGGATGCGGTGACAATCCCGGTGTTGGCCAATGGCGACATATGCTCTCCCGGTGATGCCCGCGCGGCGATGGCCGCCTCTGGCGCTGATGGCGTTATGATCGGGCGCGGCGCACAGGGGCGTCCTTGGCTGCTGGCACAGGTGGCCAATGAAAACCACGGCAGCGCAGCCCCCGTTGTTCCGAAAGAAAATGATCTTATCGACATGATTTCAGAGCATTACGAGGCAATGCTCAGCTTTTATGGCGCAACGCTGGGCAACCGTGTCGCGCGCAAACATCTGGGGTGGTATATGGACGAAGCAGGCAGTGACCCAACGCTGCGGCGCCCTTTGCTCACCTCAAAAGACCCCGCCGACGTGCTGCGCCTGATCCGCCGCACCTTTGGCACTCATGGAATGGAGGCCGCATGAGCGACGAGCCTGACATCTGGGCCGCGTTGCCCGTCCCGGCCATCCTTGTCGATGCCGAAGACATGATCATCGACATCAACCCCGCCGCCGAAGGCTTCTTGCTGTCGTCGGCCAAATCGGTGCACGGGCAGCCGGTGTTTGACCGCCTGACCATCGACGCCCCGCTGGAAGAGGCCTTTGCCCGCGCCCGCGCCAACACCACACCGCTCTTTGTTAATGACGTTGATGTTGGGACGGGTGCGCGCGCGCCGCTGCATTGCAACCTGCAAATCGCCCCGGTGCAGGGACAGCCCGGAATGATGTTGTTCCTGATCTCCCCACGCGAGCTTGCCGGGCGGATGACGCAATCACAATCGGTGAAATCCGCTGCAAAATCCGCGATCGGCATGGCCGAAATGTTGGCGCATGAGATCAAGAACCCGCTCGCCGGGATCACCGGCGCGGCCCAGCTTATCAGCATGAGCTTGTCGCCAGAAGACCTTGAGTTGACTGACTTAATCGTCAATGAGACACGCCGCATCGTCAAACTTCTTGAGCAGGTTGAACAGTTCGGCAATCTGACCACGCCAGATTTTCGCCCCGTCAACGTGCATGACGTGCTTGATCGCGCCCGCCGCTCGGCCTTGCTGGGCTTTGGCGCGCATATGAAGATCAACGAAGACTATGACCCCTCGCTGCCGCTGGCCTGGGGCGATGCCGATCAGCTTTTGCAAGTGATGCAAAACCTGATCAAAAACGCTTCGGAGGCGGCGGGCGAACAGGGCGGCACCATCCGTCTGCACACCTATTATGAACATTCGTTCCGCCTGCGCCGGTCGGACGGCACGGGTCAAAGCCTGCCACTTCAGATCGAGATCATCGACGATGGTCCCGGCCTGCCGCCCGACATTGCCGGCGATGTGTTCGACCCCTTCGTATCGGGGCGCGAGAACGGCACCGGACTGGGCCTCGCCCTGACAGCCAAGATCATATCTGACCACGGCGGCTGGATTTCTGTGAAATCGGTGCCGGGAAGCACCGTGTTTCGCATTTCCCTGCCGCTGGCCCCCAAAAACGCTGAAAATCCAAAGGAGTAACCCATGGATGGCACCGTATTAGTCGCTGATGATGATCGCACGATCCGCACAGTTTTGACCCAGGCGCTCACCCGCGCAGGGTGCAAGGTGCATGCCACCTCATCGCTGACCACGCTGATGCGTTGGGTGGGCGAGGGCAAGGGCGATGTGGTCATCTCCGATGTCATGATGCCCGATGGGAACGGCCTTGAAATGCTGCCCAAGATTGCCGAAGACCGCCCCGGTCTGCCGGTGATCGTGATCTCGGCGCAAAACACCATCATGACCGCCATTCAAGCTGCCGAGGCCGAGGCTTATGACTATCTGCCCAAGCCGTTTGACCTGCCTGACCTGATGAAACGCACGGCGCGCGCTCTTGAAAACAACCGCCGCGCACCCGGCGCACGCCCCGAAGAAAGCGATGACCGCCCAGAAGAGCTGCCCTTGGTCGGGCGCACCCCGGCGATGCAGGCGCTCTATCGCCTTGTGGCGCGGGTGATGAACACCGATATGGCGGTTCTGATCTCGGGGGAAAGCGGCACGGGAAAATCGCTCATCGCGCGGGCGATCCATGATTTCTCAGACCGCCGCACCTTGCCGTTTGTCACTGTCACCGCGGGCGATCTGCGTGATCTCGAAGGGCCGGCGCGGATCTTGGCGAGGGCCAAGGGCGGAACGGTTTTATTCGATGAAATCAGCGACATAGACTCCGATCTTCAAGCGCGCATCGTGCGGATGATCGACACCCCCGGCGACCATGTCCCGCGCTTCATGGCGACAAGTCAGGGCGATCTATCCCAAGCCATGGAAGACGGAAGGCTCCGCCAAGACCTCTATTACCGCCTTGATGGCGCCGCGCTTGCCGTTCCGGCCCTGCGCGAGCGGGTTGATGACATTCCACTGCTCGCCGCGCATTTCCTTGCCAGCGCCGAACAAACCGGCGCCCCACAGCGCTTTTTCTCGGAAGAGGCGATGGAGCTGATGCGCAAATACAGCTGGCCCGGCAACGTGCGCCAACTTGAAAACGCTGTGCGCCGCCTCTGTCTCACTGCCCGCGCGGATGAAATCACCCGCGCCGAGGTTGAAACCGTGCTGGGCAATCAGCCCGGCAATGAACCCGCCCTTGGCATTTCTGACGGCGACAAGCTGAGCGCCTCGGTCGCGCGTCACCTGCGGCGCTATTTTGACCTGCACGGCAATATGCTGCCGCCGCCCGGTCTTTATGCGCAGAATCCTGCGCGAGGTTGAGATGCCTTTGATCGAAATCGCTCTGGATGCGACGGCCGGAAATCAGGCCAAATGCGCCGACCTTCTGGGCATTAACCGTAATACCCTGCGTAAGAAAATCACCGATCTGGATATTCGCGTGACACGCCGCCGCAAATTGATGTAAAACCGCAACATAACAGTGACCCATTCGCCGCATGGCGTTAAAGGGTCACGACATATGGCGGTTCGCTGCATCGTGCAGCACTATATCGAGAGGGTGACGGGTGGCTTCCCCGACACGAAAACTCACACGAAGGTTGTCGTGGGACAGGCTGGTGCGGTTGCGCAGGCAACGCCGTGCACAGAACGTCGCGACGCTTGGCCTTGTCATGCTGGCGCCGTTTCTGGTGGCGGCAACCTATCTCGTGCTTGGTCCCTTGCAACAGGGCGCCTCGTCGAACGGGCTGCGCTTTGTCATGCTGGCCGATCTGGTCTATGTGCTGGTCGTCGCGGCGCTGGTGTTGCAGCGCATCGCGCGGATGGCCGCCGACCGGCGGGCGCAATCTGCCGGATCGCGCCTTCACCTGCGGCTGACCGGTGTGTTCGCCATCATGGCGCTGATCCCGACGATCACGGTGGCGATTTTTGCGGTTCTCACGGTGAATATCGGGCTTGAGGGCTGGTTTTCCGAGCGGGTCCGCTCGGTTGTCGGCTCGTCCTTCGCCGCCGCACAGGCCTATGAGGCGGAACACCGCAGCGCGCTGGATGACAGCTCGCGGTCGATTGCGCGGATGATCGACCTTGCTCGCTCTGCCACGCCGCTGATGCAAGACCCGGAAATCCGCGAAGTGCTGACGCTTGGACAGCGTCGTTTCCAACCCGCCATGCGCGAAGCCTATGTGATTGACGGCACCGGCGGCCTGCGGGCGCGCGGCGAACGCTCCTATCTGTTTGAATTCGAACGCCCAAGCGCGGCCAAAATCGCCGAGGCCCGCGAAAAGGGCATCGCCGTCATTCAGGATTGGGACAACAATGAATTCCGCGCGATTGTTCCGCTGGCGCGGTTTCCCAACCGGCTTGTCTATGTCTCGCGGGTGGTCGATGGCAAAATCCTGAGCCTGCTTGATGACACCCAAGCCACCGTGCGCCTGTATAACCAGCTCGAAGCCGAGCGGGGCAGGGTGCTGTTTGAATTCGGGCTGCTTTACATCGGCTTCGCGGTGATCCTGATCCTTGCGGCGATCTGGCTGGGCCTATGGTTTGCCGAACGGCTGGCGCGCCCGGTTGGACGGCTTGCCGGCGCGGCGCAACAGGTCGGGGCAGGCGATCTCAACGTGCAGGTGATCGAAGAAGAGGGCGACGACGAAATCGCCATGCTCGGGCGGTATTTTAACCAGATGACCCGACAGCTTAAGGGCCAGCGCGACACGCTTCTTTCCAACACCGAACAGATCGAACGCCGCCGCCGCCTGTTTGACAGCGTGCTCAGCTCGGTCACCTCGGGCGTTGTGGGCGTGGATTCCGACGGGCGTATCACCTTCGTCAACCGCTCTGCCGAGCGGCTGCTTGACTGGCACGGCGATCACTCCAACCTCGCGCTGAGCGTGGCGGTGCCCGAATTCGGGCCGCTCTTTGAAACGCTGCGCAATGGCTCCGGCAACGTGGTGCAGGAAGAGATCAAGGTCTCGCGCGCCGGACGGCTTGAGAACCTGCTGGTGCGGATGTCCACACGTCAAGGCGAGGATGGAACGCTCGAAGGCTATGTGCTGGCGTTTGATGATGTCACCGATCTGGTGAGCGCTCAGCGGATGGCGGCATGGGGCGATGTGGCCCGCCGGATCGCGCATGAGATCAAGAACCCGCTGACCCCGATCCAGCTCTCTGCCGAACGCATCAAACGCAAATTCTCGCGCGAGCTGGCCGAGGAACAGGCGGGCAAGCTTGGCGAGTTGACGGATGTGATCGTCCGCCAGACCGGCGATCTGCGCCGGATCGTCGATGAATTCTCGAAATTCGCCCGCATGCCCGAGCCAGACCGCCGCCACGAGAGCCTCACAACCCTCGTTAATGACGCGGTTGTGTTGCAGCAATCCGGTCAGCCCGACGTGACAATCAACGCCGATCTTTGCGATGACATGCTTGAGGGCGAGTTTGACAGCACCATGATCAGTCAGGCCCTGACCAACCTGATCAAAAACGCAGGCGAGGCGACGGAAACCTACCGCGACACCCATGACGCCAGTGGTTATCGCCCCGAGATCCGCATCACCACCAGCCAAGACGACGGCGTCGCGGTCATCACCATCGCCGACAATGGCATCGGCCTTCCCGAAGATCGCGCCAAGCTGTTCGAGCCCTATGTCACCACCCGTCACAAGGGCACCGGCCTTGGGCTGCCGATCGTCAAAAAGATCATCGAAGAGCATGGCGGCAGCCTGATCCTCGAAGACGCGCCGCCGTTTGCGGCGGGCGCACATGCCGGGGCCATGGCGGTCATCCGGTTGCCGGTCTCTCCGGCGCAAGACAACAATGTATAGAAGTGAACAGGTAGCGGTATGAGGGCAATTGCATGAGTGACATTCTGATCGTCGATGATGAGCGCGACATCCGCGAGTTGATCTCGGATATTCTCGAAGACGAAGGGTATACCACGCGGCTTGCGGGCAACTCCGATGACGCGATGAGCGAGATCAACGCCGAGCAACCGGCTTTGTTGATCCTTGATATCTGGCTCAAGGACAGCCGGATGGACGGGATCGACATCCTCAAGGCGGTCAAACGCGACAACCCGGATGTGCCGGTGGTCATTATTTCCGGCCACGGCAATATCGAAATCGCGGTCGCGGCGATCAAACAGGGGGCGTATGATTTCATCGAGAAGCCTTTCAACATCGACCAATTGCTTGTGGTGATCCGCCGTGCCATGGAAACCTCGCGCCTGCGCCGCGAGAATTCACAGCTCAAGCGAAAAGACACCACAAACGCCGAGATGATCGGCAATTCCGCCGCCTATCGCACGCTTGTGGGACAGCTTGACAAGGTCACCAAAAGCAATGGCCGCGTGATGCTTTCCGGGCCGTCCGGCGTGGGCAAGGAAATCGCCGCGCGCTATATTCATGCCCAGTCCAACCGCAAATCCGCGCCTTTTGTTGTGGTCGGCTGTGCCTCGATCGAACCTGACCGCATGGAAGAGGTGCTTTTTGGCCGCGAAAGCGCCGAACGCGGCATTGAACCCGGCCTGCTTGAAGAAGCCAACGGCGGGGTGATCTATTTTGACGAGGTGGCCGATATGCCACCCGGCACGCAATCCAAGATCCTGCGGGTGCTGGTCGATCAGCAATTCCTGCGGGTGGGTGGCGCTGACAAGGTGCGCGTCGATCTGCGGGTGATCTCTTCGACCTCGCGCGACCTACAAGCCGAAATCGCCGCCGACCGCTTCCGCGAGGAACTGTACCACCGGCTCAATGTGGTGCCGATTGAGGTGCCATCGCTGGAGGAGCGGCGCGAGGATATTCCGCTTCTGGCGGAACATTTCATCGCCGATTTCAATCAGACCCAAGGCCTGCCGCTGCGCCAGATGTCCGAAGAGGCGATCACGCTGATGCAGACCATGACCTGGCCCGGCAACGTGCGCCAGCTGCGCAATGTGATCGAGCGGCTTTTGATCCTTGGCGACAGCTCGGGCGAGATCGAAGCGCGCGAACTGCCGTCCGAGGACGAACCCGCCCAAGAGGACGGTCGCGTGGTTCTGTCCGGTGTGCTGGCCACCTTGCCGCTGCGCGAAGCGCGCGAAGCGTTTGAGCGCGAATACCTGCTGACGCAGATCAACCGGTTTGGCGGCAATATTTCGCGCACCGCGCAATTTGTCGGGATGGAGCGTTCGGCCCTGCACCGCAAGCTCAAGTCGTTAGGTGTGGTGACCACCAATAAATCCGGCGCGCGTGTCGCCACAGTGGACGAAGCGGCCACGGAAGAGTCCGAGGAGGGTTAACCCCGTTTCGGACTTGACCACCGCCACGTAACCCCGGATCAAATCCGGGGCGCCCGCGGGGCCGGCTGTTCTCAGGTCGCGCCCTCAGGCCGTCGCCTCAGGTCGCCCCCGTCAAGTCACCCCGGTGTAACAATCTGCCAAACGCCGCTCCCACGCACCACGCAAGAGGTCTCTCCAAGGCGCGGGTAAACCGTGGTCTGCTGCGGTGTTACGCTCTGCGAGATCCCTTGCGAACACTGCGGTATACGCACAAAGCGATAGCCCTTGTCGGCCATACATTGCATCACCACGTCGCGCCGCAAGCCTTCGTTGGCGTCTTCGGTCACGATACGCGGCGGAAGCTCGCGCCCCGGTTTGATCCGGCAGCGGCCCTCGCTGTTGCAAATCTTGCGGGGCGGAGTGATGGGACCGGGGATCACCCGCGTGACATTGCGCACCGGCACCTTCCGTTCGGCGGCGACTTTGCAATTGATTTCTGCACGCTGAGAGGCCGCAACCGCTGCCCCGGGTTTGTAATACACCCCCATCGGCGCACAGCCTACCGCCAGAAGCAGCGCCAGAAAGCCTATTGTTTTCATTGCACATTCTCCGCCTTGCCATCGCATTTTCACCGATCATACTGCGTCAGCGCGCGACTGACAAAGCAATTGACCCGAACGCACCCATCTGCCATTCAAACCTCTGACAACAAGGGATAACGACAGCATGAAGGTCATTATCTGCGGCGCAGGCCAAGTCGGTTGGCAGATCGCGCGGCATCTTTCCGGTGAAAAGAACGATGTAACGGTGGTGGACAACAACGCCGAACTGGTGCGCCGTGCCACCGATACGCTCGACGTGCAAGGCGTGGCCGGCTTTGCCTCCTATCCCGACATTCTTGAGCGGGCAGGGGCGCGCGACGCCGATATGATCATCGCCGCCACCCACTCGGACGAGGTCAATATGGTCACCTGTCAGGTGGCGCATTCGGCCTTTTCCATCAAACGCAAGATCGCGCGATTGCGCGCACAAAGCTATCTCACGGCGATCTACTCCGATCTTTACCGGCAGGACCACATGCCGATCGACGTGGTGATCTCGCCCGAACGCGAGGTGGCCGAAGCCGCGCTGCGCCGCCTCAAGGCACCCGCAGCCTTTGACACCGAAACCTTTCTCGGTGGACGCCTACAGCTTATGGGCATCACGATTGACGAGGATTGCCCGGTTCTCAACACGCCGCTGCGCCAGCTGACCGACCTGTTTTCGACGCTCAAGGTGATCGTTGTCGGCCTGCGCCGTGGCGGCAAACTGTTTGCGCCCGAAGCGGGAGATCAGATTTTGCCCGGCGACGATTGCTATATCTGTGTCGCCACCGAAGACGTGCCGCGCACGCTCGAAGTGTTCGGTAAAACCCACAAGGTTCAGGAACGCGTGGTCATCATCGGCGGCGGCAATGTCGGCCTCGCTGTGGCCGAGGCGCTGGAAGCCAGCGAAACCCGCATCCGTGCCAAGATGATCGAGAAAAGCCGCGCCATTGCCGAGGTTGCCGCCGATGCGCTGGAACGCACGATTGTGCTGAATGGCGACGGGTTGGATGCCGCGCTGCTGGCCGAAGCCTCGATTGATCGCGCCGATGCGGTGCTTTGTGTGACCGATGACGACAAGACCAACCTTCTGGCCGCCGTGCGCGCCAAACAGGCGGGCTGCCCGATGGCCATCGCGCTGATCAATGATCCGACCTATGTGCCCCTGATGGCGCCGATGGGGATCGACGCCTATATCAACCCGCGTGCCACAACGGTAAGCTCGATCCTGCGCCACATCCGTCATGGCCGTGTCAAGGGCGTCTATTCTCTTGGCGATGCCGAGGCCGAAATCATCGAAGCCGAGGTGCTCTCGACCTCGCCGGTGTCGGGCGAATTGATCCGCGACATCGACTTCCCAGAAGGCGTGCTTGTCGGGGCGGTGCTCAAGGGCGACAAACTGCACAAACCCACCGGCACATTGCGCATCGAGGAAGGCGACGTGATCGCGCTGTTCGCGCTGGCCGCCGATGTGCCCGAGGTGGAACGCCTGTTGCAGGTCTCGATTGATTTCTTCTAAACGGCGCCCCGCAATCAGCCCTGCGCGCGCCGCCAAGCTGCGAGTGATCTAGCACCGATGATCCGCGTCAATCATATCCCGATGTTTCTGGCCATGGCCGGGATTATGGCGCTGTTGATGTATATCCCGGCGCTCCACGCGCTGTCGCTCGAAAACTTTGATGAGGCGCGGGCGTTCTTTTATTCCGGCACGCTTGGGTTATTCGCGGTGATCTTGGTCTTGATCACCCTGTCGAGCCGCCCGCGACAGCTGCGCGGTGGCATGACCGATCTGGCGGCGATGTTTGCCGCCTTCACCATTCTGCCGCTATTTCTGGCGGTGCCATTTCACGACGGGCTGCAAACCACCAGTTTTCTCAACGCCTATGTCGAGATGGTCTCGTCTTTCACCACCACCGGCGCCAGCCTGTTCCCGGCCGAGCGCCTGTCGCCGACCATGCACCTCTATCGTGCGCTGGTCGGCTGGATTGGCGGGCTTTTGATGTGGGTGGCGGCGGCGGCAATCCTTGCGCCGCTCAACCTTGGTGGCTTCGAAGTCACCGCCTCTGCCGAAATGGCGCAAAGCGATACGCCGGTGGACCGGTTTGAACAGGCCGACGCCAACCGCCGCTTGCAACGCTCGCTCCGGCTTTTGACGCCGATCTATGTCTCGCTGACAGCGGTGCTGTGGTTCTGCCTCGTCATCGCCGGGGACAGCCCGCTTTCGGGGCTGGTTCACGCCATGTCGACGCTCGCCACCAGCGGGATCAGCGCGGTCGGCGGCGTGTCCAACACCCAGTCCGGCATGGTGGGCGAACTGCTGATCTTCCTGTTTCTGTTCTTTGCGCTGTCCCGCCTGACGTTTTCGTCGGATACGCTGACCTCGGCGCGTCCCAGCCTGCTGAGCGATCCAGAGTTTCGCATTGGCCTGTTGTTTATCGCCGGTGTGCCGCTCATCCTGTTCCTGCGCCACTGGCTCGCGGCTTTTGATGTGGATGAGGTCGAGAATTTTGTCGCGGCCGGACGCGCCCTCTGGGGGAGCATCTTTACCGTGGCCAGTTTCCTGTCGACCACCGGCTTTGAAAGCGCCGGTTGGAGCGATGCGCGAGATTGGTCGGGGCTGGGCTCGCCGGGTATGATCCTGCTGGGCCTGTCGATGATCGGCGGCGGCGTGGCGACCACGGCGGGCGGGGTCAAGCTCTTACGCGTCTATGCGCTCTACCTCAATGGCCTGCGCGAGATGGACCGCCTTGTGCATCCCAATTCGGTCTGGCGTGCGGGCGGGCAGGGGCGGCGCATCCGGCGCAACGGGGCGTTTGTGGCCTGGGTGTTCTTCATGCTCTTCGCCCTGACACTGGCACTGATCACCGCGTTGTTCACCGCCACGGGCACCGATTTTGAAAACGCCATCGTGCTGGCGGTCGCGGCCTTGTCCACCACCGGGCCATTGATCACCACAGCCGCCGAAAACCCCGTCACGCTGGTCGAGCTGAGCGCCTCGGCCAAGCTGATCCTCTGCGGCGCGATGGTGCTTGGACGGCTCGAAATGCTGGCAATCATCGCGCTGGCCAACCCGGCGCTCTGGCGCGATTGAACCTCCGCACAAAGCGCCTCAAAGCCGTCTGTTACACATACGAATTTTTGCTCTGGACGCCCGCACAGGTGCAAGACATACTCGCCCCCACGGGACAGGTGCCGATCCGCGGCGCTGCGCAAGAACAATTGTATAAAAATAAAGGCTAAATCTGATGGCTTCCGACAAACAAAACCTGCAAGACGCGTTTCTAAATCATGTGCGGAAGACCAAGGTCCCGGTGACAATCTTCCTGATCAATGGCGTCAAGCTTCAGGGCGTGATCACGTGGTTTGACAATTTCTGCGTCCTGCTGCGCCGCGATGGCCAATCGCAATTGGTCTATAAACACGCGATCTCCACCATTATGCCGTCGCAGCCGATCAACCTGTATGACGGTGAAGACGCCGCCTGATGGGCACATCCCAAAGCGGAGCAGACAAAGACGCGCAGGGCTTCGATACCGAGGCCCGCGATACCCGCACATGGGTGCTCCACCCCGATATTCGTAACGCCGACCGTGACCGCGATGCGGTGCGCGCGCTGGAAGAGGCCGTGGCCCTCGCCGAAGCTCTGCCAGTGGCTTGAGGTCATGGGCGCCGATGTGGTGCGCCTGCCCAAGGCGCATCCCGGCCTGCTGTTCGGCACCGGCAAGATTGACGAACTCAAGGCTCGCTTCAAGGCGGAAGAGGTCGAACTGGTGCTGATCGACGGCCCGGTCTCTCCGGTGCAACAGCGCAACCTTGAAAAAGCTTGGGGCGTCAAACTGCTCGACCGCACCGGGCTGATCCTCGAAATCTTCTCGGATCGCGCCCGCACCCGCGAAGGTGTGCTTCAGGTCGAAATGGCGGCGCTGTCGTATCAACGAACCCGCCTTGTGCGCGCCTGGACCCACCTAGAGCGCCAACGCGGCGGCCTTGGCTTTGTCGGCGGACCGGGTGAAACCCAGATCGAGGCCGACCGCCGCGCGATTGATGAACAGTTGGTGCGCTTGCGCCGCCAGCTTGCCAAGGTGGTGAAAACCCGCGAGTTGCATCGCAAAGCCCGCGCCAAGGTGCCCTATCCGATTGTCGCGCTGGTGGGCTATACCAATGCCGGAAAATCGACGCTGTTCAACCGCCTGACCGGGGCCAAGGTGATGGCCAAGGACATGCTGTTTGCCACGCTTGACCCGACGATGCGGCGGGTTGAACTGCCTGATGGCGGGCCCGAGGTTATCCTGTCGGACACGGTGGGCTTTATCTCTGACCTGCCGACAGAACTTGTCGCCGCCTTTCGCGCCACTCTGGAGGAGGTGCTTGCCGCTGATCTAATCGTGCATGTGCGCGACATCGCCCACCCCGAAAGCGAAGAACAATCCGAAGATGTCGCCGCAATCATGACCTCGCTCGGTGTTGGGAACGAGACCCCACAGCTTGAGGTCTGGAACAAAATCGACCTGCTGAGCGAGGACCAACGCGAAGCCACCCTTAACGCCGCCGCGCGCGACGCGGCAATCATCCCGCTCTCGGCCATCACGGGGCAAGGGATGGAAGCCTTCCTGACAGAGATCGCGGCCAACCTCACGGGGCTGCGCTTTGAAAGCGAGTTGAACCTGTCGTTTGCAGATGGGCGCAAACGCGCTTGGCTGCACGAAGAAGGCGTGGTTGAAAGCGAGGAGCAGACCGAAGACGGCTTTACGCTCACCGTGCGCTGGACAGAAGCCCAAGAACGCCGCTTCTCGAAGGTGTAAAAGAGCGAATTCTTGCGAAGAATTCGGTTCGTTTTCCTTCAAGGAAAACGCGCAGGTCGCACAATCCTCACCCGGCCACCCAAAAATCCTCGAAGGATTTTTGACCGTTTTCTTCAAAAGAAAACGCCACCGCGCGTGGCTCATCGCACTGGCATCAACACCGTCACGCCCACCGCCGCCGCCCGCGCCAGCCCGGCATCCAGCGACATCGGCACATATTCCCCCCGACGCCACAGCGTCGCCATATCATCGTAGTGACGGCTCAGGAAATGCCCCGATTGCCCGGTCGAGATCACAAAGACCGAACTGTCGGGATCAGCGAAATCATACACCCCGCGATAGCCTGCGCCATGTACATTGCGAAACGGATCAAGCCCGGTTCCGATCGAGCGTCCACGGTTAAGCGTGAAATCGCCGCCGCTGGTCGATTGCCGGATATTCACGAAATAGCGCAACAGCGGTGCCTCTCCCAACGCCGCATGATCATGCGCCGCCTGATGTGCATCGCCCCATTGTAAGCTTTCAAGCGCAGTGCCATAGCGCTCTCCCAGCCAGATCAACGCATCATCCAGCGCGACTTGCGCGATCTCGGCGCAGGTTTCCACCTGGCTTGACTGCTCCACATCGCACCATGCCGCCGCCCCGTCGATGTCGCGAAACACCCGTTCGATGAACAGCGGATCGATATGGGTGAACTCTTCGGTCAACGGCCCAAGCTCGTCACGGATCAAGCGCGCCTGCAAACTGCGCATCCACGCGGCATAGATCAGAGGTTCGGGCAGATGCTCATACATTTCGCCGTTCCAGTTCACCAGCAATTCCAGCGCGCGTTGGCGCAACCGTTCGGGCGAGCCTTCGGGCGCGGCCTCGCCGGTGAACCACAAATCCTTGCCAACAAGCGACAGCAAAACCCGCGCTGAATGGCTAACGATATCAAGCTGAGCATCAATGAAACTATCGCGCGTATGCACCCGGCGACGCTGCATCAACGCGTTCCAGCGTTGCACCCTCTGGGTGTCGCCCCAGACATGCGACACATGCAGCGGAAAGGGGCGACTTACTGTCTTGTTATTGGTGTTGCCGACGATCCCGCCAGCCGGTTCCACAAACTCTGGCAGCGCGGCATAGGGCGTCACGCCTTGCCAGCGGTTTTCCGCGACCCAGCCGCGTGTCGGCATGCGCCCTTCGCTCTGATGACCCGCATCGCGGCGCGGCATAGCCCCGATCGTCTTCATCGCAACGTTGATCCGGTCCGCCACGATCAGGTTCTGCGACGGCGCCACAAAACTCTCCGCTGCGGCAATCGCGCGATTGATCGTATCGGCCTGCATCAGGTTGAACGCCGCCGTATACGACCTGTCCTGCGCGGAAAGCGCGGTCCAGTTTATCGACGCCACATGCCCAGCCGGGGTGATCTTGGCCAGGTTCTCAAACCGCCCCGGCAGCACAGGGCCATTATCGGTCCAGCGCAGGGTCAGGGTGACGGGCGGTTGGTCCTTGATTTCAACAATGCTCTTGCGGGTCTCGAACCGTTTGAAACCATCGGGGGTGCGGTATTCCTCGGGGTTATCAGGGTTCAAGGCCTCGACATAGACATCGAGATCGTCAAGGTAAGAGGCTGTCAGCCCCCAGCCCAACGCCTTGCTGCGCCCGGTCAGAACCGCAGGCAGCCCCGGAATGGTGCCGCCAATCACCCCGCCGCTCTGCAACTCGATCCGCGCCAGATACCAGATCGCAGGCGCGGAATAGCCCAGATGCGGATCGCTCGCCAGCAACGTCCCGCCCGAGGCCGAGCGTTCAGGCGCCGCCGCCCAGCGTTCGAGGCCGAGCCAAACCCCGGCGCTCGAAATGGTGACAACGGATGGCGCGGCCGGGCAGGGCCCTTGGATGCGGCCAGCGCGCGTTCCGGCGTCAACTCGGGCATCAAACTGGCATAGCTTGGCAAAGCGGCAAGACCCGCCCCCGGTGCATCGGGCAGAATATCGCGCAAACGCTCGGGCGCCTTCAGCGCAACCGACACCCGCGCGCGCATCACTTCGCGCTGCAAATGGCCCATCATCTGGGTCGCCATGAGTTTGCCGATCACAATCGAATCCGTCGGCCTCCACGGGGCCACCGGCGCGTTGAACAAAAACATCTCCGGCGCGCCCCGGCCCAATGCGTCGCGGTTGATCTCTTCCAATCGCGCGTTCACGCCTTTTGCATAAGCCTCAAGCGCCGACAACGCCTCGGCGTCCTGAACCGGCACCGATGCTTCGGCAAGCTTGTAGATATCCAGCCGCCGCATCAGCGTGTCGATCTCGACCGTGGCAGGGCCGAACACCTCGGACAAGCGCCCCTGCGCCGTGCGCCGCATCACCATCATCTGCCAAAGCCGGTCCTGCGCATGGGCATAGCCCAACCCGAAGAATACGTCCGCATCGCTTGCGCCAAAAATATGCGGCACATTGGCGTGGTCGCGTACAATCTCGACCGGCGCACCGATTCCGTCGACCTGCAAGCTCTTGTCGTAATCAGGAAGCGAGCGCGACGCGAGATAGTAAACCCCGCCCAGAAACAGCCCCACCAGCACCAGCGCCAGCACAACAATCCGCATCATCCATCGGAACAGCATCACCATCTGTCGACCTGTCCTTCCCTTCGAATTCCGCCCTTGGCTCTTGCCATTCGCCTCCGCGCCAGACAAACCTTAAAGCGAACGAATGCAAGGGGAAAGACATGAGCAAGGTTGCTTTTCTGGGTCTGGGCGTGATGGGCTATCCAATGGCGGGGCATCTCGCCGCCAAAGGGCATGATGTCTGCGTCTATAATCGTACAACTTCCAAGGCCGAAGCTTGGGCGAAAGAGCATGGCGGGCGATTTGAGTCGACCCCGCGTGAAGCCGCCCTTGGCGCGGAGTTCGTCATGGCGTGCGTTGGCAATGACGACGATTTGCGCAGCGTCTGCACCGGGCCCGATGGCGCGTTTGCCGGAATGGAGCCGAAGACAATCTTTGTCGATCACACCACGGTGTCGGCGGCTGTCACGCGCGAGCTGTTTGACGATGCCGCGGCCAAGGGCATTTCCTTTGTCGATGCGCCGGTGTCGGGCGGGCAGGCGGGGGCCGAAAACGGGGCCCTGTCGATCATGTGCGGCGGCGAGGCTGCGGCCTATGACACCGCCGAGCCGGTGATGGCCGCATACGGCAAATCCATCAAACGCTTGGGCGAGAGCGGCTCGGGCCAACTGACCAAAATGGTCAACCAGATCTGCATCGCCGGTCTGGTTCAGGGTCTCTCCGAAGGGCTTCACTTTGCCCAGAAAGCCGGCCTTGATGGCAAAGCCGTGGTCGAGGTGATCGCAGGCGGCGCCGCCGGAAGCTGGCAGATGGTCAACCGTCACGAAACCATGCTCGATGACAAGTTCGACCACGGGTTCGCCGTTGACTGGATGCGCAAGGACCTCGGGATCTGCCTCGCGACAGCCGATGAAAACGGCGCATCGCTGCCGGTCACAGCGCTGGTCGATCAGTTTTACAAAGACGTGCAAAAACTGGGCGGCGCTCGCTGGGACACCTCCTCGCTGATCAAGCGCCTGAACGAGATGGGCTAATCGACCCGTCACAACAAAGGACATCGCTATGACCTGGAGCCTGTTCAACCAGATCGCAATTGGCTCCGGGCTGGTGATCCTTTCGACACTGTTGTCCGCGGCGATTTTCCTTGGTCTCGAATTGGCGCTGGCGCGCGAATATGCTTGGCTTATCCGCCCGCCGCACCGGCCCAAATTGATGCTGGTCTTGCTGGTGTCGGTCATCGCGGCGCTTGGCATGATCACGGTCAGCGTCTGGCTCTGGGCCTTTGCCTTTTATTGGCTAGAGGTGTTCGTGACGCTCGAAGCGGCGCTCTATTTCTCGCTGGTCAGCTTCACGACACTGGGCTTTGGCGACATCATCTTGTCGCCAGAGTGGCGCATCCTGTCGGGCATAACGGCGGCCAATGGCCTTCTCATGATCGGGATGATGTCAGCAGTGGTGCTGGAAACCCTACGCTATGTGCGCAAGAACCAACTGGCGTCTTGATACGGGCGTCTTGAAATTAGAGTCTTGAAACTGGCGTCAAACGGCGGCCGCTCAATGCGTGACCGAGCTTGAAAACAGCTGGATCACCACGATCCCGCCAATGATCATCCCAAGCCCCATAACCGCCGCCAGATCAAGCTTTTGGCCAAACACCAGATAGCCAATGATCGCGATAAACACGATCCCAAGACCCGACCACAGCGCATAAACTACGCCCACCGGCATCACCTTTAACGTCATCGCCAAAAGGTAAAAGCTGATCGCATAGGCGACGATAACCAAAACCGATGGCCAAAGGCGCGTAAACTGCTGGCTCGCCTGCAAAGCCGAGGTGCCAATGGTTTCCGCAGCCACGGCCAGCGCAAGGTAAACATAGTGCATCTCAGGTCTCTCCCGCGTCATTGGGTGGGCATCATCCCACCGCTTCCATCACACCAATTCGCGCTTTTCGATCCGCGCCAGCCAGACCATAAGCCCCAGCCCTAGGATCACCATCGTGACAATCCCATAGGCCAAGGGCAAGACCGTCCCGTCAAACGCCAAACCGATCGGCACGGCAAACACCATCGCCGCAACGGTGGCAATCCCGGCCATCATTGACGCCACCATCCCCGCGATATGGCCCAAAGGCTCCATCGCCATCGCGTTTAGATTGCCCAGCGTCAGCCCCATCATGAAAAACATGCTGGTCTGCCAGACCACAAACACCGCAAAACGCAGGGTGTCATTCGGCGCGATGAGTTCAAGAATGATCACACTGCCGCTGATCAGAACCTGCGCCGCAAGCGCATAGGTCACCATTTTGCGCATCCCGATCCGCACCACCAAGGCGGCGTTCACAATGCTGGCCGTGGCCGCGACAAGGGCAATCCCCATGAACCACAAAGGAAAGCTCTCTCCGCGCCCGAAGGTGACGTCGAAAATTTGCTGAACGCTCGACAACATCGCAAACAGCGAGGCAAAGATGAACGTCTGCACCGCAATCGAAATCAGCACCATGTGGTTGGCAAACATCTCGCGGATCGCCGCCAGCATGGGCGCAATCTTAAAGGGGCGGCGCTGTGCCACCGGCAATGTCTCTGGCTGACGCAGCCCAAGCCAGATCACGCCAAGCAGCGAAAACAGGATGAACGCCGGGAAAATCCCGCGCCAGCCTGTATAGTTGATGATCACCGCGCCAAGGCTCGGTGCCAGCGCCGGAATGATCGAAAACACCAGCATGACAAACGACATAAGCCGCGCCATCTCGCGCCCTTCGTAAAGGTCGCGGATAATCGCGATGCCAACAATCCGTGGCCCCGCCGCGCCAAGCCCCTGAATGACCCGCGCCACCAACACCAGCTCCAGCGTCGGAGCCTTCCACGCCAGCAAAGCCCCGAGAATATACATCGCCGCGCCCAGAATGATGATCGGCTTGCGCCCGAACGTGTCCGATAGCGGCCCGGTCACAAAGGTGCCAATCCCCATGCCCACCACAAAAGACGTCAGGATAAGCTGCGCCCGGTTCAGGTTGTCAGGGCTCAACTCCTTGCCGATCTCGGGCAGGGCGGGCAGCATGGCATCAATCGAAAAGGCAATCGTGGCAAACAGCATTGCCATCAGCGCGACAAACTCTGTCCGCGACAACTGGTTCTTCATGGGTGACCTCATAATAACCCCTTTGCAAAAATGTCGCAGGGGTGCACCCGCCATATCAGCCCTTATTCAAAAGGGCCAGATCACGCGTCCGAAATTTTGCGAACAGCAGCTATGCGCTGATGAACAGACTAGAAAAACGAGCCTTGATGCGAATGTGTCGAATGTAGGCTTTGAGCCCAATTTGACAGATGCTGCGAATGTTACGAATGTCTGCTAAATTTCGAAAAGGATTTCACATGCCTAATTTTGTCAATGGAACCCAACTTATTGAAGGGCTTCGCGCCGAATATCTTCGAAAACAGCGTGCTGACCTTGCCGTGGCTTTCTGGGGTAGGGACGCCTTAGGAAACCTCGGCCTTCAAGACGGCAAAGGGGTGCGGATCGTCTGCAATCTTATGAGTGGTGGCACGAACCCAAATGAAATTCGTGCGCTACGCAGGATCGGTGCAGACGTTCGCCAGTTGAACGACTTACATGCAAAGATCGGGATAGTCGGCGACATGTCGTTCGTGGGGTCTTCCAACATGTCGGCGAATGGCCTCGGCATAGAGGGAGCCTCCGCCTCGTGGCGAGAGGCAAATGTTGTATACAGTAGTGCCCGCCCCGAGATCGTGGAGATGTTCACAGCGTTTTGGGATGCTGCCACTGAAATCAATGAGGCGGATCTAGAAGCTGCTGCGACGGCTTGGGCACGGCGCCAAGAGGCGAATGCCGCAATCAATGCCAGGCAAGGTGGCCGTAGCCTGGTCGACGTCCTGCAGACGGCACCGGCGGAGCTCGATGCCCTCAATGTCAGGATGGTGGCGTATGACACCGTAACGGATCCTGATGAATTGGACGTTCTCGACCGAGCTGAAGAGACTGCGCGCCGCGAATACGGCGAAAAATTTAGCGCATATTGGGACTGGCAAAGCATGACCACTGATGCTGCAACGGCGTATCTGGTCGATTACGACTGGCCTGCTCGCGGGCCAATCGCTAGAGGACAACTCTACCGCCGGAATGCAAGTGATTTTCCGGATTTCGAGCAGGATAGGGAAACTTTTCACGTTGCCTATGAGATCGATAATATCGAGGGGATCACCTTCGGTGCGGCAGACAAGGCAGCTATCCGCAGGGCATTCCACGCCTATGTTCGCGCTGGCGCCCGCAGTGAAGAGGAAGATCAGCGAGCTTACAACTTCCCCATCTCGGAACTAGCACCTCATCTTGAGACTGGCGAATAGCAGCCAAATGGTTCCGTGAGGTGGCACCTCAAGGAACCCTTTCCTGCTGGACCGGACCTTCATGCACGGCGCAGCGAAGGGCAGTAACGTCCCTCAAACCGGCCGTCGCGACCGCGGCCCGCTTACAGGTCTTGCCCCTAAGCCTCTTGTTCCGCTTCGCCCAATTCGTCGATCACTTTCAGCCAAAGCTCGCTTGCCTGCGCCCCCGGAACCGCGTGCTGGCTGCCCACGATAAAGGTCGGAACCGAGTTCACACCCATCGCGCGCGAATGCGCGTCGCGTTCGCGAATGGCCTCAAGATCGGCATCTGATTGCAACAGTTTGAGGATCACCGCCGCGTCCAGATCGGCACTATCGGCAATATCGCCCAACGTGTCGTTATCGCCAATGTCGCGGCCTTCCTGAAAATACGCCTTGAAGAGCGATGCGACAACAAACGCCTGCCGCCCCTCGATCCCGGCCCAATGGATCAAACGATGCGCATCCATCGTGTTGGGCGTGCGCGCGATCTTGTCAAACTCGATATCAAGGCCGATTTCCTTGGCCTTTTCCATGATCGGGCTATAAGCGCGCATCGCGCCCTCCGCCCCGCCGAACTTCGCTTCTAGATAAGCGCGCCGGTCCATGCCCTCGGCGGGCATCTCGGGGTTCAATTGAAACGGGTGCCATTCGATCACAAACGGATGCTCTGGGCGCTTTTCCAACGCCCTGTCCAAAAGCGTCTTGCCGATAAAACACCACGGGCAAATCGGGTCGGAAATAATGTCGAGCTTGACCATCTGGTCCCCTTTCATTGGTTCGGGGGTCATACGGCAGGCGCGCGGCCAAGGAAAGCAGATAGTCCTGCGCGCCTTATCCCGGCAACAGCGGCTTGAGCGCCTGACGCTGCAATTTTCCGTTGGCATTGCGGGGCAGGGCGGGCAGATGCACAAATAAACGCGGCTGCTTGTATCGCGCCAAACGCTCCTCTGCCCAGGCCTTGAGCGCGTGCTCATCCAACGCGGTCTCGGCGGTGTAAAACGCCGCAATCACCTTCGCGTCTGCCTTGACCTCAACATCGGTCACGCCGATCTCGGTCAAACCCGGAAAGCCGGTCATCGCGGCTTCAACCTCCAAGGGCGAGACGCGAAAGCCGCCAGCGTTCATCATGTCATCGACACGGGCGTGATACTCAATCTGAAAATCGTCGCTCATGCCGCCATGATCGCCGGTCAAAAACCACTCGCCGCGAAATTTCTCACGCGTTTCCGCCTCGGCCCCAAGATAGCCCAGCATCAAGCCCGGATCGCGGTTCGACACCGCAATCGTGCCATCCTCGCCCATGGGAACAGGGGTGCCCGCGTCATCAACAATCGCCACCCGGCGACCCTGCTGAGGCCGCCCCAGCATTCCCGCCCGCACCGGACGCCCCGGTGACGCCGAGATAAATGTCGAACACTCCGACATGCCAAAGGCCTCGCACAGCTCCTTGCCGGTGGCCTTGGTCCATGCGGCGCGAATGCTCTCGGACAGCTTCTCACCGGCGCTCAACCCGTGGCGCAGCTTGGGCAGGTCCAACGCCTCTTGCCCGCTCAGCATCTTGCGATACACCCCCGGCGCGGCGGCAAACAACGTCGCATCGTGGCGCTTGAGCAAAAGCGGCAATTGCTCCGGCGCGGTGCCCGGCTCCGGGATCAACGCGGTCGCGCCCACGCTCCACGGGTCCATCAAGCCGGTGCCCAGCGTATAGGTCCAGTTGAACGCCCCCGCATGCAACAAGCGGTCACTTTCTTTCAGGCCATACCAGCCCTCATGCATCATCCCACGCGCCCAAATCGCGCGATGCGCATGCATTACGGCACGCGACTTGCCGCTCGTCCCCGAGGTGAAGATCACATAGGCCAGCCGCTCCGGGTCGCCCATATCCCAAGCACAAGGCGGCAAGGCGCGCATCCCGGCCAAAGCATCCTCACCGATCACCGGAATATCAACGTCGGGGCATGACACCTCCGCCGCCCTGAGGATCGCCGCAGGCTCAAGCGTTTTGATCATCCCCGCCACTTCCCGCGCGGTCAGCTGCGTTGACGTTGGCACCGGCACCAAGCCGGCCGCGATCGCCCCAAGATAGGCAATTGGAAACTCCACCGTATTGCCCAAGCGCATCAGCACCAGATCACCGGGCCGCAACCCGGCGTTTAGCAATCCCGTGCCGGTGCCGCGCACGGCGGCTTCCAGCTCGGCAAACGACCACCGTTCGGCCTCGACCGGTCCCAACACCGCCAAGGCGGTCTTGTCCGGCAACGACGACGCGCGCCCCAATACATGAGCGGCAAAATTGAACGAAGCGGGGCAGGGCGGCCATGGCCCTTCATCGAATACTGAAATCATGGCGCTTTGCTACGCCCGAGCTCGCCCTATTGCAAGCCATCCAAACGCCGCTTAGAAGCAAGCCCATGACAGGCTCCAGCCATACTCCGACCAACCACACTTCGATCGTCACCATCGCGCGCGAAAACGGCACACGAAGCAGCCCCGATCCGCTCAACCTTGGTGAACGGGTGCGTGATCTGCGCAAATCGCGCGGTTTCACTCTGGAACAGGCGGCCAAATCCGCCGGTCTGGCCCGCTCCACCCTGTCCAAAATCGAAAACGGTCAGATGTCGCCGACGTATGACGCGGTGAAAAAGCTCGCTCTCGGGCTCGAAATTTCGGTGCCACAGTTGTTCACCCCGCCAGAGAACAACCGCGTCAATGGCCGGATGAGCGTTACGCGGATGGGCGAGGGCACCGCGCATCCCACCACCACGTACGAGCATGAGCTGCTGGCCGAGACGCTGACGCAAAAGCAAATGCTGCCCTACCGCGCCCGCATCCGCGCCCGCTCGATGGAAGAATTCGACGGCTGGGTGCGTCACGACGGGGAAGAGTTCCTCTATGTGCTGACCGGGATTGTTGCGCTTTATACCGAGTTCTATGAACCGATCGAAATGCGCCGCGGCGATAGCGCCTATTACGATGCCTCTATGGGGCACAACCTGATCTCGGTCAGCGATGACGACGCTATGGTGCTGTGGGTTACCTCGCTCACCTGAGCAGGGCTTGGACCTTTGGTCGTTAATCGCGAGGATAAATGGCGCGGGAAGCCCCCTAAACCGCCGTTATAGATGAGGGGCCAGCCCCCCAAACCACTGTTGCAAATGGGGGGCCAGCCCCCCAACCCCCCGGGATATTTTCAGTCAGATGAAGGGGCGGGGGTGAACGATGGCCCACCGTTTGAGCGTTGTGGCCACGGCCTTAACCTGTCTTAGCGCGCGTTCGCTGGTTTAAACCAATGCTGGGTTCGGTTGGCAAAAGCGACCAGCGACAGCATCACCGGCACTTCGACCAGCACGCCAACAACCGTGGCCAATGCCGCCCCCGAATGCAGTCCAAACAGCGAAATCGCCACCGCCACCGCCAGTTCGAAGAAATTGGACGTTCCAATCATACAGGCCGGTGCGGCGATGTTATGTGGCAGCTTCAGCTTGAGCGCAAAACCATAGGCCAGCGCAAAAATCCCATAGCTTTGCAGGATCAGCGGTATGGCAATCATCACAATCGCCAGCGGTTTGGCCAGAATGGTTTCGGCCTGAAACCCGAACAGGATCACCACCGTTGCCAAAAGCCCGATCACCGACCACGGCTTGGTCTGCGCTAGAAAGCGGCTCACTTGAGCCTCGCCCTTTCGTTCAAGCGCCCGGCGCGTCAAAACCCCGGCGACCAAGGGCAACACCACATAGAGAACGACCGACAGGAACAGCGTCTCCCACGGTACCGTCACATCCGAAATGCCCAACAAGAACGCGGCAATCGGGGCAAAGGCAAAGATCATCACGATGTCATTCACCGACACCTGAACCAGCGTGTAATTGGGGTCGCCCTTGGTCAGCTGGCTCCAGACAAACACCATCGCCGTGCAGGGCGCCACGCCGAGCAGGATCATCCCGGCAATGTATTCTCCGGCTGTTTCCGGGTCGACAAACCCGGCAAAAATCACCCGGAAGAACAACCACCCAAGTGCCGCCATGGTGAAAGGTTTGATCAACCAGTTCACCACCAGCGTCAGGACAAGGCCCTTTGGCGATTTGCCCACATCCTTGATCGCCGCAAAATCAACCTGAACCATCATCGGGAAAATCATCACCCAGATGAGAACCGCCACCACAAGGTTGACATGCGCCACCTCAAGCGTCGCGATCTGCGCAAAAAGCCCCGGCACCAGATTGCCAAGGGCAACCCCGGCAAGAATGCAACCCCCAACCCAGAGGGTCAAAAAGCGTTCAAAAGTTCCCATCGTCTTTTCCTGTCTTCACGCGCCGGGCGCATTACTGGCGATTAACGGCTGCTTTCGCTGGAGCCGCCTGACGGCTTTGTGGCTTGGTTTTGCGTCGGATTAAACCACGTTTTTTGTCGCACGAAGGCGCGGCAACCTTGCCAGGGGTCACGTCACTCTTACCACCAAGCGGGCCGGCGCATCACCATCCCTGCCACCGAACAAAACCTTCACTCTTGCCACCACCAAACATCGGGAAAGAACCACGGCCCATCGCCATAAACCGGCACATGCGCGGGATATTTCAACGCCTTGGCATGGGCAATCCGCCCAACCCCGAACGCATAGGTCGGAATAACATAGCGCCCCGCCGTCAAAATCCGGTCAAGCGCACGCACCGCCGCTTGAAACTCTGACGGATCATCGGTTGCCAGCATATGATCAATCATCGCCTCAGCCGCGGGCGAGGCCATGCCCATCAAATTCCGCGTCCCCGGCGTGTCCACCCCGTAAGAGCCCCAGTAAAGCCGCTGCTCATTGCCCGGCGACAGCGAAAACCCGCGCCGGAAATCGGTCATGTCAAAGTCATAGCTCTCGAGCCGTTTGAAATACTGCGCGTTATCGACCACATCGACCTGCGCCTTGACCCCGATCCGCGCCAGCGCCTTGGTAAAGATACTGATAAAGGCGCGGCTCTCCTTGGCCCCTTGGCGCAACAACACCGAGAACGCCAACGGCGTGCCGTCCGGCGCCACCATCATGCCGTCGTCGGTGGTGTAGCCCGCCTCCTTTAACAACCGTAACGCCCGGCGCAGGTTCTTGCGATTGCGCTGCGTGCCGTCCGAAACGGGCAGGGCATACCCGTCGAGCGTTCCGGGCAGCAACCCGTCGGCAAACGGCGCCAGCAATGCCTTTACCCGCCCCTCGGCCGGCCCCGCACGCATCCCCAGTTCAGTCCCCGAGAAATACGAGGTGATCCGCTTTTGCCGCCCGCCGGTGATTGTGTCGTTCATATATTCAAAGTTGAACGCCAGCAGCATCGCCTCGCGCACGCGCCAATCATCAAACGGCGCGCGCCGGGTGTTCATCACGAAACCGGTCATGCCCGACGGCTTGCCATCGGGAATTTCCGATTTCACCACATCCCCGGCCTCGACCGCGGGAAACCCGTAATCGCGTGCCCATTTCTCGGCGTTGCTTTCGCGGAACACATTCAACTCGCCGCTCTTGAACGCCTCAAACAGAACCGCGCCATCGCCGTAAAACTCGATCCTGATCTCATCAACATTGGCCCGCCCCCGCATCAGCGGCATATCGCGCCCCCAATACTCAGGGTTCCGCTTTAGCGCCAGATAGCGGCCCGGCTCATAACCAGCCACCACATAAGGCCCGGTGCCAATCGGCGCTTCCAAGCCCGACGCGGTGAAATCCTTGCCCTCCCACTGGGCCTTTTTCAAAATCGGGCGCATGCCCGCAATCAGCGCCAATTCCCGGTCGTCGGTGTTGAACGTCAGTCGAAAACTGCGCGGCCCGGTCGCTTCCATCTTTTCGACTTTTTGCCAAAATCCGAGGTATCGCGGATGACCCTGCGTGCCCAAAATCTCATAAGACCACATTACATCCTCTAATGTGACGGGCGACCCATCCGAGAATCGCGCCTCCTCGCGCAGGGTGAATTCCACCCATTTCCGATCTGCAGCAACCTCAACCGATTCGGCCAAAAGCCCGTAAAGCGCGAAAGGCTCGTCATAATTTCGGTCCATCAGGCTCTCATATCCGAGGAAGCGAAACTGCCACGGCGCGGTGCCTTTCAGGATGAAGGGATTGAGCGAATCAAACCCGCCGGTGTTGCCGGTCACAACCTTCCCGCCCTTGGGCGCCTCAGGATTGGCATAGGGTAGGGACACAAAATCAGGTGGCAGGGCCGGTGCGCCATACATAGATAGCCCGTGACGCGGCTCGGCCACCCCCGAAGAGGCGGCGAAATTCAACGCCGCACAGAGGCCAAAAAACGCCAATCGGGCCCGTCTCACGCGGAAAAACTCTGGTTTCATTTCGGCAACAATCCTGCTCTGCCCATGTTTTGTTACCTCCAAAGCTAACGAGGGATTCACGTGTTATCAAACTTTTAGCTTGGAAGACGCGTAAGGAATGCTTATAAAGGGGTCACTGCTCGATAGGTTTCTTGCCTGTATGAAACCTGCCTCAATAACTTAACGCCGGCTTCGTGCCGGCGTTTTTTTGGGCTGTAGCACGGTGGTGATAACCGGGCCAGCGGCAAACCCCCAAGGCTATCTATGGTGCGGCGGCCTGCGGCCTCTAATACGGCCATGTGACTTCCCCCGTGACCTTCCGCGCCACGCCTCCTACTATGCTGCAAACGCAGCAAAAGGATGCCATCATGATTCTCAAGGACAAGACCGCCGTCATCACTGGCTCGAACTCCGGCATCGGCCTTGGGGTCGCACGCGAGCTGGCCCGCGCCGGGGCCAATGTGGTGCTGAACTCCTTCACCGATCGCGACGAAGACCATGCGCTCGCCGAAGAGATCGCCAAAGACTTCAATGTCACCGCCCGCTATATCAAGGCCGACATGTCAAAGGCCGAAGACTGCCGCGCCCTGATCGAACAGGCCGGCACTTGCGATATCCTCGTCAACAATGCGGGCATCCAATACGTTGCGCCGATTGATGAATTCCCGACCGAAAAATGGGACGCGATCATCGCGATCAACATGTCATCGGCCTTTCACACCACCGCCGCCGCGCTGCCGATGATGCGCCGCGCCGGATGGGGCAGGGTGGTCAACATCGCTTCGGCCCACGGCCTTACCGCTTCGCCGTTCAAATCGGCCTATATCGCGGCCAAACACGGGGTGGTGGGCCTGTCCAAAACCACCGCGCTGGAAACCGCGCAAGAGCCGATCACCTGCAACGCCATTTGCCCCGGCTATGTGCTCACCCCTCTGGTCGAGGCCCAGATCCCCGACACCATGAAGGAATACAACATGAGCCGCGAAGACGTGGTTAAAAACGTCATGCTTGAGCGCCAGCCAAGCCGCGAATTCGCCACCACCGAACAAATCGGCGGGACAACTGTGTTCCTCTGCTCGCCAGCAGCGGATCAGATCACCGGCACCACCATAAGCGTCGATGGCGGCTGGACCGCGCTCTAGGCGTTCCGCCTCCCAAACCGACCAAAGGAGCACTGCATGATTCGTATCAACCTCGCGCTGCAAGGCGGCGGTGCCCATGGCGCGTTCACTTGGGGGGTGCTTGACCGTCTGCTGCAAGAGCCGGACATCGAAATCTCTGGCATATCCGGCACCTCTGCCGGGGCGCTTAACGGTGCGGCGCTGAAATCCGGCTGGCTGTCGGGGGGCGCTCAGGGCGCGCGCGACAATCTCGACTGGCTCTGGAGCCAGATGGGCGCGCTCTCCAATCCCGAGCTCGCGGACTGGTTCCAAGGCATGACCGCGCATTTCGATGCGGTGATGGAGGCGCCTTGGCCGATGGCGATTTTTGACGCCGCCGCGCGGCTCACCACGCCCTATGCCTTTGGTCCATTTTACCAAAACCCGCTGCGCCCAGTGGTCGAGGCGTTTCACTATGACAAGGTCTGTGCCGCCTCCGGCCCGGCGTTGTTTGTTGGCTCAACAAACGTCAAAAGCGGCAAAATCCGCATCTTTGAACAAGCCGAAATCAGCACCGACGCGCTGCTCGCCTCCGCCTGCCTGCCGACCCTGTTTCAGGCGGTCGAAATCGCGGGCGAGCATTACTGGGATGGCGGTTACTCCGGCAATCCAGCGCTGTTTCCACTGTTCGAGGCGGATTTGCCGGATGACATCGTGGTGATCAACATCAATCCGCTCTACCGCGACGACATCCCGAAAACGCCGCAACAGATCCAGAACCGCATCAACGAGATCAGCTTCAATTCCTCGCTCCTGCGCGAATTGCGCGCGATCCGCTTTGCCCAACGGTTGCTGTCCAAAGGCGCGGTGCCCAAAGGCGTGTTGAAAGACGTCAAAGTCCATATGATCGCCGACGATGACTTGATGAATGACCTCTCGGTCAGCACCAAGCTGATGCCCAATCCTTTGGTGCTCGCCCGCTTGAAAAAGGCCGGGCAGGCGGCTGCGGAACGGTTTCTCGACGCCCATAAATCCGATCTGGGCAAGCGCGGCACCATAGATCTGCAAGAGGCGCTCGGCTGATTTCGCGCAATAATCTTGCGTTTGAGGTGGGTGTTTTGTAGGAAAGCACAAGCCAACCACCGGACAACGCCCCCATGCCCCGCAAGCCGACCCATGCCGACAAGGTGCTTGAAACCGCGCAAAGCCCTTCGGCGGCGGCGCGGTCTCGCATCGCGGCAAGCTGGCATCGCTCGGCCATGAAACACGGGCTTGACCCGGATGAACACCGCGCCCCTGAGCTTATCGAGCAAAGTGCGCTGCATCACCGCCGCGCCGCGATCGAGAAGTTCATGACCGTCGCCGCGCCCCGCCTCGACACGCTGTTTTCGCTGGTCGGGCAATCGGGCTGCGCCGTGTTCCTCACCGACAAGGAAGGCGTCGTGCTGGATCAGCGTATCTCGGACGCCGATGCGCCGGTCTTTGCCGATTGGGGCCTGACCATCGGCGCCGATTGGAGCGAAGAGCGCGAAGGCACCAATGGCATCGGCACCAGCCTCGCTGAAGAGCGCAGCCTCATCATCCATCAGGACGAACATTTCTACGCCCGCAACACCGCGATGAGCTGTATCGACGCGCCAATCTATGGCCCCGACGGGCGCATCATGGCCGCGCTCGATGTTTCCTCGGCCCGCGCCGATCAGACCGAAGGCTTCAACCGCCTGATCTCGGCCCAGGTCGCCCAGACCGCCCGCGCGATTGAGGAGGCGAACTTTCGCGCCGCCTTCACCTCGGCCCGCATCGTTGTCGCCGAAAGCGACGACGCCGAGGCCGCAACCCTTCTGGCTATCGACAGCGACGATCTGGTGATCGGCGCCACCCGCGAGGCGCGCCGCGTTTTTGGCATGGACCGCACCGGCACGCTCAAGGCCCGCCCCGCCGCCGACATCCTTGGCCGGGGCGAGGGGCCGACCGGCTTTGAAAAGGCCGAACGCGCCGCCGTTGTGCGCGCGCTTGCCCGCGCCAACGGCAATGTCTCCGCCGCCGCCCGTGGTCTCGGCATTGGCCGCGCCACGCTCTACCGGCGCATGAAACGCCTCGGGCTCGACGAAAGCTGAGCCAACCTGTCTCACTCCTGAGACACATTCCCCCAACCACCGATTGCGCCCCCGGTGACAGGCGCATGCCCCTGCGTCACCCTCTGCTCAATCCGGGTGGAGGGGCCGGTGCTTATTGGAGGAACCCCTATGAACGACATGACTCAAACCGAGGCCGGCACCTATACGTCGCCGTTCAAGCTGCGCTATGACAACTATATCGGTGGCGCATTCGTGCCCCCCGTGAACGGGCGCTATTTTGAAAACGTCACCCCCATCACCGGCGCGATGATCAACGAAGTGCCCCGCTCGGACGCCGCCGATGTTGAACTCGCGCTCGACGCCGCGCACGCCGCCGAAGAGGCGTGGGGCAAAACACCCGCCGCCGAACGCTCCAACATCGTGCTGAAAATCGCCGACCGGATCGAGGAAAACCTCGAACTGCTGGCACAGGCCGAAACATGGGACAACGGCAAGCCGATCCGCGAAACCATGGCCGCCGACATCCCGCTCGCCGCCGATCACTTCCGCTATTTCGCCGGTGTTCTGCGCGCGCAAGAAGGCAACATGTCGGAAATCGACGCCGACACCGTGGCCTATCACTTCCAAGAACCGCTTGGCGTCGTCGGACAGATCATCCCGTGGAACTTCTCGATCCTCATGGCGGCGTGGAAGCTGGCTCCGGCGCTTGCGGCGGGCAATTGCATCGTCATGAAACCGGCCGAGCAAACCCCCGCTGCGATCATGGTTCTGGCCGAACTGATTAACGATTTGCTCCCCGCGGGCGTGCTCAACATCGTCAACGGCTATGGCGGAGAGGTCGGCGCAGCGCTGGCCACGTCCAACCGGATCGCCAAAATCGCCTTCACCGGCTCCACCGAAACGGGCCGCAAGATCATGCAGGCGGCAACTGAAAACCTGATCCCGGTGACGCTCGAACTGGGCGGCAAATCGCCCAACATCTTCTTCTCCGATGTGATGGCCAAGGATGACGCCTTTCTCGACAAGGCGGTCGAAGGCTTCGTGCTCTTTGCCTTTAACCAAGGCGAAGTCTGCACCTGTCCCAGTCGCGCATTGGTACAGGAAGACATCTATGACGAATTCATCGCCCGCTGCATCGAACGCGTAAAAGCCATCAAGCACGGCGATCCGCGCGACCCCGAAACCATGGTCGGCGCACAGGCCAGCCAAGAGCAGCAAGAGAAAATCCTCAGCTATCTCACCATCGGGCGCGAAGAGGGGGCCGAAGTGCTCGTCGGCGGTGACGCTGCACATTTCAACGGCGAATTGGCCGGCGGGAACTATATCCAGCCGACCATCCTCAAAGGCCACAACAAGATGCGCGTCTTTCAGGAGGAAATCTTCGGCCCGGTTGTCTCCGTCACCACCTTCAAGGACGAGGCCGAAGCGCTCGCCATCGCCAATGACACGATGTACGGCCTCGGCGCCGGTGTCTGGTCGCGCGATGCCAACACCTGCTACCGCTTTGGCCGCGCCATCGAAGCCGGACGCGTCTGGGTCAACAACTACCACGCATACCCGGCGCATGCGGCCTTTGGCGGCTACAAGCAATCGGGCATCGGGCGCGAGAACCACAAGATGATGCTGGATCACTACCAGCAGACCAAGAATATCCTGATGAGCTACAACCCCAACAAGCTGGGCTTTTTCTAAAGCGTTTCGCCTCATTGTTCCCTTGCAACGATGAGGCGAAACACGCGGCCCCCCGCGATGTTGTGGGTGTTTCGAACCCAACTTGATGTCTCAAGTTCACCCCGAAACGCTTCAGGATACCGTCTCTCCCCGTCGGGCGGTGTTCACCTATGCCCCGCCCGACGCCCCCGCTGCATGAGGCAGCGGGGGCATTTTGCGCGTGCGGGTGAATCCCTTGAATGGCCCTGACTGGTCGCCCCAGAGCGGGCGTACGTAACAACGGCGCGCAATGGCGGACGTGCAACCCTCGCCACCGGTCGCGACAGAGCGCCTGAGACCACGGCAGAAGTGGTCAGCCTCCAAATGCACAAGAAGACCGTTTCCAACGCTTCCGCCTGTAATCTCTGTTCCGTCGATACAGAATGTGGAGCGGCCTAACCGGCGCAACCAGCCCGTAATGCAAACCGCAAGCTAGGCCGCGAAAACGGTATTCCCTTTCCAAATGGTTTCCTGCACTTGGATAGCGCCGATTTGCTCCGGCGAAAGCTCTCTGATGTCATCAGACAGCACAATAAAGTCTGCCCAAGCGCCGGGTGCGAGAACTGAGGTTTCGCCTTCAAGCCCCAATGCGCGTGCGGAATTTGTAGTGAAAAGCCCAAGCGCTTGCTCAAGTCCGATAGCCTGTGAGGCGTTCATACTCCCGCTGAAAGCACCTGTCGGGTCTTGCCTGTTCAGCATGCCAGCCAGCCCGCTCCACGGGTCTGCATCCGGCGCGCTCGCGGGCCAATCCGTTGCAAAGACAACTTCAGCTCCGGCATCCAGCAGGTCACGAATGCGATGCAGTTTGCGCATTTGCTCCGCGCTCAAAACCGCCAGCTGTGCCGGGGTCGCAGCATTTGGCATCCATAGTTTCGGCGAGACTTCGGCAACTGCGCCAAGCGATGCAAACCGTGGCAGGTCTTCGTCGCTTACAAACGCTGAATGGGCGATCTCATGTCGCAAACCCGAAGCGCCGTTTGCGCGGCGTGCGGCTTCGATTGCATCCAGCCCTTTGCGGATCGCGTTGTCACCGACCGCGTGCATCTTGACGACATAGCCGTGGCGATCAAGCTCTGTCACCTTGGCGTTCAACTCGTCTGGAGACATCAACAGCGTTTCGTCAGGGTCGTGTTGTGTCGGGTCATACCCCTCGGCCGGTTGATAGGGATCACTGAAAGACGCCGTATGTGCCGGCGCAACCCCATCCAGAAACAGTTTCGCGTAAGAAAGCTTCAGGTCAGACCGCTCATAGCGCGCGCGCAGGGTGTTGATCTTGTCAATCCCGACCATCCCCACCGTCAGCGGGGAATAGGCCGTGATATGGGCGGCGCCATGAAGGCTCCAGCGGCCCTCATCACAGGCCCGCGCATAGGCTTCGAGCGTCTCTTCATCCGCACTTGGCTCCTTGAAACCAGTATAGCCGAGACTGTTGAGGTAGGTGACCGCATAGTCGCAGGCTTCGCGCAGCTGTTGCGGCGTTTCCTTATAGCTCTCGCGCATCGCGGCACAGGCAGCTTCGGCCAGAAAACCCGTCAGCTTACCGTCAGGGCCCTTTTCGATAACGCCGCCGGCAATAGCAGGCGTGGTCTCGTCATAGCCTACGATCTCCAAGGCACGGCTGTTGCACCAAATCGCATGCAGGCTGGTATCAACCAGCGCGACAGGGTGCTCCGGCGCCAGCGCATCAAGCCATTCCCGCGGTGTCATCCCCAGATCGTCACGCATCTGATAGCGCCACGGGCCGCCGCTGATCCATGCGCCCTTGTCTGTGTCAGCGGCTTTCTGGCGCACCGCATCAGCAAGCTGCCCGGTTGTGGCCGTATAGCCGACATAGATCTGAAACAGATCACGGCAAGCCCCCATAAGCGCATGGGTGTGTGACTCGATCAATCCGGGCATCACAAAGCGACCAGCAAGCGACACGCGCTTGGTGTCTGGCCCCGCAAAAGCCTCGATGTCATGGGCCGCACCGCAGGCCAACACATGCCCCCCGCAACCGCCATCGCTTGCGCTTGCGGGTTGCGCGGGTCCAGCGTCATGATGGTGCCGCCTTCAAATATCGTGTCTGCTTTCGCTCGCATGTCGCGGCCCTTCCGGTCTGTTCATAAAGTGCTTTCGGGGGCCACCCGTGTGATGCCCCCGAAAAACGTCTGCGTGCTTTGGGCTCAGTCTTGCGAGCCGAAGGTCGTTGCTTCGGGAATTGTCCAACCCATTTCGCGATAGTAGCGTTCGGCACCGGGGTGCAGACGCCCAGCGATAAGTTGAAGCGCAGAGTCCTTGCGAATGGTCGATGGCATCCAGATCGCTGTTTCGTGGATTTCGCCGAGGTTTTCCCAGATCGCTTTGGTGACCTGATAAACGACTTCCTCGTCGACATGCATGCCAGCGGAAAAGTTGACCACGGCCCCATGCGTGCGCGCATCGCCACCCACCTGATTGCTGCCGTATGTGTCGCCGGGAATGACGTTGAGCGTGCCACCCGAGGGGATGTTCACAGTCAGCTTGTCAGTGTTCGCGTCAATGATGCGAATCTTCTTGGTAAGCGCAAACTGCTGGATCGCCGGGCTAGGGACGTTTGTCGGCAAAACGATGACGTCGATTTTGTCATCCTGAAACGCCTGAATTGCGGCATCAAACCCATAGGTTTGAACATCCATTTCATCAGCGGTCACACCGCCCATCTCTTTGATTGCGCGCAGCACAACACGTTTCGCAGCGCCACCGGGAGGGCCTGCAAAGATGGTGCGACCTTTGAAGTCTTCCAGCTTTTCAATGCCCGAATCCGCGCGCGTCACATAATGATACGGGCCGATCTGGTAGGAGAAAATCATCCCGACATTCTTTTCCAGCTCAGGCGCATTCTTCATTTTCTTGAACGGGCCCAGATTATCGGCCATCAACCAGTTGATGGTGGATGAACCAAACAGGAAATCTACCTTTCCCTTGCCGGCATCAACCATGTGTTTGGTCGCCGCACCCGTGGCCTGAATTTGGAATTCCACGCCATCGACATGACCATTCACGACTTTCGCAATGGCTGTGTTAACCACAAAGGGCGACATGCCCGGCGCGGTTGACGTGACTTTATAAAGCTCGGCCATCGCCGCACCCGCTGGCAGCGTGAGCGCCAGCATTGCAGCAAGGGTCAGACCTTTGGTTTTGGTAAGTAATTTACTCATTTTATAGTTCTCCCTGAGTTAAACTGTGAGTGTTTTCGGTTTTGGTGAAAGGAGCCCGACAGCCAGCGTCGCCACCACTGCATATCCCCAGAACATCATCATCGGCATCATCGCAGCCGCCCCGACGACAAGCCGCAACAGGCGTTGCCCTCCGCCGAGCTTGCCCAGTCGCGGATCGGCGCCGCCAAAGGCCGTCGCCAGCATCCAGACCGCAGCCACCAGACGCAGCAGCGTGCAGCCCAGCTCAACCCAGCTGAAGCCGTCAGCGACCAAAAGCAGCGAGGGCGAGAAGACAAACATATAAGGCACCAGCAGGCCGATCACCGAAATTCGCAGCGCAACAAACGATGTCTTAAGCGGGTTGCCCCCCGCAATCGGCGCGGCGACATAACAGCCATAGGCTATCGGTGGCACGATCGAGGAATAGACCGCAAAGTAGAGCACGAACATATGCGCCGCGATGGGCTCGACACCGGCTTTGATGATCGCCGGTGCGATCATGATCGCGATGATCAGATAAGCCGGCAGCGTCGGCAGACCCATGCCAAGGATCAGCGCGCCAAACATCGCCAGCACCAACGCAAGGATCAGGCTGCTTTCGCCCGCCGACGCAATCGAGGTTGCAAAGCGGATGGCAACGCCGGTTTCATTGACCACGGCCAGCACGATCCCGATGACGCCGACCGCCAACATAATCTGCGCCGCGCTCACGCCACCATCAGCAAGCGCCGAGACGATGCGTTTGGGTTCGCGGCGGAAATCAGGGTTAAGGATCAGCCCCATAATGATCGCGGTGATCAGCCCGTAAAGACCCGCCATTGCAGGACTTTTGCCAGCAATAAACGCAACCATCAGAGCGCCGATGGGCACAAAAACCAACGCTGAATTCAACCAGTCGCGCGCAGTGATTGTGGGGATCTGGTCTTCTGGCAGGTTCTTGATATCGAGACGCACAGCCTCGGTATAGACTTGGGCGAACAGGCCAAAGTATTTGAACAACGCCGGCAATGCCGCCGCCGCCATGACCATGACAAACGGCATGCCCACAAGATCGGCCATGACAAAAACAGCCGCCGCCATGATCGGCGGTGTCAGCTGTCCGCCGGACGAAGCCGCCGTTTCAACGGCCCCCGCAAAGTTGGCGGAAAAGCCCTGCCTCTTGATCATCGGAATGGTGAACACGCCCGTGCCCGCAATATTGGCGGCGACGCTGCCGCTCATCATGCCAAAGATCGCCGAGGCAACAATCGCCGCATGCGCCGCCCCGCCGCGAATACGCGCCGTAAGCGCGGTGCTCAAATGGATGAGACTGTCACCCGCACCGGTGCGCTCGAGAATGGCACCAAAGATCAGAAAGATCAGAACATTGTCAGCCACCAGCCCCGTCACACGGCCAAACACACCGTCAAACGAGTACCAGCCGATTTGAAGAAACCCCGAGAGTTCCATGCCGAAATGCTCTAGAATTCCCGGCAGATAGGGGCCCGCAAAACCGAAAGCAATGAAGACCGCCGCCATGATCGCAAGCGACGGACCCCATGCTCGGATCGACAGCACAACAATCGCCAACATGCCGGCGAGGCCCGCAACAATATTGTCCGGCGTCGCGGTGTAAAACCCGGTGTATAGCTCTTCCTTGACGCGGAAAAACCAGATCGCCGAATAAAGAAACGCAGCCATCAAACCAAGATCGATGGCCCAGCCGAACTTGCCCGTTTTCCCCTTGTTAGAGGTCAAAGCAACAATCGCGATGCTGACCGCCATAACCCCAAAGCGGGCGTTCGCTTCGTTCAGAACGAAGAAGGCGATGACCATGACGATGGTCAGCGAGAAAACGACGGCAAGCGCGCGCCCCGCAAATTGGAAAGGATTCTGTCTTGTCTGATTTCCATCAATCATCGGCATATTCCTTGGTTTTGATGAGAGCCGCATTTGAGGCGATCAGGACATCGAGCAAGCGGTTGAACTCCGCCTGTTCCTCGGCCGTGAGAGCCGAGGCCATTGCCTTGTTGCGATTGTCAGTAAAAGCGATGCAAGCGCGGTGTAATGCCCGCCCTTCGTCAGTCAAAAACAGCTCGGCCTGACGTTTGTCCGAGGCACATACCTGACTTCGAACAAGCCCGCGCGAGCGCAGCGCTTTCACCACTCTGCTCAGCAAACCACGATCCATCAGCAGCGTGTCGCGCAACGCCCGCGTCGTCGCCGGGTTGCCTTCTGCGACCAGCCCCAGAACCCGCCATTCCGACAGGCTCACACCAAATTCGCGGCGAAAGTGCTTTGATCCCAGATATTCATTGATTGAAGCAAAACGCGAAACACGAAAGCTCATCGCGTCGGTCAGGTGTCGAATTTGTAATTCATCAGTCAATGGTCCGCCTCCTGACAGCAAGCTTGAGAATAACCGTTGATAAAGTCAACGAATTTCTCCGCCGCCGGTTTGGCGTCCGCTACAGATCAAGACAGTCCGCGTGCTTGCCGACGGTGTTGGAAAAGAGCAGTCCAGCGGGACAGACAGTTTCGTTAAAGGCATGATTCCGCACCAGAAACCGGCGCTCGGAATGCTCGGAAAACAACAGCCCTTTTCCCGCTTCCAGCCTTACCAAATGGGCCGAAAACAATCGCGCGCTAGCCCTCTCGACCGCTCAAAATCTGGGCAGAATCGGTCCCCTTGGGCTCTCACTCGACCTTCTCCGCACGCGCTCATGAACATGCAAAGCTGAGATGCCAAAGAATATTTGGGCCATCCGCCTGCCTCCCGAACGCGCAGAGAATCATCGCGATCTGGCGCTTTTCATCTTGGCCTCACGCAAATGGACAGCACCGTTCGATACCATGATGTCGAACTTGAAGATGCATTGGCCTTCACCAGACCGGTCATTCCTCCATCGCACGGCATTTTCGGTGGGCGAAGGTCGGCAGAGCGGACGTTCCTGCCTGTCACGAGGGCGGTCAAATTGACATTTTTCGTGCCGCGGACAATCCTGCCCGCATGGTTGAGAAGGACATCCACATAGTCGCCCGATCGGCCGGTATCCCTTTGGCGGGATGCCGGGATGACAATCACGCGACCTGACCACGCCGATTGACAACCTCGGCCTCGCCCTTTTGGACGAGGCGTTTTGGCGTGCAAATCGCGCCTCGTCCTCCTCTTTCTCTGGAGACATACATGGCACAGAATATCTACGACGATCCCGATTTCTTCGCTGGCTACAGCCAGCTTCCCCGGCAGGTGCATGGGCTCGATGGTGCGCCGGAATGGCCCGCAATCCGCGCGTTGCTGCCAGACGTCACTGGCAAGAGCGTGGCCGATCTGGGCTGCGGTTTCGGTTGGGCATCCCGCTGGTTCCGCGAGAACGGCGCGGCTTCGGTTCTGGGGCTTGATCTGTCTCAGAACATGATTGACCGTGCCCGCGGCGACACTGACGATGCCGCCATCGACTATCGCATTGCCGATCTCGACACACTCGACCTTCCGCAAGCCGCGTTCGATCTGGTCTATAGTGCGCTGACCTTCCACTACGTGCAGGATTTCGGGCGGTTGATGCGGTCGATCCACAGCGCCCTGACGCCCGGCGGCGATCTGGTCTTCATCATAGAGCACCCGATCTTCATGGCCGCGACCCATCCGCAATGGATCAAGGACGAGGACGGTCGCAAGACCTGGCCGGTCAATGGCTATTCGATGGAGGGCGAACGCCGCACCGATTGGTTTGCAGAGGGCGTGCTAAAGCATCACCGGACGCTGGCGACCACGGTCAACACCCTGCTCGACGCGGGTTTTGCGCTCCGCCGGATCGAGGAATTTGCACCGACGCCGGATCAGATCGCGTCGATGCCGGAGCTGGCCGAAGAGAAAGAACGGCCAATGATGCTGATGGTTTCGGCATACAAGAGCTGACTTGGTGCCGCCCGTGCCTCGGCTCGCCGGGCGGCATACCAACGCATGGTATGAAAGGCTCGCTGCGGCCACGCGGCGGCGCAGAGATCCGCTCGGGCGAGCGAATGTTCGACCCGATCTGCAGCCCGCCATATCGTTACACAAAATGTTGAGTGTCCGTCAGATCAAGTTATTTGAGTGATCACTCCAGAATGGATAGATGACGGTCGAAGGCAAAGTGTCCGTGCATAAACCTTCCAAGCCTATGCAGGCCGTCACCGTTTAGAAGGGGGCGGGCGCATAGGTTTGGACTGATCGCCTATCAAACTTGCCGCACCTTACGTCTGACATCCCTCGCGATATTCGCTCCAAACAGAAAGAACACAACGCAATGCGCACCAAAAGCACACTCAGAAATCTGGCACTCGCCGGGTTGGCGGGCGAAGTTTCATTCGAGATCTACGCATGGCTGATCTCGCCGATACTGTTTGGCGTCGCTCTTGCTCCCGCCAACTTGGTTGTCGCCCTCATAAATATTGCCTTCGGGGTTACCGTGCCCCATTGGGCCGGCTTTCTCCTGCACTTCGCGATCGGGGCCCTCGGGTTTGCGGGGGTCGTATGGGTGACACATCTGGTTTCCCGGACCAATCTTATCCTTTCAGGTGCAATTGCCGGGCTAACTCTCTGGTTCATAGCGCAGGGCCTCCTGGCCCCGGTCGTCGGGCGCACATTCATGATGGGTTTCGGCACTTACACGCAGTCTTCCTTTATTGGTCATGTCGGGATGACCACGCTTATGGGCTATCTCATGGTCAAGCTGCAAAAAAGGCAGGTCCATACAGAGGCCTGAGCGCGGGCCGCTTTATCCCGCCTAGCAGACGCGGCAAGCCAAACACCCTTGATGATGTGCCGGAGCATCACTTCCGGGTCGATGAAGTCCATGAAGACTGCATTTCCGGGATCGCGCTCTCAATCCCGTTCATGGATGCTAACGGGCATTCACCGGGCGGGGGCGGTCAGGTCTCGAACATTCCTTTGAATTGGTCTCGCAGGATGTTCTTTTGAACCTTGCCCATCGTGTTTCGTGGAAGTTGCGTGCGCACGACCAGTTTGCGGGGGAGTTTGAAACTGGCCAATGAGTGGCGTGCGGCTGCCAATATCTTATCAATATCTGGCGACGCGTCATCCTTCGGCACGATCACGCCCAGCACCGTCTCGCCGAAATCCGGATGGGGAACACCGATCACGGCGCTCTCCAGCACGCCGGGTTGATCGTCCAGCAACAGTTCAACTTCCTTTGGGTATATGTTGTAGCCGCCGGAGATAATCAGGTCCTTGTTGCGGCCAACGATGTGCACATAGCCATCTTCGTCGATCTCGCCCAAGTCGCCTGTGATGAAGAACCCATCGTCCCGCAACTCGGCCGCTGTTTTCTCCGGCATCTGCCAGTACCCTTTAAAGACATTCGGCCCGCGCACCTCGATCTGACCGACTTGACCATGCGGCAGGCTCTCGCCTGTGTCGGGGGCGGTGATCTTGAGCTCGACGCCCGGCAATGGAAAGCCAACCGTTCCCGCGCGGCGTTCGCCGTCATAGGGATTGGAGGTGTTCATATTGGTTTCCGTCATGCCATAGCGTTCAAGAATGCGGTGGCCGCTGCGCTCTTCGAACTGACTATGGGTCTCGGCCAGAAGCGGCGCGGAGCCGGACACAAACAGGCGCATATGCGACGCCAGCTCGCGGTTGAAACGGGGGTCGTTTAGAAGGCGGGTATAGAAGGTTGGCACGCCCATCATGGTTGTCGCGTCCGGCATCCGGGTGATGATCTGATCAAGGTCGAATTTTGGCATGAAGATCATGCTGCCACCGGCGGCCAATGTGACGTTTGTGGCGACGAACAGCCCATGGGTGTGGAAGATCGGTAGCGCGTGAAGCAGAACGTCGTTCGCTGTGAAGCGCCATTCCCGCGCCAGAGTGCACGCATTCGACAGCAGGTTGTTGTGCGTCAGCATGGCGCCTTTGGAGCGCCCGGTGGTGCCTGATGTGTAGAGAAAAGCCGCCAGATCCTCGCCGTCGCGCTCCACGGTGGCAAAGCTCTCTGGCAGGGCTCCGGCCTTGTCCATGAGGGTGCCGCTGCCATCGGCATTCAGGGTCTCGATCTTGGCGCCAAGGGTGTCTGCCAGTCTCCCCAGAGATTGTTCGCTTTTCGTGTCGCAAACAATCAGAGATGCGCCACTGTTCTCGATGAAATAGCTCAGCTCTTCGACCGTATAGGCCGTGTTGAGCGGCAAGAAGACCAAGCCTGCCTGAGCGCAGGCCGCATAAAGCGCCAAGGCTTGCGCCGATTTCTCGACCTGAACCGCCACGCGGTCGCCGGGCTTAAGGCCAATCGCGACCATCCTATGGGCGATCTGCGCGCTCATTTTCACAAAGCGATCATGGGTGATGACCTGACCGTCCGTAAGATACAAAAACGGCGTGGTCTTGCCAGCGTGGGCACCGAACAGGGCGTCGTATAACGGGTTCGCCATGGCGTTACCTTTCGCGTATCGGATCGAGGTCTGCGGATTTGGCCAGCGCATTGACCTCCGGCTTGGCGATCACGGCGCGAGAGGTTTCAAAGGCCTCGTGGTTTTCGGCAACGCGAGACAGGTCGTAGAGATAATTGACCATGGCACCGCCGGATTGGGCCACCCCCTGTTGCGAGGTGTCGGCCGCTGCATGAACGGCGTGAACGACCGCTCCATTGCCAAGGTGAAAGCGCGCAACCGGATCGAAGGGCGCACCGCCGCGACCTTTGGCATTCAGAAGATAATGCGCCGCCATCGCGCGCATTTTCTCGGGGTATCCTGAGTGGGCATTTCAAGGCCTTCCTGCGTGGCCCATGCGGCAAGGCCGGGAATGGGTGAGAGGGTCACGAAAGTCTTGATTCCGGGCAGCTCCGAGGACAGATCAGACGCCACCTGCTTGATCAACGAATTCCCGAAGGAAATGCTGCCCAGCCCCTTTTGGCAGTTCGAGATCGAGTAGAACACCGCCGTGTCGGCGTCATCCGCCGATATCGGCGTGCGGTCCTCGGTCAGAAGGGTCTGAATTGTGCTTGGAACGCCCTTGGTCATGGCCACTTCAACAAAAATCAGCGGCTCATCAGGCATGGAAGGGTGGAAAAAGGCAAAGCAACGCCTGTCGTCGGGCTTGAGCCTGCGACGAAGATCATCCCAAGAGGCGATTTCATGAACGGCCTCGTAGGCAATGATCTTTTCGAGGATATGCGCCGGGCTTTCCCAACTGATCGGGCGAAGCACAAGGAAACCTCGGTTGAACCAAGACGCGAAGAGATGGCGGAAGTCGAGGTCGAGCGCTGCAAGCTGAGGCTCCTGCGCGCCCAAACGCAAGAGTTCGGCCCGAAGGCGCACCAGTTGGCCGGTCGCTCCGGGCACCCGGTTCAGTCGGCGTATCAATTCCTGCCTACGCGGCTCGGCTGCTGTCACGAACGCGCGATAGGTCTGTTTCGATGGGTCGCGTTCATAGGCATCGAGCGTGCTGCGCACGCTTTCGGGGTCAATATCCAGAGCGGTTGCGATGTGGCGGAAAAACTCAAGTTTCTGTTGATCGGTCAGAGTTTCGAAACGCGACAGGATCTCGCCAGCGAGCGCGAGGCCAGACATTTCGCCGGCAGTGCCCACCAGTTCTTCGGCCAATTCCACCAGCGAACGGTTGCCAATTTGACCTGACGCCGCAGTCTTGTAGCGCCGCTCAAACACAGTCGATAAAAGATCGGCTAACAGTGTCATTCAAAGACCTCCCTAAATGGAATTGCGCTGCTTTTTCATGTCATTACGCAGTTGTAATCGGTCCGTAACCCTCTGGCCCACACGCCGCGTCCGGGCCGTATTTCACCCCGCGCCCAAGGCCCAAGCGCATCACCCGGTTGCCCTAAACACTGGCCCGGTTAGACATCGGGAATGTCGACCATCTTGCCCGAATTCATGATGTTATTCGGATCAACCGCGCGCTTCAATGTCGCCATGAGCGCATAGGCTGCGCCGTGTTCTTCCTCCATATAACGCTTCTTGCCTGTGCCCACACCATGCTCGCCCGTGACCGTCCCGCCGAACGACAGTGCGAGGTAGTTGACCTCTGAAGCAAGCGCCTTGGCCCGTTCGAGTTCAGCGGGATCGCTCGGGTCGATCAGGATCATGAGGTGAAAATTCCCGTCGCCCACATGACCTACGATCGGGGCGATCATGCCGGACTTGGCGATCATTTCTTTAGAGCGCGAGATGCAGTCGGCGAGAGCCGAGATCGGCACGCAGCAATCGGTGATCAGACCTTCGCAGCCTTTGCGCAGCGATTTCCCGGCGTAGTAGGCGTTGTGTCGTGCCGTCCACAGGCGGTTGCGATCTTCTGCTCTGGTTGCCCGCCGAAAGTCCGCTGCACCGAATTCGTCTCCGACGCTTTGGAACATCTCGACCTGCTCCTTCACGCTGGCGTCTGAGCCGTGAAATTCGAGGAACAGATGCGGTTTTTCGGGCAGGTTCAGATCGGGGTTGAAGATGTTCATCCCCTGCATCTGGACCTCGTCCAGAAGTTCGATCCTTGCCATCGGGATGCCCATCTGAATCGCCATGATCACCGCGTTCACGGCATCATCTACGGTTTCAAACGAACAGGTCGCGGCCAGGATCGTATCGGGCTGGCCGAACAGGCGCACCGTCAGCTTGGTGATGATCCCAAGCGTGCCTTCGGAACCGACGAACAGATGTGTCAGGTCATAGCCAGCCGAGGATTTGCGCGCCCGCGATCCGGTCTCGATGATGGTGCCATCAGGGAGCACAACCTCGAGCGCCAGCACGTTTTCGCGCATGGTACCATAGCGCACGGTGTTGGTGCCCGACGCGCGGGTGGCGGCCATTCCGCCCAGCGTTGCATCCGCACCGGGATCGACCGTGAACATCAGCCCTGTCGCGCGCAGCTCATCATTGAGTTGCGTCCGCGAGACGCCGGGCTGCACAACGGCGTCCAGATCGCTTTCATGGATTTCAAGGATCCTGTTCATGCGGCTGGTGTCCACGCTGATCCCGCCGTGGATCGGGATGACGTGACCCTCAAGCGATGTGCCGATGCCGAAGGGGACGACCGGAACCCTATGGCGCGAACATATCTTCATGATCGCCGAGACGTCTTGGGTGGTTTCGGGAAAGGCGACCGCATCCGGCAAGGCAGGCTGGGAGTAGGCCTCGTCCCGGCCATGCATTTCCAGAATTGACTCGCCGGTCGACAGGCGCTCGCCCAACAGGTCTTTCAGGTCAGAGATGGCTTGAGCGGTCGTGTCCGTGGTCATGGAAAGGGCCTCGGGAGGTTGGTGGAGAATGGTTTGGGGCTGGCTGGCGCGGGGCAGGGCGCTCTCAGTCCAGTTGCGTGTTGGCGCTGTCTGTCGCGTCGTCGCCTGCCCATCGGGCGGCCAGATGCAGCAGGATGATGATCATGGCAATCGGCACCGACATGGAAATCCACACCATCGGGATTCCGAGGGTGTCGGCGGTCAGCCCCGATTGGCGCGCCAGATAGCCTTTGGCAAAGCTGCCCCGCAGGCCGATGAAGCAGAAATAGACGACCGGCAGAACGAAGGTCAAAACCGCTGCGCTGTGAACCGCATCGGCAAGGAACCCCAGCAGATGAGGGCGCTGCGGTGCGACGCTCTGCATCAGCACCGCATCCGAGCGTGTCTTGAACGATAGCGTCGCGCCCAGAAGTCCGGTCCAGACCATGGCATAGCGGGCCACGTCTTCGGTCCAGACCGGGGGCGCGGAGAAGACATAGCGGGCAATGATCTGCAACACGACAGTCAGAAACATCAGGCAGACGGCGAAAACGGCAGCCCCACGTGCGACGCGGTGAACGCTGTTGCTGGCTGTGATGATGGCATTGCGCATGTGTCGTCTCCTGCTAAAAGTGCCGGGCCTTGTCAAAGGCCCGGCGGTTGTGGATCAGCGGTTGGCGTCGGACAGGTCGGTCCAGACTTTCACGTCTTCCGACGGCATCAGGCCGGAGTCATAGACCGGCTTGGACGCCTCGCGGAACACCGCGCGCTCTTCCGCGCTTAGGCGTTGAACGGTCACGCCCTTTTCCTCCAAGGCGGCGAGGCCGCGCTCGGAGGCTTCTGCCAGCCATGCGCGGGCCGCTGCATCAGCGGTTTTGACGGCGCTGTCCACGGTGGCGCGGTCGGTCTCGGACAGGCCTTCGTACCAGCTCTTGGAGACGAGGACCGCGCGCATCGGGATGATAACGCCGGCATCCGAGAAGTTCTTGACGAAGTCGGTCTGGCCGAACATCACCGGCACGAAGGGCGAGTTCAGATACCCGTCGATCACGCCGGTTTGCAGGCCGGACGGCACTTCGCCCCAAGGCACGATGGTGCCGCTTGATCCCCAAGCCTTGTACATGGCGATCTGCGCATCATCGAGCGCGCGCATCCGCAGGTCTGCCATGTCAGCAGGCGAACGAACCGCCGCCTTGGTGGTGATGATGCCCGAAAGCGGCCCGAGCGGCGCCAGCGCCAGCACGACGACATCCTGATTGGCCAGTTTTTCATTGACGCGGTCAAAGACCTTGCCCGCTTGCAGCACGCGGTCCATGTGCTCGACATCATCGAAGATATAGGGGAGGCGGACGCCATAGATGAACGGGTCAACCTGAGCGATTGCGCGCACATCCGACAGCGACACTTCGAGCAGCCCGGTCGACACTTGGTCGAACTTCTCGGCTTCGTTGCCGACGGCGCCGCGCGGCAGTTCGCGAACGTCCATCCCAGCTTTGGTCAGGGCCGCCCCAAAAGCATGCGCCCAGTTGTAAGAGCCGCTGGTGTCGAGGTTCGGCGCGCTGTCTAGGGCGATCTTGACTTCCGCGCTGACCGCGCTGGACATCGCCAGCAATGCCGCCAGTGAGAGTGCCTTGAGTTTCATGATTGTCTCCTCCGTTAGAAATCTAGTTGACTGAAAAGCCGAGCAGGCGTGGTAAAGTAAGGGTAATCGCGGGCCAGTAGACCAGCGCCATCAGCAGCAGGGCCTGCACGACGATAAAGGGCAGCGCGGCATAGGCCAGCCGCCAGTAGTTGAGGTTTGTCAGCGCCGAGACGACCACGAGGCATTTGCCCAGCGGCGGCGTAATCAGCCCGACACACAGGTTAAAGCACAGCACGATGCCAAGCTGGATTGGGCTGATGCCCTGTTCCAGCGCTTGCGGCGCGAACAGCGGAATGAGCAATGTCAGGGCCACGGGCGTGTCCATGAACATCCCGGCAATCAGGAAGATCGCGACGAGGAAGAACAGGTATTTCGTGCCGGTCAGCCCGAAAGACCCGACCCAATCCGCCAGAGCGCTGGACCATCCGAGCTGCCCCGCCAAGTAGCCAAGCACCGAGATCGCAGCGAGGATGATAAAGATCGTGCCGGTCATCTTGGCGGTTGCTTCGACCGCGTCAAAGATCATGCGCAGGCTCAGCCCTTTGTAATACTGCCCCGCCACAAGGGCGACCACGACAGCCACGGCTGACCCTTCGGTCGGAGTTGCCAAGCCAAAGACCAATGCCCCGAGGATCACCACCGGCAGGCACAGCGCCGGAGCGGCGTTGAGCAGGCTGGGCAGGAACGGCGGCAGGTCGTCGGACTTGCCGCCCGGGTGCCCTTTGACCGTGGCGATAATGGCATTCAGCGCCATCAAGGACGCGGCCAGCAGCAGGCCCGGTATCACACCCGCGATAAACAAGGCGGCCACCGATGCACCGGTCAACCCGCCATAGATGATCATAATGATCGAGGGCGGAATAATTGGCCCGATCATTGACGAGGCCGCAGTGATGGCTCCTGCGTAATAGGGGTCATAACCGCGCGCCTTCATCTCTGGCACAAAGGTGCGGGACAAGGCGGCGCTATCCGCGATGGCCGAGCCCGAGATACCGGCAAAGAACACGCTGGTCAGGATGTTGACGTGGCCCAGCCCGCCCTTGAAGCGGCCGACGATGGACATGGCAAAGTCGATCAGGCTTCGGGTGACACCGGCGCGGCCCATGATCTCGGCTGTCAGGATAAACAGCGGCATCGCCATGAAGGCGAAGACGTCGAGCTGCGCAAAGATGCGTTGCGGCAGGATCGACAGGAACTGGCTCTTGTCGAGCACCACAAACGTCACGACCGAAACGGCACCCATCAAATAGGCGAAGGCCGTGCCGCTGATCAGCAGAATGATGAAGAGGATGGGGATCAGATACATCGTGCTACACCGCCGTTCGCATAGAAGCCGTCCCGGACCCGCCAGCACCGAGGATGGGCGGATGGGTGACGATCGAGCGCAGGTCGATGTCGGAGGGTGCAAGGCCCGCCATATCGGGACGGGGCCGCGCCGTTTCCGGGTCCGCCGCAAAGAAGGTCTCGATCGCTTTGGAGGCGGCAAGCAGCGTTTCATCACCGCGCACCGGGCCCAACATCTGCAACCCGAAAGGCATGCCCTGAGGATCACGCCCACAGGGCAGCGTGATCGCCGGACCACCGGAGAGCGAGCCGCGATAGGTAAGCGCCAGCCAGCGATAATAGATGTCCGAGCTCTGGCCATCAATGTCGGTGGCGTGGCCTTGGGTCCAGGGGAACGGAGAGACCGGCGCAGTGGGGAGAAGGATGACATCGACGTCCTGCATCACCGCATTGAACCGGCGCAGGATGCGCGTCTGTTCGGCATGCGCCCAGGCCCGGTCAGCCAGCGACATGGACAGGCCCAATTCGACATTGGTGGCGATATCAGCGCCGAAGGCATCGGGATCGGATTTAAGCACCTCGCCGAAGGCCGACACAAAGCTTTCGGCGCGCAGGATGTCAAAGCAACGGTCCATGTCACCAAGCGCCAAATCGACCGCGCGGCAATCCCTAACATGCGGCGCGATTTTCTCGACACGCGCCCGCAAGGTCGCCCGAATAGCAGGATCCACCGGCGCACCGCCAAAGTCCTCGCTAAAGCCTATGCGCAGGGTTTCAAGGCGCGTTTCAGGCAGGGTTACAAAGCGGTCCGGTGCCCCGCGGGATGACAGGGGATCGTCCTTATGAAACGCTTGGCAGACCTGCAGCATCAAAATCATGTCGTCCATTGTGCGCGCCATCGGGCCAAGCACCGAAATGCCCGACCATCCCAATGGCCGCGTCGGATGCGCGATGACGTCAACCGAGGGTCGATATCCTACGATCCCGCAGAGCGCCGCCGGCAATCTGAGAGACCCGCCCGTGTCCGACCCCGTGCAAAGCGGCAGAAGGTCTGCCGCCAAGGCCGCCGCCGAGCCGCCCGAAGAACCGCCAGCGATCAGGTTGGCATCAAACGGATTTCCCGTCGCACCCCAGACCGGGTTGCGGCTGTTGCCGCCAGCACCGCATTCGGGAACATTGGTTTTGGCCAGAATGATCGCACCCGCGTCGCGCAGCCGCGCCACCATGGGCAGATCTGCCTGCGGACAGTTCGCCCGCATCCGAGGGCTGCCATGGGTGGTAAGCAACCCTTCGGTGTCTTGCAGGTCTTTCACACCCACCGGCAAACCGTCGAGCGGCCCCTTGGGCGCTCCGGCCCGCCATCTGGCTGTTGCCTGAACCGCTTCGCTAACAGCGCGTTCGGCATCAATCGCGGTGAGGGCGTTTATCTTTGGATTGACCTGCGAAATCCGCTCGAGACACCCCGCCAGATAGTCGCTGGGGGTCAGACTGTGGTCCGCAAAGCGTTGCAGCACCTGCCGGGCAGACAGGGCCATCATTGTGTCCCCTCTCATGCGCCGACCTGAGCCGGCGCGAACACGATCGAACTTACCATCGCTTTTCCTCCCAGAAACGATTTAAGTTAAGATAAAGCGGGTTTGTTGCAAAAAATATTGAAAGATTAGCCTGCAACCTTAACCAAATGGAATGGTATTCAGGTCTTCGGTCGCCTTTTCCAGACATTTCAAGAAGAACGTCAGCGTGGGATTGGTGCTGATCTGTTCGCTGCGCCAGAAGCAACGCGCTTCGGACAGAAGGCCGCGGGTGTCCAATGGAAGCGAAACAATATCGCCGCGTGCCGCATGGGCCTGAGCCAGCCGTTGCGGCATGAGCGTTAGCGCGGGGATCGCCTTGAGCAGAGCGAGGTTCAACGTCAGCGAAAGGGAGGCAATCGTATTGCCCGGCGGGCTCAGCCCGTATTCGGCAAAAAGCGCATCAATCGCGCGCCGCGCCACCGAATTGGCCTGAGGCAGTATCCACGGGAACTCGACCAGATCGCTCCAGTCCAGCTCGGACCGATTTGCAAGACTATGCGTGCGGCCAGCCACAACAACCACCGGTTCGGCAAAAAGGCTTAGCTGGTCTATGCCGGGCAATTCCTGAGGCTGCCAAATCCGCGCAATCAGCACATCAAGCGCGCCCGTCTCCAGCTCGGGAAGCAGTTCGACAAAATGTCCTTCTTTGATCGAAATATTGGCCTGCGGCGTGCTGCTTTTGAACAGCGCAATGGTCGCGGGCAAAAGGGTTGGCGCAACCGAGCTGACAACCCCGACCGAGACCGACCCCGCAACCCCGCTCGCCATGGCCTCGATATCGAAGGCGGCCCGATCAAGCTGATTGAGTGCCTGCTTGGCGTGATCCGCCAGCCGCTGCCCGATCGAGGTTAAAAACAACCGGTTCCGGTCGCGCGTCACAATAGGCGCCCCGACGATCCTCTCCAAATCCGCAATCTGTTTGGACACAGCGGGCTGGGTAACGTTGAGCGCTTCGGACACCCGCGCCACCAGTTTCAGGTCGGACAGGGCAGCAATGACGCGCAAGTGGCGGAGCGTTATTGCTTTCTGGAAATCATTGTTTGAAATAGCCGCTACTCGCTAGATATGGGTGACTGGATGACACCCCTTACCACAGAACCCGCGCACAGATCGATATCAGGAAGGGCCGTTGTTTAGGGCTGTGAGGCGTGAACTCGTGGAAAGGCGGCACCACTCAGGCATGTCAAATCTGGGCCATGTTGCCCTGCGCGGGGCCTTTCATCTGCGATAGCGGACTTTAGCTGCGGCACAGAAGATCAACAAAGTTGGGCTCATCTGAGACCTTCGCCGCGCCTTATTTAAAGGTCTGCTCTAGAGAGGGGCCTGAAATGCAAGGCCAAGGTTTCGGCGTTCTACCCATGCGGAAGCAAAGCTCAGCCCCGGTTACTCCGCCGCATCCTGCGTGGCATCCTTGGGCGCATTCGCAGGCTCTCCCACCGGAACGCTCGGGTCTTTCGGGTTCGGGTAAACCAGCCCCGCCGAAATCACCAGCTTGGCAGAATCCTCAACCCCCATATCCAGCTCGATCACCGAATGGCGCGGAACGAACAGCAAAAACCCCGACGTCGGGTTCGGCGTGGTCGGCAGGAAGACGGATATAATATCCTCATCGACCGGAATACGCTTGTCGATTTCGCCCTTGGCCTTGGTCGACACGAACGCAATCGCCCAAATCCCCTTGCGCGGATATTCCACCAGACAGGCCTTGTCGAACTTTGCCTCGTTCGAGGTGGCAAACACCGTTTCGGCGATCTGTTTGATCCCGTTATAGAGCGAGCGCACAACCGGCATCCGCTCAACCAGCCCTTCACCCCAGGCCAGAAAACTGCGCCCGATCAGACCTTTGGTGATCCAGCCGACAAAGACCGTGAACATCAGGAACAGCACAACACCGACACCGCGGATGTTGATATGCACCTCTTCCGCGCCAAACAGCCATATGAACCAGCTCGCATCGCCAAACCAGCGATTGATCAGCGCGTCAGGGTGGTATTTCCCCGGCACAAACGGCAGCACCCAACTGTCGATCCAGCCGACAAACGCCCAGATCAGCCAGATTGTGATCGCAATCGGCACGACCACAACCAAACCGGCAAGGAAATTATTCCTCACCCCGGCAAAGGGGCGAAACCGCTTTTTATTTGTGTCGTCGTCGTCCTGTCGCTTGCTCATTTCTGGCGGAAATCCTCGGCTGGTTCTCTGTCACATAGGGAGTTTCAAGCAGCACGGCAATCTTTGCACCGCTAAAAGCGCGCAAAACCTGCGCCTCCCTATACAGAACTGTCGCTCAGCGACGAAATTTCAAGCGCAATCGCCGCCCCGAGCCGTGCATTGTTGCGCACCAGCGCAATATTCGTCGCCAGAGAGCGCCCCTCGGTCAGCTCAAAAATCCGCCCCAACAGGAACGGCGTGACCTCTTTGGCGGCGATCCCCTGAGCCGCGGCCTCGCGCAGGGCGGTGTCGATCACCGGCGCGATCTCGGCCTCGGGGATTTCGCTCTCTTTTGGCACCGGATTGGCCACCAATTGCCCTCCCGGCACGGCGATTTTCGCCCGCATCACATGGCCCGCCGCGATCTCCTGCGCGCTGTCCATCCTGAGCGGCGCGGGCAAATCCGATGTCGATGACCAAAACGCCGGCAACACGTCCTGACCATAGGCGATCACCGGAACGCCCAGCGTTTCAAGCACTTCCATCGTCTTGGGCAGGTCCAATATGGCCTTTGCGCCTGCCGCAACCACCGTCACCGCAGTTTGCGCCAACTCCTGCAAATCCGCCGAAACATCGAAACTCTGCTCGGCGCCGCGATGCACGCCGCCGATGCCGCCCGTGGCGAACACGCCGATCCCCGCCAGCCGCGCCGCGATCATCGTCGCCGCCACCGTTGTGGCGCCGGTGCCGCCCGTCGCCATGCAGGCCGCCATATCGGCGCGGCTCAGCTTGGCAACCCCACGCGCCTGCGCCAAAGTGTCAAGCTCCGCCGCCTCAAGCCCGATGTGCAACGCGCCCTCAATCACCGCAATCGTCGCCGGAACTGCGCCCGCGTCGCGAATGTCCTGCTCAACCAACCGCGCCGTTTCGGCATTCTGCGGCCAAGGCATCCCGTGGGTTATGATCGTGCTTTCCAACGCCACCAGCGCCGCACCCCGTGCGCGCGCATCGCGAACTTCGCTGCTGAATACCATCTTCATACTGCTGCTTCTCCCGAAACATAGGCCGCCGCCGCGCTGAGCGCCGCCTGCAATGCCGCTTCACCTGTGTTGCCGCGCGCTTCGGCGGCGATATGCGCCGCCATGAAAGTATCGCCCGCGCCGGTGACGCGTGTCACCAATACCTTGGGGGGCAGGGCGGTGATGATGCCGCCCGCTTGCCCCGAATTCCCCTCCGAATTCCCCTCAGCCGCCATCTCGCCGCCATTGGTCACCAACACCCGCACCGCGCCGCGCTCAAGCAACCCTTTGGCCGCCGCCGCCGCATCCTCAAACGCGCATTGACACAGCAACCCGGCTTCCTCGCAGTTCACATAAAGCACCGCGCGCGAATGGTTCAGGAACGGCAACAACCGCTCCGCCTTGCCGGGCGACGCGGGCGCAACACGTAAATCTGCCTTTGCAAACAAGGGGCTTACCGCGATCTCTTCAAGCAACCCAAGCGTCAGGTTCCCGTCCAAAGCGACCATCCCCCCGAACGGCGCTTCCTCCGAGCCCAACCGCCCGTCCGCCATCGGGCGCAAAATCTTGTCGCCCGCCTGTTCCAACGAATGGGCATCCGCAATCGCCGCGATCAACCCGTTGGCGCCTTCAACGGCCATGTATTTGTCGGTGGGAAGGTCGTCTGAGCGATAGAGAAACCCAACCTCCATCCCGAACGCCTCACAGGCGCGGACAAGCTCGTCGCCTTCGCTATCGCGCCCCACCGCGCTCAACAGCGCCGGGCGCATCCCGAAACGCGCCAGCGTCATCGCGATATTCATCGCCACACCGCCGGGCAGGCGGGTTATCCGCCCCGGCACGTCCGAGCCGACCCGCATATGAAACTGCGCCCGCCCGATCACGTCCCACAGAACGCTGCCGATACAAAGAATGTTGTGTTGTGCCGTCATAGGCCCGTTCTGCCTGCTGTGTCGCGCCATCGCAAGCCGCTTTAACGCGGCACTTCAAACGTCATCGACGCCCAGAGGCTCTCCCACGGCACGTCCTTCACGTCTTGCGCGCGCACCACCACCGCATTCAGCAAATACCGATGCCCGGCAGCAACCGGCACCTGCACAATTCCTTGCGCATCGGTGTGCAATTTGGTCTGCACCACGCCGCCGTCCGGTGCGCGCTCGAACACCTCCAGCTGCGTCTCACCGCGCGGCTTGCCCTGATAATAAACCTGCACCGCAATGCCGCCTGTCGGCCGGCTCTCATAAGGGTTGTCCAGCACAACAAGCTCGAACTCCATGCCCGAAAACGCATCCGCCCCCGCGCCATGACCGACAGCAATCAACGCCTTGCAATACCTTGTATAGCTTTCGCGAATGCGCTTTTCTGACAGGCCGCGCGCGCGGTGCTGCTCAAGCACCCAGCCCGCATCCACGCCGGTCACAAACCGCGCGAATTTCTCCCACTCGGTATAGCTGACCTCGCTCGGCTGCGACTGATAAATCAGCCGTAAAAGCCCCTCCGCGCCGCTTTCAAGCTGTAGGGCAGGGCGCTCTCCTGCGCGCCCCTCAAACGCTGCACCCGCGTCGCCAATGCCCCAACGCGCAGCCGCGATCCGTCGCTCGAACCACGCCAATTCAACGCCTTCAAAACTCTGCCCATTGAACAAACCTGCCTTCACGGGCACAACCGGGGTCACTTGATATTTCTCGGCTTCTATCCAAAACTCATGCGCTGTTGCCGCTTGGGCAACCAGCACAAGAAACAGGACAACACTCATGCGAAATCTGACAATCATCCTCTCAAAGGGCCTGATCCTGTCACTGGTTGCAAGTCTATTTCTCGTGATCGCGCCGCGCAGCCACGCGCATGAGGTGTTCCCCTCTATTGCCGAGGTTTCCCGCAAGGGTGACACCCTCAACATCGCCATCGAACTCTCTCTTGAGGCGCTGATGGCCAAGATCGACCTGAGCACAATCGAAGACACAAACGCCGCGCCAAATGCCGCCGATTACGATGCCTTGCGCGCGCTGTCTCCGGCGGTGCTCAAGGAAAAGCTGCCTGCCTTTCTGCCCGGTTTTCTCTCCAGCATAACGCTCACCGTTGATGGAGCCCCCGTGACGCCCACGTTCTTCCGCGCCGAGATCAAAGACCCCGGCAATGACGCGCTGCAACGTCAAAGCCTTGTTTTCCTCACGGCTCCGCTGCCGGTGGGGGCGCAATCCGTGGCCTTCGGCTGGCCCAAAACCTATGGCACGCTGATCCTGCGTCAGGTTGGCGATGTCGAAACCCCTTTCACCACAACGCTTTCGGGCGGCGGCATCAGCGCGCCATTCGCGCTTACAGGCGGCACGTCTCAAAGCGGCTGGTCGGTATTTGGCAGCTATATTCCCATTGGGTTTGACCACATTCTGCCCAAAGGGCTTGACCATATCCTCTTTGCGCTTGGCCTGTTCCTTTTGGCCGCACGGCTGCGCCCGCTGCTCTGGCAGGTCACAGCCTTCACCGCCGCCCATACCGTTACGCTGGCTCTGGGCGCGTTGGGCTGGGTGTCCGTTCCGGGCAGCATTGTCGAGCCGCTGATCGCCGCTTCGATCTGTTATGTCGCGATCGAAAATATCTTTACCGATCACCTCAACAAATGGCGTCCGCTGATCGTCTTCGGCTTCGGGCTGCTGCACGGGCTTGGCTTTGCCTCGGTGCTGGAAGAGTTCGGCTTGCCCGATGCGCATTTCATTCCGGCGCTGCTTGGCTTCAACATCGGGGTCGAACTGGGACAGCTCACTGTTATCGCTATTGCCTTCCTTCTGGTTGGGGCGTGGTTCCGGGACAAACCGTGGTATCGCCGTGTCATCACCATTCCCGCATCACTGGTTATCGCGGCGATCGGGGCCTATTGGGTGGTCGAACGCACGCTGCTCTGAGGCGACCATCGTACGCTGCGTTAACTTAATAACTCGTTAACAGCCCCGACGCCCACCGGCAGCCGGGAGTCAGCCGGATGTCAGCCGGGAGTCACCCCCCTGATTTTACGGGGCTGCGCGCCTTAACCTTTACAGGGCAGGGGGGTTGCCAACCCCCGCGATCCCTTCTATACGCGCGGCACTTAATCCGCAGACAAGGGCGGGCTTGTGGGGGAGACATCCCCATCTGTCCACCGGTTGAAGCACCCGCTTTACACCCCTTGTCGAGGCGAAAACCGGAAAGGAAACAAAGACATGGCTCTTCCAGAGTTCTCCATGCGTCAGCTGCTTGAAGCCGGCGTTCACTTCGGCCACCAGACGCAGCGTTGGAATCCCCGTATGGGCGAATTCATCTATGGCGCGCGCAACGGCATCCATATTCTCGACCTGACACAGACCGTTCCGATGCTCGACGCAGCCCTGAACGTGATCCGCGAGACCGTCGCCAAAGGCGGCCGCGTTCTGTTCGTCGGCACCAAGCGTCAAGCGGCGCAACCCGTTGCAGACGCTGCAGAAAAATGCGCTCAATACTACATGAACCACCGTTGGCTCGGCGGCACTCTGACCAACTGGCAGACCGTTTCGCAGTCGATCAACCGCCTCAAAGCCATTGACGAAGCAATGGAAGGTGGCGCCGAAGGTCTCACCAAGAAAGAGCGCCTCGGGATGGAACGTGAGCAGGCCAAATTGCAAGCCTCGCTCGGCGGGATTCGCGAAATGGGCGGCGTGCCTGATCTTCTCTTTGTCATCGACGTCAAGAAAGAGGCGCTGGCCGTGGCAGAAGCCAACAAACTCGGCATCCCCGTGGTCGCCGTGGTTGACACCAATTGCCCGCCCGAAGGCGTGGATTACATCATCCCCGGCAACGACGACGCCGCACGTGCCATCGCGCTTTACACCGATCTGGCCAGCCGCGCCGCACTTGACGGCATGAGCGCACAGCTCGGCGCCGCAGGCGTTGACCTTGGCGCAATGGAAGAAGCTCCGGTTGAAGAAGTTGTGGCCGAAGAAGCGCCCGCAGCCGAAGCACCGGCGGCCGAAGCACCGGCGCAAAGCACTGAAGCCTAAGGCTTTATGCAATTGTCATGCGGGCGTGGTTGACCCATGCCCGCAACCGCAACCAATTCTTAATTTTTCTAGGAGAGCCTGATATGGCGATCACAGCTGCAATGGTGAAAGAACTGCGCGACAGCACGGGCGCAGGCATGATGGACGCAAAGAAAGCGTTGACCGAAAACGACGGCGACATGGAAGCCGCCGTTGACTGGCTCCGCACCAAAGGCCTTGCGAAAGCGGCCAAGAAATCCGGTCGGACCGCGGCAGAGGGCCTCGTTGGTGTGGCTGTCGAAGGTGGCAAAGCCGTCGCGATCGAGTTGAACTCGGAAACCGACTTCGTCGCCAAAAACGATCAGTTTCAGGCGCTTGTTGGCGATATCGCTAAAACCGCGCTTGGCTCCAACGATGTCGAGGCGTTGAAAGCCGCAGACATGGGCGGAAAATCGGTTGAAACGGCCGTTACCGACGCAATCGCCACTATTGGCGAGAACATGACCCTGCGCCGGATGGCAACGCTCGAAGGCGACGCTGTTGCATCTTACGTGCACAACGCTGCCGCACCCGGCATGGGCAAGATCGGCGTTCTCGTAGCTTACAAAGGCGGCGACGAAGCGTTTGCCCGTCAGGTTGCCATGCACGTTGCTGCTGCTGACCCGCGTCCGCAGGCTCTGAACGAAAGCGAACTTGACCCGGCGATCGTTGAAAAAGAGAAGCAGGTTCAAATGGATATCGCTCGTGAGAGCGGCAAGCCCGAAGCCGTTATCGAAAAGATGATTATCGGCCGGATGAAAAAGTTCCTGTCGGAAATCACGCTTCTGAACCAATCTTTCGTGGTGAACCCCGATCTGTCCGTGGCCGATGCTGCCAAGGAAGCAGGCATGGAAATCACTGGCTTTGTGCGTCTTGCCGTGGGCGAGGGCGTTGAGAAGAAAGAAGAAGACTTCGCCGCAGAAGTCGCGAAAGCTGTTCAAGGCTAAGTGTTCTGGGGTGTTTAACGACACCCCAAACGCCTTTCAGACACTAAAGTAAACGGTGCCGGATCACTCCGGCACCGTTTTTTTGACTCCGCCCAAGCAAATGGGGATGAGACGGGCGGTTCAAATGGTCGCCGGCCGTTGGAACGAAAAATAGATCCTCTGGCCGACCCCGGATTAACCGGACAAAGGGTAGGGCCATGAAATGTCATGGGTACCACTCTGTATGTTCCCAGGCTTTAAGCCACCACTCACGGAACAACTACAATTTGGCCTATTTTCGGATTTCTCGAAAGTAAGGGAATCCATACCTTTTATCTCCGCCACTCTCCGGAAGACGGAAAATCATTAAAAAACAGAAGATTGCACCGCAAACCTCATGCGGCCCGTGGTGTTAAACCTCTTTCCGGATCAGGTTTCTTACAGGTTTTCAGTATTCCACGACAAACATCTGCTTATGCAACGCCGCTTTGAGCACCGCTTGAGCCGTAGTTTCAACGTTGAGCACATCCCGGGCCAGCCGCAGGTGCTTTTCAACCGTGGCAGGTGTTAACCCCATCAAAAGCGCGATATCGGCGGTGGTTTTCCCATCGCCGACCCAATGCAACGCCTCAAGCTGTCGTTTCGTCAAACCCCGCGTAGGGCCAACATAGGGCAGGGACAGTATCTTGAGATGCGCGACATTATTCATGACCAGCAATTCACGGCCATGCTTGGCCCAAACTGCATCGACATCGGCTTGTGTCATGTCTTCTTCACCGGTCAGTGCAATTGCCCCCTTGGAGCGCGGTGAAACAGATTTAAAGCTGATCGTGTAGCCCGTGGTAACTTTCATTTTCTGATTGAATTCAAAGACTTTGCGCTCACTCTCGGTCATCACATTGCTGTTGAGCATATCTGTGATCATGCCCCAGCTGGTACAGCCTTCATTCTCTAACGACCATTTCACCATCGGCGCATGGAAATACATCGACTGGCCAAGGAACCAGTCAGTATAGTCGGTGCTATGATTGGTGAGGATGATGAAATCCTCGGGGTCACCCAGAGATTTTCCCAGCCGGTAATTGGTATAGCCATAAAACAGCCGGTTGAATCCGTATTCAGCCATCTTGCGGCAATGCAGGTCCCAAAGCGCCTCCATTGAAGGTGCGTTGGTAATCTCGTCGAGGTAATCGACAAGGCTCATGTAGGTCCCTCCCAAATCTCGCACAGGGTCCGCGTGAGGGAGCGGATCCGTAAGACAAAATAAATCTTTGTGCGATCTAGTAACGTGAATGGTAGAGGCAGCTTAGCGGTTGGAGGCGGTTTGAGTCGAGAACAATGATCTTGGCGCAGCAAGGCAAAGCCAACGCGGGCGCCGATGTGAGGGCAATATGAGCAAATCCTCAGATTTACTGAGGTTTGGGAAAGGATTTATTTATCATAATACTGATTATGCGCTAAATGGATGAAGAAAACCGGGGAAGCACATCGCACTTCCCCGTTCATTTTCATTCGCTAGCTTTTAGAAAAATGCCTGCAACCCGGTCTGTGCACGACCAAGGATCAGCGCATGCACATCATGCGTGCCTTCATAGGTGTTCACCGTTTCAAGGTTTACCATGTGGCGGATCACCTGGAACTCGAGACTGATGCCGTTGCCGCCGTGCATGTCGCGCGACATGCGTGCCACGTCGAGCGCCTTGCCGCAGTTGTTGCGTTTGACGATTGAGATCATCTCTGGCGCGGCTTTTGCCTGATCCATCAACCGACCGACCTGAAGGCTCGCCTGAAGCCCGAGCGTGATTTCGGTCTGCATATCAGCCAGCTTCTTCTGGAACAGCTGGGTTTGGGCCAAGGGGCGTTTGAACTGGTGACGGTCAAGCCCGTATTGACGCGCCGCGTGCCAGCAGAATTCTGCCGCGCCCATCGCCCCCCAGCTGATGCCATAGCGGGCACGGTTGAGACAGCCGAACGGCCCTTTGAGACCTTCGACATGGGGCAGCAAAGCGCCCTCGCCCACTTCGACGTCTTTCATAACAATCTCGCCGGTGATCGACGCACGCAGGCTTAGCTTGTTCTCGATTTTCGGCGCGGAAAGACCCTCCATGCCTTTCTCAAGCACAAAGCCGCGAATTTTGCCGCCGTGGGCTTCGGACTTGGCCCAGACGACGAACACATCGGCGATCGGCGCGTTGGAAATCCACATCTTGGATCCCGTAAGTCTATAGCCTGTATCGGTTTTTATGGCGCGGGTTTTCATTCCGGCGGGGTCTGAGCCGGCGTCGGGTTCGGTGAGGCCGAAGCAGCCGATCCATTCGCCTGAGGAAAGTTTCGGCAGGTATTTCTTACGCTGCTCTTCGGAGCCGTAAGCATAGATCGGATACATCACCAGACTGGACTGCACCGACATCATCGAGCGATAACCGCTGTCGATGCGCTCGATCTCGCGTGCGACGAGACCATAGGAGACATAACCGGAGCCCAGCCCGCCGTATTCCTCGGGCGTGGTCACGCCGAGCAGGCCCATGTCGCCCATCTCGCGGAAGATGCTGGGGTCAGTCTCTTGATTTTCAAAGGCTTTTGTGATCCGCGGCTGGAGCTTTTCTTCGGCATAGGCGCGTGCGGAATCGCGGATCATACGCTCTTCTTCGCTGAGCTGTTCGTCCATGCGCAGCGGGTCTTCCCATGTGAAACTGCCAAGGTCGGGCGCGTCTTTGGCGCGGAGATGGGGTTTGTCGGACATGGGGGTCTCCTCTCGAGAGTTGCGAACGGTGTGTTCAGGCTTTGGCAAGAGTTTACCTTGATAAGAACGCATGATAAAACGCTAAATCCGCATGGTTTCATGCATATATGGAATAGAAGATGATCGCCCCACGCCGGTTTTTGCCCCCGATCCCCGCTTTGCAGGCGCTTGAAGCGGTTGACCGTTTGGGCAGCGCCACAGCCGCCGCAGAGGAGATGAATCTCACCCAAAGTGCTGTGTCGCGCCAGCTTAAATCACTTGAGGATCAACTGGGGGTCACCCTGTTGAACCGGGCGGCGAAACGGCTGACCCTGACACAGGCAGGAAGCGCCTATCTGGGCGACATTCGCGTCGCGTTGCAGATGATCGCGCAAGCCTCGCTTAAGTTGCAAAGCAATCCCGGTGGCGGCGCGGTCAACCTGACCATTCTGCCCACGTTTGCGATGCGCTGGCTGGTGCCGCGCCTGCCCCGCTTTGCCGAGGCCAATCCAGAGATCACCATCAATATGACGACCCGGCTGGATCCGTTTAACTTTACCGAGCAACCCTTTGATGCAGCGATAACTTTTGGAAACGGGGATTGGCCCAATACCAACAAGATGTGGCTCAAGCGCGAAACGGTTTTACCGGTGGCTGACCCCGACTTGTTGGCGACGGAGACCATCAAAACCGGGCATGACCTGTTGCGCTTGCCGCTTTTGCATATTCAGCACCGGCCACGGTCATGGCAGAAGTGGTTTGCCGCCAAAGGGGTCGAGACGGGCCGCCTGCCCGGCATGGTTTACGACCAATTCCCGACCATCGTTCAGGCGGCGCTGCACGGGATGGGAGTGGCGCTGCTGCCCGACTTCCTGATCCAACAAGAGCTGTTGGATGGGCGGCTCAAGCCCGCGCTTGATGGCGGCGAGCAGAGCCTTGGCGATTATTGGCTGGTCTGGCCCGAGGAACGCGACGCCGATCCCGCGCTCAGCGCCTTTCGAGACTGGCTGAGCAGCGAAGTCGACGGCAAAACCGAGGATGACGAGCTTTTGCCACGTTAAGGCGATCTATGCCGCTCTGGAATGGTTAATGGCACCAAAGCGGGCAACATCAGGGGGTGACTCCCGGCTGACATCCGGCTGAAAAGCGTATGACATCCGATTCCTGAATATGTTTACCCGGCATTAAGTTAATGCACCGTCCGGGTTAACGGACCGAACGGAGCACAGGGAGGGAGCACACGCAACACACGGGCCCCCTGCCCGCCTTGGCCCCAGAGCCGGTTATAGCATTTAGCCCAAAGCATACCCGGCACCGCGCACGGTGCGCAGCGGATCAAGGCCGCCCTGGCTCATCAATGCTTTGCGAAGCCGACCGATGTGAACATCGACGGTGCGGGTATCGACATAGATGTCGCGCCCCCAAACCCGGTCGAGCAGTTGTTCGCGGGTGAACACGCGGCCCGGCTTTTCCATGAAGGTCGAGAGCAAGCGAAACTCGGTCGGGCCAAGTTTGAGCGGTTTCTCATCACGGGTGACGCGATGGGTTTCCGCATCAAGCACGATGTCCTCGTATTCCAGCCGCTCGCCCACCGACGACGGGCGCACTCGACGCAATTGGGTGCGCACCCGCGCCATAAGCTCGGCCACGGAATAGGGTTTGACCATGTAGTCATCGGCCCCGGTTTCAAGGCCACGCACGCGGTCGACCTCTTCCGAGCGGGCCGAAATCATGATGACGGGAATGCCACGGGTGCCCGAGCGGCTTTTAAGCCGGCGGCAAACTTCGATGCCGGACACATTGGGCAGCATCCAATCGAGCAGCACGATGTCGGGCGCGCCCTCGTCGATGATAACGAGGGCTTCTTCGCCATCGCCTGCACGCAGGACATTGAAACCTTCGGCCTCGAGGTTATAGGCCAGCACTTCGCGTTGTGCGGGCTCATCCTCGACCAGAAGAACGGAGGGTTGTTCGGCAGACATGGCGCTCAGACCTCGCCCAAGGTTGCGTCGACCGAGGTTTTATCACCTTTTTTGCGGTCGTCATCGGGCGTTTCACCGGTGACGAGATAGACCACCTGTTCGGCAATCGAGGTGACATGGTCGCCCATACGTTCGGTGTTTTTGGCAATGAAATGCAGGTGCATACAGGGCGTGATGTTGCGCGGATCTTCCATCATGAAGGTCAGGAATTCGCGGAACACCGCATTGTAGAGCTGGTCAACATCGCGGTCACGCTGGATCACATCCATCGCCAGCGCGGCGTCGCGTTGGATATAGGCATCAAGCGCGTCCTTGAGCATCAGCTGCACGTCGCGCGCCATCCGTTTGAGCGAGACGGTCGCCCCTTCGATCGGAGCCATCTGCACCAGAACGCCGGTGCGTTTCGCCATGTTCTTGGCATAGTCACCGATGCGTTCGAGGTTGCCGGAGATTTTCATCACCGTCAGGATCACGCGAAGGTCAACCGACACCGGCGCCCGCAGCGCGATGATGCGCGCGCATTCCTCGTTCACAAGCATTTCGAGGTCGTCGATGGCGCGGTCGTTCTTGCGCACCTGTTCGGCGGTTTCCTCGTCGCGGGCATTGAGGCTGTCGGCGGCGCTCAGGATTGCGCGTTCGACCAGCCCGCCCATTTTCATGATCTGGGCCTGCACGGTTTCAAGATCGCGATCAAAGGCCGAGGCGATATGTTGTGTATCATCGTTCATGGTGTTCATGCTCCCCTCAGCCGATCCGGCCGGTGATATAGGATTCAGTGCGGCTGTCTTGCGGGTTGGTAAAGATCTGTCCAGTTTCGCCGTATTCCACGAGGTTGCCAAGGTGGAAGAAGGCGGTTTTCTGGCTGACCCGAGCGGCTTGCTGCATCGAGTGGGTGACGATCACGACGGAATAGCTTTGACGCAGTTCGTCGATCAGTTCCTCGACCTGTGCCGTGGCAATCGGGTCAAGCGCCGAGCACGGTTCATCCATCAGCAGGACTTCGGGTTCGGTGGCTACCGCGCGGGCGATACAGAGCCGTTGCTGCTGACCGCCCGAGAGGCCGGTGCCGGGCGCGTCGAGCCGGTCTTTGACCTCATCCCAGATGGCGCCGCGACGGAGCGATTTTTCGACTATCACATCAAGGTCGGCCTTGGATTTGGCAAGCCCGTGGATGCGCGGCCCATAGGCGATATTGTCATAGATCGACTTGGGGAACGGGTTGGGTTTCTGAAAGACCATGCCCACTTTGGCGCGAAGCTGCACCGGATCGACGTTTTTGTCATAGATGTCTTCGCCATCAAGCAGGATGTCGCCCTGAACCCGGCAGATATCAATCGTGTCGTTCATCCGGTTCAGACAGCGCAGGAAGGTGGATTTACCACAGCCCGAGGGGCCGATGAAGGCGGTGACGGTCTTGTCTTCGATTTCGACGTTCACGTCTTTGATGGCGTGGGTGTCGGCATAGTAGACTTGGCAGTTCTTCGCACTGATTTTGATGTCAGTATCGGTCATGATGCCTTCTTTCTTAGGTGTGTCGAACATTCGGGATCTCCAAGGTTACCATTTCCGCTCGAATTTGGAGCGCATGTGAATGGCGATTGCGTTCATCATGACCAAGAAACCCAACAACACCAGAATGGCCGCAGAGGTCCGGCTGACAAATCCGCGTTCCGGGCTGTCGGCCCAGATAAAGATCTGGGTGGGCAGGGCTGTGGCGCTGTCCAGAGGTGTTCCGGGGGCCGAGGTGATGAAGGCGTTCATGCCGATGAGCAGAAGCGGGGCCGTTTCGCCAAGCGCCTGAGCCAGACCGATGATGGTGCCGGTCATGACGCCGGGCATGGCGAGCGGCAGGACGTGACCAAACACGACCTGGTGTTTCGAGGCCCCTACCCCGAGGGCCGCTTCGCGGATCGAGGGGGGCACGGCTTTGAGAGCCGCACGGGTGGCGATGATAATCGTTGGCATTGTCATAAGCGCAAGGGTCATCCCGCCCACCAGCGGTGCCGAGCGCGGCAGGCCGAACCAGCCGATAAAGACGGCCAGCGCAAGAAGACCGAACACGACCGACGGCACCGCGGCGAGGTTGTTGATGTTGACCTCGATCATATCGCTGAAACGGTTGCGCGGGGCGAATTCCTCGAGATAGATCGCAGCGCCTATGCCCAACGGGAAGGAGATCATGAAGCAGACGAGCAGCGCCCAGAAGCTTCCGACCAAGGCACCGCGCAGGCCCGCGAGTTCGGGAAAGCGCGAGTCGGCGTTGGTCAGCAGCCCGAAGTTCAGCGGCTGCGAGATCATCCCGGCTTTATCCAGCGTATCAAACCATGCGATTTCCATGTCCGACACGCGGCGTTGGGCCTCGGGGGTGTCACGCTTTACCAGCCCTTTGGCGAGTTGGTCATAGGGGTCGGACATCGGCACGTTGAGCGAGATCGTTTTGCCGATCAACGTCGGGTCGGCCACGATCCGGTCACGCAGTTCGAACTGTGCGCCGTTGGACACCAGCTTTTGCATTTTGCGCAGCTCTTTGCGGTCGTCCACGCCGGGAATTTTGGCCTGTAGGCTGGCCAGAAGCACATCGCGGAAGCCGCCGCGCGGCAGTTTCTCAAGCGGTATCTCTTCGGGATCGACAAAGACCTCGAGGGCGATATGCGTCTGGGTGAAGGCTTTGTATCCAGTCGAGACAAGCGACGCCACGAGGATAATAAGCATCAGTGCTGCGAAGCTAATCGCGCCAAGTCCGAGGCCCTGCAACACAACCTGATTACGGTTGCGACGTTTGACCTTGGCGTTGCCCTCGCCCATGAGCGAAGATTTGGAGGCGGAAACATCGGTCATCCTGTTAATCCCTAGTCGTAGGCTTCGCGATACTTGCGCACAATGCGCAGGGCGAAAACGTTAATGATGAGGGTGGCCAAGAACAGCATCATCCCAAGCGCGAATGCGGCGAGTGTTTTTGGGTTGTCAAACGATGTGTCACCAATCAGCAGCGTCACAATCTGCACCGTTACGGTTGTCACACTGTCGAGCGGATTGGCGGTCATCTTGGCAATCAGCCCCGCGGCCATCACCACGATCATGGTTTCACCAATCGCGCGGCTGACCGCCAGAAGAACACCCCCGACAATGCCCGGAATGGCCGCCGGAAACAGAACGGTGGTCATCATCTCGGCGCGGGTCGCGCCAAGACCAAGCGCCCCGTCGCGCAGCGATTGCGGCACCGCCGACAAGGCGTCATCCGAAAAGGACGAGATGAACGGGATCAACATGATCCCCATCACTCCCCCGGCCGCCAGCGCGGTGTTGGGCGAGACATCCAGCCCGATCGACTGGCCAAAGCTGCGGATCGCGGGCGCCACCACGAGGATGGCAAAGAAGCCGTAAACCACGGTCGGCACACCGGCCAGAATTTCAAGCAACGGCTTGGCAACCGCGCGCAGACGGCGCGGCGCGAATTCGTTAAGATAGATGGCCGACATCAAGCCGACAGGCACCGCGATAATCAAAGCTATCACAGTGATCACCAAAGTGCCCAGCATGACCGGCAACCAGCCAAAGGCGCCTTCGGCAGCGACCTGATCTTCGCGCAGCGGGATCTGGGGTTCCCAATTGGTGCCGAACAGGAACTCTGTCACCGACACTTTTGAGAAGAATTTCATCGTCTCGAACATCAGCGAGGCAACGATGCCGATGGTGACGAAAATGGCCACGACCGAGCAGAAGATCATCAAGCCGGACACGATACGTTCAACCCCGTGGCGGGCGCGGAAATCGGCGCTGACCTTGCGGCGGCTAAACACCACAAGGGCGACCGACAGGGAAACAACGAGGATCAGCAACAACAGGCTGCTGCGCTCTTTCAGCATATTATAGGTGTCGGCGGCCGCGAATTTCCATTCTTCGGGCGTGCCGAACACGGTGCCCTTGGCGATCGACTTGATTTCGGCCACGAGAAGCTGTGTTTCACCGTTGCTCAGCCCTGCGAAACGGTCGGACAGGCCGGATTTGAGCATCAGGTCAATCACCGCGCCCTGAAACACCAACCACAGAAGGATCAGCACCAGCACCGGAATGAACACCACAAGCAAGGCGTAGCTTCCGTGAAAGCCTTCTAGGGAGTGCAGCTTTGCGCCGCCACCGCTGAGTTCAGTCGCGGCCCTGCGGTTGAGGACATAGCCAGCCACCGCGAGGGCGAACAGACAAAGAAACGCCGCTGTGGTCATCGAATTTCTCCTTGGACAAAACCGTTGCCCGGCCGCAATCGACCGGGCAACGCTGAAAGCCGGTCCGACTTAGGACTTCGGTTCCATGTTCTTGCCACCAACAACGGCGTCTTGCGTTGCTTTGCGCAGATCGTCGGGCAGAGCAACCATGCCACGCTCGGACAGATACCCACCCGGCTCCATCGCGTCATCGGACATATATTCGGCGATGAACTCCTGAAGGTTCGGGATAACGCCGCGGTGTGCGTTCTTGACGTAGAAGAACAGCGGACGCGACACCGGATAGGAGAAATCACCGATGGTTTCGGCCGAAGGTGCGACACCGCCGATGGTCACCGGCTTGAGCGTGTCGAGGTTTTCGTAAAGGAACGAGTAGCCGAAGATGCCAATAGCGTTCGCATCAGCATTCAGGCGCTGAACGATCAGGTTGTCGTTTTCGCCGGCTTCAACAAACGGGCCGTCCTGACGCATACGCGAGCAGTTTTCTTTGACGGTTTTCTTGTGCGCGGCTTTGTCGGCTTCTTTCAGCGCTTTCATGAAGTCGGTGCTTTCGCAACCGGCGTGCATGGCCAGCTCGACAAAGGCGTCGCGTGTGCCGGATGTCGGCGGCGGGCCATAGGCGAGGATGTCAACTTCGGGCAGATCGGCGCTGATGTCCGACCATTTCTTGTATGGGTTGGCAACCCAACCGCCTTCACCGGGAACTTCTGCGGCGAGCGCGAGGAAGATTTCCTGCAGCGACAGGTCCCAGTCTTGTGCGGCATCGCGCGAGATGGCGAGCGACAGGCCGTCATAGCCGATCATTGCTTCGGTAACGTCGGTCACGCCGTTGTCGTTGCAGAGCTTGTATTCCGATGCCTTCATGGCGCGCGAGGCACCTGTGATGTCGGGGTGGCCTTCGCCGATACCTGCGCAGAAGATTTTCATGCCGCCGCCGGTGCCGGTCGATTCAACGATCGGCGATGCGGCGCCGGTGTTGTTGGCGAATTGTTCCGCAACCGCTTGGGTATAGGGGAACACAGTCGACGACCCAACGATGCGGATCTCGTCGCGCGCGGCGGCCGCCGTGGCGGAAATCGCAGCGATGGCAGCAGCCGAGGTGGCGAGTTTAAGGAATGTCATATTTGTCTCCTGACTTGGATTTAGACACGTGAATTCTTTACGGCTCACATCCCCGTGAGCCTCGCGGTTCCTGCTACGCTTCGGGTGCTATGCTTTTGTGACAGCCATGTAACAGTTTGATGACAGCGCCCGAATTCGACGGATTTTTGTTAAATTGACCAAGCGGAAGGTTAGCCTTGCCCCCCTGCCCCTTTGTGAGAAACGCATGATGCGGGCGGGCATTTGCGGGATCGGCGGAAAAAATATCACTTGATCTCAATCTAACTTGAGCAATTAGACACGAGTTCGATACTCTCTCGTGGCAAGTGAAAGGCGCGATCATGCAAAGCAGTGAAACCGAGTTTGTTCCCTGGTCAGAGGTGTTGCGATTCGATCTCGCTGGGCGGCTGATTCTCGTCTCGCTTGGGGTGTGGCTGCATGCGGCGGATGGGTTGGTGGTTGCCACCATGATGCCCGAGATCGTCGCGCGTATCGGTGGCGAGGTTTATGTCGCCTGGGCGGTTGCGCTTTATGAGCTTGGCTCGATCCTTGCGGCGGCGAGCGCGGCATTGCTAGCGCGCCATTTCGGCTTGCGCCGGCCAATGTCGGCGGCGGCAATGGTGTTTGCGGGCGGCTGTCTGATCTCGGCACTGGCGGCGTCCATGGAGATCCTGCTGTTTGGCCGGTTGCTTCAGGGGCTGGGCGGTGGCGCCTTGGTGTCGCTGTCGTTCGTATCGGTGGTACGGCTGTTCCCGACCCGCCTGACGGCGCGGGTGATGGCGATTGTCTCGCTGCTTTGGGGGGCGTCGGCGTTCATGGGGCCGTTGATTGGCGGGCTGTTCGTGGAATATGCCAGTTGGCGCTGGGGGTTCGGCTTTTTCGCGGGCCAAGCGGTGCTGTTGGCTGTGTGGATATTTGCCACTGCCGGTTTTGCCGAGCGTAAAGAGGCCAGTGAAAGCGCGGCCCGCCCACCGCTGGCGCGGTTGTTTGTGCTCGCGCTTGCGGTGCTTTGCGTGGCCTATGCGGGGATACGCCCGGATGTTTTGCGCACGGGGATGCTGATGCTGGCCGGGCTGGCGTGCCTGCTTTGGTTCGCGCGGATGGATTCGCATCAGAGCGGCGATCAGCGCTTGATGCCGCCGCACCCGTTTGACCTTCGCAAGCCGGTAGGTGCCGCGCTTGTCATGATGTTTTCGATGAATGCCGCGACCATGGGGCTGGCCACTTATGGCGCGTTATTGCTGGTGTCGATCCACGGAACCACTCTGTTGATGGCGGGCTATGTGTTGGCTGGCGTGGCGGTGGGCTGGACGACGGCGGCGCTGTTGTCGTCGGGCGCGCCCGAACGGTTGGATGCGCGCAATATCGCGCTGGGGATGAGCATGGCTTTTGTCAGCGTTGTCGCGCTCTATTTTGCGGTGCCACATGGGCCGGTGGCCGCGATTGCAGCTTGTGCGGTGCTTGAGGGGGTCGGCTTTGGCCTTGCCATGACCTTTACCGTGCGCCGGGCGCGCCGGATGGTCAGCGCCGACGAGATCGAGCGCCTCACCGGGGCGATGTCCACGCTTGGGCGCTTTGGCTATGCGGTCGGGGCGTCCTTTACCGGGATCGTGGCCAATGCGGCGGGGTTTGCGGCCGACAACAGCGTCATCGAGGCCCAGCATGTGGCGCGTATGATTTTTACCGCCAACATTGGTTTTGCAGCGCTCGGGCTTGTGGCGGCGTTCAGTTTTGTGCGCCCGCGGACGCGCATGCAGCCGGTCTGAGGTCTAGAGCGGCAGCAGCACCGAAAACCGGCTGCCTTCCCCCAATGCGCTGTCTATTCTGAGCCGTCCGCGATGGCGGGTGACGATATGTTTGACGATCGCAAGACCAAGCCCGGTGCCGCCCACCTCGCGTGAGCGGTGCGAATCGACGCGGTAGAACCGCTCGGTCAGGCGCGGAATATGGATCGGGTCCATCCCCGCGCCTTCGTCCGCAACCTCAAGCAGCACCGCAGGGGCGCGCAGGCTTGGGTCATAATCAACCGTGCGCAGGCTCAGCGTGACGTTGCCACCGGCGCCACCATATTTCACCGCATTTTCAAGCAGGTTGCTCAACACCTGTCGCAGCTGGTCTTCGTCACCGGGCAGGATCACTTCGCCGTCGGGCACATCGGCGACAAATTGCACGCCGCCCTCTTTGGCCACCGGAGCCAGCGAGTGCAGGACCGACCGCGACAGGGCCGCCAGATCGACATCCTCGGTCGGGCGCACGCGCTGTTCCGATTCAACCCGGCTGAGCGACAAGAGATCGCTGACCAGCCGCTCCATCCGCGCCGCTTCGGATTGCATGATATCGAGAAAGCGCATCCGCACGGAGGCGTCATCGCGCGCGGGGCCGCGCAGGGTTTCGATAAACCCAAGCAGCGAGGTCAGCGGCGTGCGCAGTTCGTGGCTGACGTTGGCGACAAAATCGCGGCGCATTTGATCGGCATGTTCCAGATGCGAGCGGTCCTCAAAGCTGACCAGCACCCCTTGAAGATCGGAAAGATCAAGCCACGCGCAATTCGCCAGATAGATCGCATCGCGGCCCCCTTCGGCGCGCACGAGATAGCGTGCGTTGCATGTCTTGGCAGTGTCGGCGCAGGATTGGATCGCCTCGAGCAGCTCGGGCTGGCGCAGGGCCGTCATATGGTGGCGCCCGATGATCGCCTCGCCCAAGAGCGCACGTCCCGGTTCGTTTACCGCCACGATACGCTCGTCTCGCGCAACAAGAATGCTGGGCAATACCAGCGCATCAAGCAGTGTCTGGCCGTTTGTGTTGTTCATCGCACCCTGCCCGCGCCTTGCATTCCCGTCGTTGCGCGGACCATCCCCGACCTGCCGCAGGATGTAAATCTGCTTTTCGCCGCAGACAGCAACGCGAGAGTGAAACGCGCCGACGCGCTGTTATGCGCCCCCCGTCAGGATTGGTGATTTTTTGGTCACACCCCCACAAATGGCGAATTGCGGCCAAAATTAAACAAGCTACTATCGCGGCGTTGGGGACGAGACAGATTGCAGGCGCAGGCCAATATGGCCTTTGCGCAAAAGCGTACCTGCGCCAAGACAGGAGTTGCAAGAAACCGAGATGATCACAACCAGACACCCTCTGAGGATGCTCGAACTGGGTATTGGGTTTGACGGGCAAAACGGCCCCTTCATGGCCTCGACCATGACGCCGCATGGGGTGACTTTTGGTGAGCTTAACACCGCACTAGTGCGTCAACTGGCCCCCAGTCACGTCACCAGCTGGCTGTTTTGCGAAGCTTATGACGTTTATGATGTGGCCCGTATCCTGAGCGCGGCGGAGTTTGGCGGCACCTATACCGCGCTGGCCGCGTATCTGCCGAAAAAAGCGCTGGTAAAACGTGAGGTTCAGACCTGTTTTCCGCGGCTTTGTTTTGACATCAAATGCCCCGGCGACGTAACGGGCGCGGTGGCCAGTTACCACAACGCGGTGGCAAACCCGGCGCCTTATGTTGATGAACGCCCCGGCCTTGCGCTGGCGTAAGTGGGCCTGCGCCGTTTTGGACGGCACGGGCGTTGTGTGAGCGCCCGTCGCATTTACGTCCGGCACAGGTTTAAAGGCACAGGTTTAGAGGCGGAGCTTTAAAGATAAAGTCACCTTCAGACCACCTTCAGACCGCCTGTAGCCCGGCGCGAAAACGGCGCATGTTGGCTTGATAATTCTGCGACCCTGCGAGGATTTTCTGCTGTGCGGCCTCGTCGACCTGACGCACGACTTTGCCCGGTGCCCCCATAACAAGGCTGAAATCCGGGATCTCCTTGCCTTCGGTGATCAAGGCCCCTGCCCCGATAATACAGCCTTTGCCAATCTTGGCACCGTTCAGAACGGTCGCGCCCATCCCGATCAACGACCCGTCGCCAATGGTGCAGCCATGCAGCATGACCTTATGGCCGATGGTGCAATTCTGACCAATGGTCAGCGGAAAGCCCATATCGGTGTGAAACACACAGTTTTCCTGTACGTTTGATCCGGCCCCGACAAACAGCGGCTCGTTATCGCCGCGCAGCGTCGCCCCGAACCAGACCGACGCCCCGGCTTCGAGCGTGACCTGTCCAATCAGGTTGGCATCCGGCGCAACCCATGTGTCGTCGTGACAGACCGGCGAATGGCCATCCAATGCGTAAAGGGTCATGCTTTCATCTCCTCGAATTCGGTTTGCAGTTTGCGCACGTGATCCGTCAGCGTGGGCTGTTGAATGCGGCGCAGGCGGGTGGCAGAGATGATCCCCTTGAGATCGTCTTCCGTGCGGTCGAGATCATCGTTGATCAGCACGTAATCATAGCTGTCCCAGCGGCTGATTTCGTCCCAGCTTTTGTTCATCCGCTTTTCGATCACCTCGTCGCTGTCTTGGGCGCGGGTGACAAGGCGGCGGTGCAGCTCTTTTATCGAGGGCGGCAGAATGAAAATCGACAGGGTGTGCAGACCGAGGGACGAGTTGCGGATCTGTGCCGCGCCCTGCCAGTCGATATCAAACAGCACGTCCTGACCCTTGTTGATCGCGCCTTCGACCGGCGCTTTGGGCGAGCCATAGAAATGGCCAAACACATGGGCGTGTTCGAGCATGTCACCATTGGCGACATCCTGTTTGAAATCCGCTTCGCTCATGAAGTGGTAATCCTGCCCGTCGATCTCTCCGGGGCGCGCGGTGCGGGTCGTGGCCGAGACCGAAAAGCGCAGGCTTGGGTCCCAGACCTGTAGCCGTTTGGACAGGGTCGATTTGCCCGCGCCCGAGGGCGAGCTGAGAATGATGAGAAGTCCTCGGCGATTTATGGCTGACATATCAATCCCTTACTCGACGTTCTGAACCTGTTCGCGCATCTGGTCAATCACCGCTTTCAGCTCGAGCCCGATGGCCGTCAACGCCTTGGACTGGCTTTTCGAGCAGAGCGTATTGACCTCGCGGTTGAATTCCTGCGCGAGGAAATCAAACTTGCGCCCCACGGCCGTGTCGCTGCTTAAAAGCGCGCGGGCGGCGTCGATATGGGCGTCAAGGCGGTCCAGCTCTTCGGTGACATCGGCCTTGACCCCGATCAGCGCGAGTTCTTGTGCGATGCGGGCCTCATCAACGCCGGTTGTGTTGTCGCTCACCCGTGCGAGGGCGGCGCGCAGGCTGGCTTGCATTTCGTCCTTGCGGGCCTCGGCGGCATCGGCGGCCTGCCGGGTCAGGCTGGCAACGGTGTCGAGCTGCGCATTCAGCACCTCGCTCAGCGCCGCGCCCTCGGTGCGCCGCATCGACAGGAAATCAGCCAGCAGGGGGTCAAAATCCTGCATCAACGCGGCCTTTAGCGGGGCCGGATCATCCGCCGCGCTGACCACTTCGAGAACGCCGCGTTGCGACAGCACGTCCGCGGCCCGCGACGGGGCAAGGGTTGCGCCCTTTTCCATCGCGCGCGCTTCAACCTGCATCAGGGCGGCAAGCACCCGGTCAAGCTGGGCTTCGTTAACGGCGAGTTCGGAGCTGTCCTCGTCACGGCCGAGGCGCAGCGACAGGGTGATCGCGCCACGGGTTGTCGCCTCGCCCATGCGGGTCCGCAACGCCGCTTCCAGCCCGGTGATCCAGTCAGGCACGCGCAGCCGCAGGTCCAACCCTTTGGAATTGACGCTTCGCAGCTCCCAACTCCACGAGAAACTGTTCCATTGCCCCTTGGCCGAAGCAAAACCGGTCATCGAAATGGTCAAAACGCGTCTCCCGCTGGCGTCCCTTCTCCTAATGGGTTTTGCGCCCTTGGGGCAAGCCGATCTTGCGGGTTTTGGCGCGATGGTGCTGTCCGCCAGTTAACCAAACCTTTCGGAAATTGGTGCCAGTTAGAACAAATCGTGTCACATTAAGTTTTAGGAAACCTTTCTGAACCACTGTTTAAGCCAAGAGGATTTGGCGACCACGGCCGGCGCGTTCAGAGCAGACAATTTTTGAACGCAACGGCGGTTTGACCATGCTAACGACCAATGATCTTTTCGGGAAAGTAATCGACATGACCGGACATTTTGATGAGACGCGGTTCCGCGCACAGGCCCAAGTCGAAGCCTATTGGGAGGCGCTCCGGCATGGGAAAGGCGTGCCGATGCGATCCGATATTGACCCGCGCGGGATCGAAAACGCGCTTGAGAACGCCTTTATCCTTGAGAAAATCGCGCCCGGTCTGGCCCGGTTGCGCATTGCCGGGGCGCATCTGTCGGATGTGATTGGCATGGAGGTGCGTGGTATGCCGGTGAGCAGCTTTGTGTCCCCCCTCGCCCGTGCGGATTTCGCCGAGACGCTGGATGTGGTCACCAACGGCCCCGCCATCGCGCGGATCGAAATGAGCGCGGAAAACAGCATTGGCAAGCCGGAGCTTGAGGCCAGAATGCTGCTCTTGCCGCTGAAAAGCGACTTTGGAGACATCAATCGCGTGCTGGGGTGTTTTGAAACGCGGGGTAATATCGGGCGCGCGCCGCGTCGGTTCAACATCCTGCGGACCGAGCTGAGCAAGATCACCGAGCAACCGATGGATGCCACGACCCGGCGGCAAACGGCCAAGCCCGGATCGCTGTTGCATGAGCTGCCCAATATCGGTGAGCGCAGGGAGTTGCCCGAAGGCTTTGGGGAAGGCAAATCCACCTTTGAAGGAAAAACCCACGCGACGGGATCACGCGGATTTCCAAGCTATCTCAAGCTTGTCAAATCCGAGGATTGAGCCCGTCTGCGCGACGCACAGCTATAAAAAAGCCCCAGAGCATCGCAAGGACGCTCCGGGGCATTATTCATTTAACAACAGGCGCTTGTAGCGCAATCTTTAACCGGCTTTCGCCTGTTTTTCACCGCGCATTGCGGTCAGTTCCTCGGCCACGAGGAAGGCAAGCTCAAGCGATTGCGAGGCGTTCAGGCGCGGGTCGCAAGCGGTGTGGTATCGGTCCGACAAATCCTCTTCGCTGACTGCACGAACGCCGCCGGTGCATTCGGTCACATCAGAGCCGGTCATCTCGAAATGCACACCACCGGGGACGGTGCCCTCGGCTTTGTGCACGCCAAAGAACTCGCGCACTTCGCGCAGCACCGATTCGAATGGCCGGGTCTTGTAACCCGTGGCCGATTTGATCGTGTTGCCATGCATCGGGTCACAGACCCAGCAGACATTCGCGCCCTCTTCTTCGACCGCGCGAATGAGACGTGGCAGGTGTTCGCCCACCTTGCCCGCGCCGAAACGTGCGATCAACGTCAGACGTCCGGCTTCATTCTCGGGGTTGAGCTTGGCCAGCAAACGCTTGAGGTCATCGACCTCCATCGTCGGTCCACATTTCATGCCAATCGGGTTTTGCACACCCGACAGGAATTCAACATGCGCGCCGTCGGGCTGACGGGTGCGATCCCCGATCCACAGGAAATGCCCCGAACCGGCAAGCCATTTGCCAGAGGTCGAATCAATCCGCGTCAGCGCCTCTTCATACTCCAGCAGAAGCGATTCATGGCTGGTGTAGAAGTTCACCTGATGCAGCGCAGCCGATTGCGCGCTGTTCACGCCCGCAGCCGTCATGAAGTCGAGCGTATCGGTGATGCGCCCGGCCATTTCGCGGTAGCGTTCGGCGTTTTGCCCTTCGGTGAAGCCCAGAACCCAGCTGTGGACCTGATTCACATCGGCGTAACCGCCGGTGGAAAAGGCACGCAACAGGTTCAGCGTCGCCGCGGCCTGTGTATAGGCCTGCAACATCTTGGCCGGATCGGGAATGCGCGCGCCCGGCGTAAAGTCGAGCTCATTGACGATATCGCCACGATAGCTGGGCAATTCGACCCCATCGACCACTTCTGTCGGGGCGCTGCGCGGCTTGGCAAATTGCCCGGCCATGCGGCCCACTTTGACCACCGGCACCTTGGCGCCATAGGTCAAAACCATCGCCATTTGCAGCATCACCTTAAAGGTGTCGCGAATGCCATCGGCGCTGAATTGGTCAAAGCTTTCGGCACAATCGCCGCCTTGCAATAGAAATGCCTCACCGCGCGAGGCGGCACCGAGGTGTTCCTTGAGGCGCCGCGCCTCGCCGGCAAAGACAAGTGGCGGATACTTTGCCAGCTGTGCCTCAACGGCGGTCAGCGCGGCCTCATCCGTATACTCCGGCATCTGAATACGCGGTTTTGCGCGCCAGCCGGATTTTTGCCAGTCAGTCATTGTCTTTCTCCGGTCACATGATCTGAGGAGCCCTCTATACAAAAGCCCGGCCAGAGAGGCCACAGATAATCACGCCTCTTGACGTGGCGGGTATCCCGTGACCAAGTGAGTCATTCACGACGCGCTTCGTCGCAAACGAAGCCCCCGCCAGATGCCAAGGGGAGCGAACGCCATGGCCGATAAAACCCCCGCCGACCACACCCCGATTGTCGAGCTTGACGACGTCAAGGGCGCGCCGCGTCGGTTTGTCTTTGTGCTGCTCGATAATTTCACCATGCTGTGTTTCTCGGCGGCGGTGGAAAGTCTGCGGATTGCCAACCGGATGGCAGGTCAGGAGCTTTATTCCTGGGTGCTGGCCGGTGAGGGTGGCGAATTCGTGCAATGTTCTGCCGGGACGTGGTTCAAGGTGGATATGGACCTTGAAGATCTGCACCGCGACGACACGATGATGATCTGCGGCGGGATCGACGTGCAAAAAGCGACGACCAAGAAGCTGTTGGGCTGGGTGCGCCGTGAATCCCGCAAAGGGTTGGTCGTGGGCGGGCTCTGCACGGCGGCCTATTCGCTGGCCAAGGCCGGAATTCTTGATGGCAAGAAGGCGACGATCCATTGGGAAAATCAGGACAGCTTTGTCGAGGAGTTCGACGAGATCGAGTTGACCAAATCGGTGTTCGTGATTGACGGCAACCGGATGACAACGGCGGGGGGCACCTCTTCGGTGGATCTGATGCTCAAGATCATTGCCAATGACCATGGCGAGCAATTGGCCAATGCGGTCGCGGATCAGTTGATTTATTCGTCGATTCGCACGGATCAGGACACACAGCGCCTGTCGGTGCCGACGCGGATCGGGGTGCGCCACCCCAAGCTGAGCCAGGTCATTCAGATGATGGAAGCCAACATCGAAGAGCCGATCAGCCCGTCGATCCTCGCCAAAGAGGTGGGCATGTCCACGCGCCAGCTTGAGCGGCTGTTCCGCCGCTATCTCAACCGCTCGCCCAAGCGGTATTACATGGAGTTGCGCCTGCAAAAGGCGCGCAACCTGTTGATGCAAACGGATATGAGCGTGATCAACGTGGCGCTGGCCTGTGGTTTCGCCTCGCCGTCGCATTTTTCCAAATGCTACCGGGCGCATTATGACACCACCCCCTATCGCGAACGCGGCAGCCACGCCACGCGGCTGTCGATCTAGGCTGATCGCCCGATCCGTGTGACGCGCTCCTGCGGCTTAGGGCGGCGGGATGCGATAGACCGCGCCCTGCCCTTCGGACAGGAACCAGACCGCGCCATCCGGCCCTTCGCGGATGTCGCGCACCCGTTTTGTGGCGCTTGATTGCACTGTCGCGACTTGGGCTTTGGCGCCGGGTGACAGCACGGCGATATGGTCGTATTTGAGCGATCCGATCAAAAAGTGCCCTTTGAGCGCGGGCCAACCTTTGCCCGAGTGGATCGCGAATCCAGAGGGCGCAATCGACGGGTCCCAATAGAATGCCGGTTGCTCCATGCCGGGTTTGGCCGTGCCTTCGCCGATCTTGCCGCCGGAATAATGCCGGCCATAGGAAATCACCGGCCAGCCGTAGTTGGCGCCGCGTTTGACGCGGTTCACCTCGTCGCCGCCCTTGGCGCCATGTTCATTGACCCAAAGCCGCCCCGCCCCGTCCAAAGCCGCGCCTTGCGGGTTGCGATGACCATAAGACCAGATTTCGCGCAGCGCCCCTTGGGTGGTGCGAAACGGGTTGGCCGCCGGGATCGAGCCATCCCGCGCAACATGGATGACCGAGCCGTTGTGACGGCTCAGGTCCCTGTGCTGCGGATCTATCGCCACGCTCACCAATGGTGAGAAACAGCGTACCATCGCGCGCCTCGACAATGCGACCGCCGAAGTGCCGCCCACCCGAGCTGCCCTTGGCCATCTCAAAGATCACCCGCAGGTTTTCAAGCCGGGTGCCCACGAGCCGCGCCACAGCCAGAGCGGTGCCTTCGCCCGCGCCTTGCGGTTTGGCATAGGAGAGAAAGACTTCGCCGGTGCGGGCGAAATCACGCGCCACCACCACATCAAACAGCCCGCCCTGCCCGCGTGCGGCCACTTTTGGCACGCCTTTGATTCGGCTACGCTTCCCGTTCGTCTCAACCCGCCAGAGCCGCCCGCCGCGTTCTGTAACCAAGAGATCACCCTCCGGCAGGAAGCCGAGCGACCACGGAACGCGAAATCCGTCTGCGACCTGTTCTGCACGCCCAGCGTTCAGGCCCGCGAGGTCCGCCAGCGCCGCGCCGCCAAGGCCCAGCCAGACCACAAGAGCCGTCAGGATTTGTCGTTTCATGATCTCTCTCCCTTGATTGGCGCGCGAAATCACCACGCGCAACGCCCGATCCGCATCAGCCTATGCCATTGAGAGCGAAAGGAAACCTTTGCCCAATCACGAATTCGCCAGTTCCTTGTGTCTGACCACTTCCCTTTTTTAAATAAGCTGCTTAGGGTCCGTAGCGGACCTACTGTTCCAATTAGGGAGAAAAACATGAAAAAACTACTTATGGCGACGGCAATGACCGCGTTGATGGCTGGCTCGGCATATGCCGAGGAGATCAAACTTGGCATTATCCTCGGGTTTACCGGGCCGATTGAATCGATCACCCCGGCGATGGGCGACGGTGCCGAACTGGCGATGAAAGAAGTGTCGGACAGCGGCAAGCTTCTGGATGGGTCGACCGTTGTGCCAGTGCGCGCGGATCTGACCTGTATCGACAGCGCAGCAGCAACAGCCGCAGCCGAACGTCTGATCACCTCGGACGGCATCAAAGGCATCATGGGCGCGGATTGCTCGGGCGTGACCGGCGCGATCCTGACCAACGTGGCCGTGGCAAACGGCGTTGTGATGATCTCGCCCTCCGCCACGTCGCCCGGTCTGTCGACAACCGAAGACAAGGGTCTGTTCTTCCGCACCGCCCCGTCGGATGCGCGTCAGGGTCAGGTCATGTCCGACATTCTGATGGACCAAGGCATCAAGGAAGTCGCGGTCACCTATACCAACAACGACTATGGCAAGGGTCTTGCCGATGCGTTCCAAGCGTCCTACGAGGCGGCGGGTGGCAAAATCACCATCGTGGCTGCGCATGAAGACGGCAAAGCCGACTATTCCGCAGAAGTCGGCGCATTGGCCGCCGCTGGTGGTCAGCGTCTGGTGGTTGCCGGTTACGTCGATCAGGGCGGTTCGGGCATCGTGCGCGCCGCACTTGATTCGGGTGCGTTTGACACGTTCCACTTCCCTGACGGGATGATCGGTTCCAAGCTGGAAGAGAACTTTGGTGGCGAAATCGACGGTTCCACCGGCCAGCACCCCGGCACAGACAGCCCGGGCGTTGCCAAATACGCCGAGCTGGCGGGTGACAAATTTGACCCGACAGGTGCGTTTTCGCCAGAAAGCTATGACGCTGCTGCTTTGATCATGCTGGCGATGCAGGCCGCCGGGTCGACCGATCCGCAGGTCTATAAAGACAAGGTGATGGACGTGGCCAACGCGCCCGGCGAGAAGATTTATCCCGGTGAGCTGGCCAAGGCGCTTGAGCTGATCGCGGCAGGCAAAGACATTGATTATGTCGGTGCCTCGGCGGTTGAGCTGATTGGCCCCGGTGAATCGGCGGGCAACTACCGCGAGATCGTCTTTAAGGACGGCAAAATCACCACGGCCAAATACCGCTAAGCCGGTAACACGCCCTACGACAACGCGAGCGGCCCGGCACGAACCGGGCCGCTTAGCAGCCATATATAAGCGCATCAAAAAGCGCAGCTAACAGGGGGAAAGTGCATGATCCGCGTCGAAGACGTGCACAAACATTTCGGCGGTTTTCACGCCGTTGATGGCGCTACGCTTGAGATCGCCGAAGGCTCTATCACCGGGCTGATCGGCCCGAATGGCGCCGGAAAAACCACTCTTTTCAATGTGATCGCCGGGGTTCTTCAACCAACCTCTGGCCGTGTCACGATGAATGGTGAGGACATCACCGGCCTGCCGCCGCATACGCTCTTTCACAAGGGGCTGTTGCGCACGTTTCAGATCGCGCATGAATTCAGCTCGATGACCTGCCGCGAGAACCTGATGATGGTTCCGGGCGGGCAAACCGGCGAGACCCTGTGGAACACATGGTTCGGACGTAAGCGGATCGCCGATGAAGAACGCGCCCTCAGAGCCAAGGCCGACGAGGTGCTGGAGTTCCTGACTGTCGAGCATCTGGCCGAGCAGAAAGCCGGGCAGATTTCCGGTGGTCAGAAAAAGCTGCTCGAACTGGGGCGCACCATGATGGTGGATGCCAAGATCGTCTTTCTTGACGAGGTTGGCGCCGGGGTGAACCGCACCCTGCTCTATACCATCGGCGACGCGATCATCCGGCTCAACAAAGAGCGCAACTATACGTTTGTTGTGATCGAGCATGACATGGATTTCATCGAAAAGCTCTGTGATCCGGTGATCTGCATGGCCGAGGGCAAAGTTCTGGCCGAGGGGACATTGGCCGAGATCAAGGCCAACGAACATGTGATCGAGGCGTATCTCGGCACTGGATTGAAGAACAAGGAACAGGTCGGGGCATGATCCGCGCCCTGCGCTTCTCCAACGAAGAGGAGACCCAATGAGCAACCCCTATCAAGACACGCGCGGCAACAAGGACGCCAGCATCGCCAATCCCAAAGGCGTTGGGCAAATTCCGCACAAGAAAAGCGGCAAGGTGAGCAAAGCAACTGGCGAAAACCCTTTCCTGATCGGTGAAAGCATGACCGGCGGCTATGGCAAGGCCGGGCCGGACATCCTGCATGATTGCACCATCGCAGTGAACCCCGGCGAGATCGCTGTGATTGTCGGCCCCAATGGCGCGGGCAAATCAACGGCGATGAAAGCGGTGTTTGGAATGCTCGACCTGCGTCAGGGGCGCGTGTTGCTGGATGGCGAAGATATCTCCGCGCTTTCACCGCAAGACCGGGTTGGCAAGGGCATGGGGTTTGTTCCGCAAACCTCGAACATCTTCACCTCGCTCACGGTCGAGGAAAACCTAGAGATGGGCGCGTTCATCCGCACCGATGATTTCTCGGCCACGATGGCGCAGGTCTATGACCTGTTCCCAATCCTCAAGGACAAGCGCAACCAGCCTGCGGGCGAATTGTCAGGCGGTCAGCGTCAGCAAGTTGCCGTGGGCCGCGCCTTGATGACCCAGCCCAAGGTGTTGATGCTGGATGAGCCAACCGCCGGGGTTAGCCCGATTGTGATGGACGAGCTGTTTGATCGCATCATCGAGGTGGCCCGCACCGGCCTGCCCGTTCTGATGGTTGAACAAAACGCCCGTCAGGCGCTTGAGATTGCCGATCGCGGCTATGTGCTTGTGCAGGGGGCCAATGGCCACACCGGCACCGGCAAGGAACTCTTGGCTGACCCGGAAGTCCGGGCGAGCTTCCTCGGCGGATGAGGGTAAGAGGCGCAAATATCGCCGGGGTCGTCGCCCTTGCGCTTGGGATGGCCACGCAAGCTGCGGGTTTTCCTTGCACGTTCTCGCGCCTGTGTTCCGAAGCCAATGACTGCACCCAATCCGCGCTTGAGATCGACGTTGATATCGAGGCCAAGGTGATCGACACCCATTCCGGCCTTGTCACCATTGTTGCGGTGAAACAGACCGACGCGCTGATCACTATGTTCGCCACCGGCCTTGGTGCAGAGTATCTTTTGTCACTCACCCCCGAGACGGCGCGCTTTACCAGCCACGCCAATGCCGGGCCAGAGGCCAGCACCTATCTTGGCCGTTGCAAGGGGGCGTTCTGATGTTTCGCCCTTATGCGCCCTGCCCCGTTAACACACGCCCCACCCCACCAATGAGAGGTTGCTGATGGAGCTTCTGAACGCCTTCGTGGCGCTTTCCAATTTCGTGCTGATCCCGGCGATCACCTATGGCAGCCAGCTTGCGCTGGGCGCTTTGGGTGTGACGCTGATTTACGGCATCCTGCGGTTTTCCAACTTTGCCCATGGCGACACGATGGCGTTCGGCGCGATGGTGACAGTGCTGATCACCTGGTGGTTCCAGTCGATGGGGATAAGCTTTGGCCCGCTGCCCACCGCTTTGTTGGCGCTGCCTTTTGGCATCCTTGGCTGTATCGCGCTTTTGCTGACGACCGACCGGGTGGTGTATCACTTCTATCGCGTGCAAAAGGCCAAGCCGGTGATTTTGGTCATCGTGTCGATGGGCGTTATGTTCATCATGAACGGGCTGGTGCGCTTTATCATCGGCCCGAATGACCAGAAATTCGCGGATGGCGAACGGTTCATCATTTCGGTGCGCGAATTCAAGCGAATGACCGGGATGAGCGAGGGGCTGGCGATTAGAACCACCCAAGGGATCACCGTGATCACCGCGATCATCGTGGTGGCGGTGCTATTCTGGTTCCTGAACAAAACCCGCACCGGCAAATCCATGCGCGCCTATTCCGATAACGAGGATCTGGCGCTGCTGTCGGGCATCAACCCCGAGCGGGTGGTGATGTATACGTGGATGATCGTGGCCGGGCTGGCGACCATTGCGGGCGTGCTTTATGGGCTCGACAAGACGTTCAAACCCTTCATCTACTTCCAGCTGTTGTTGCCGATCTTTGCCAGCGCCATCGTGGGCGGCCTTGGCAACCCTCTGGGGGCGATTGCGGGGGGCTTTGTCATCGCCTTTTCCGAAGTCACCATCACCTACGCGTGGAAAAAAGTGCTCGGCTATGCGCTTCCTGAAAACCTAGAGCCGGATGGCTTGGTTCAGCTTCTTTCCACCGATTATAAATTCGCGGTCAGCTTTGTGATCCTGCTGGTCGTGCTGCTCTTCAAGCCCACGGGCCTTTTCAAAGGACAGTCGGTATGACGGACACCCTCAAGAATACGCTTCTCTTTGCGCTGGTCGGCGCGATGATCCTGTTTTCGGGTTTCACCCAATCGTGGAACACGGCGCTTTTGCTGCTCAACATGGGGCTGGTTTCGGCCATTCTTGCGCTGGGCGTGAACCTGCAATGGGGCTTTGCCGGGCTATTCAATGTCGGCGTCATGGGCTTTGTTGCGCTGGGCGGTCTGGCGGCGGTGCTTGTGTCGATGGACCCGGTCCCCGAAGCGTGGAGCGCTGGCGGCGGGCGGGTTCTGGCCGGGCTTGCGCTTGGGGCGGGCACGGTGATCGCGGCGGCCATTGCCTATGTCAAACTGCCTGCGGGCAAGATGCGCACCCTTGTCATGCTGGCTCTGCTGATCGGCGGGTTCTTCCTGTTCCGCTATGTGTTTGACGGCGGTGTCGATGCGGTCGAATCCGTTAACCCGGCCAGCACAGGCTATCTCGGCGGGCTGGGCCTGCCGGTCTTGGTGGCTTGGCCTGTGGGCGGGCTTCTGGCGGCGGGGGCTGCGTGGATCATCGGCAAGACAGCGCTGGGGCTACGCTCGGATTACCTCGCCATTGCGACGCTGGGGATTGCCGAGATCATCATTGCCGTGATGAAGAACGAGGACTGGCTGGCGCGCGGCGTCAAGAATGTCTCAGGCATCCCGCGTCCGGTCCCTTACGAGATCGACCTGCAACAGGGCCCCGGCTTCATTTCCCGCGCCGAAGGCTTTGGCATTGATCCGGTCACCGCCTCGACCCTCTATGTCAAACTGCTCTATGGAATTCTGTTCCTCGTGGTGCTGCTGATCCTGTTCTGGATGGCGCAAAAGGCGCTGAAAAGCCCGTGGGGCCGGATGATGCGCGCCATTCGCGACAACGAAGTCGCCGCCGAAGCCATGGGCAAGGACGTGACCGCACGCCACTTGCAGGTCTTCATCCTTGGCAGCGCCGTTTGCGGCATTGCCGGGGCGATGATGACCACGCTGGACGGGCAATTGACCCCGACCAGCTATCAGCCGCTGCGCTTTACCTTTCTGGTCTGGGTGATGGTGATTGTTGGCGGATCGGGCAACAACCTTGGCGCGGTTCTGGGCGGGTTCCTGATCTGGTTCCTGTGGATTCAGGTCGAGCCGATGGGCGCCGTAATGATGGATGTGATCACCGCCGGTATGGCCGATGACAGCCCGCTCAAGCTGCACCTTCTGGACAGTGTGGCGCATATGCGGCTGCTGACCATGGGGCTTGTGCTGTTGCTGGTGCTACGGTTCAGCCCGCGCGGGTTGATCCCCGAAAAATAGGCATTCTGGGCTGCACGGACCTTCTGTGCGGCCCCTGCCCTTTCTCTCTATCGCTTACTACTCGCTATCGCCGGGCTTGACCCGTTTCTCCAACCCTTTGGCATATTCCGCCACAGTGTCAGAGAGCTGCTCGCGCATTTCTTCGGCCAGCGGGTTGACCAAACGGTTGCCGCGTTTGGCGCTTTGTGGATCAAGCGAGAGCCGCGCCAACAAGGGAAAGTGATCCGAGCCAATGAACGGCCCGCGCCGGAAATCCGCAACGGCAATTTCCTCTGTCACGTAAAGCTGATCAATCGGACAGCGCAGCAAGCGGCTGCGCGCATCGAAGCTGGCAAACAGACCGCGCCCGCGCCGCGGATCAAGGTATTCACCGATGTATTTGAACCGCTGCGAGGTGCGCCCCCAAGCGGCAGCGTTGAAATCCCCGCCGACACGACCGGCCCGTTTTCTTCGCGTGCGAAACGCGCGGAATAGATGATCTGCGCGTCGCGCTCATCGGTGTCGGTTCCGGGCAACGGCGGACGCGGGTGCAGGCCGACAAAACAAAACTCCCGCCCGCAGGGGGACGTCATCCGCGCCAGAAGCGACGGCGTATCGTCATCGGCAAGATACACCGCCTCGGCCTTGACCGTATCAAGCCGCGTGGCAAAGCTCAGCCCATAGTAATTGTCCTTGGGAAGAGACACGCGCGTCGGGTATTTCTTTAACACCGGCTCCATCGCCCCGGCCCATGTCGCATCAATCTCCATCAGGAAAACGATGTCCGGGTCTTCGCGGGTGATCAGATCGGCCAGCGCGCCGTGATCCTCGTTCTCAAGCAGCACATTGGACACCAGCACCTTGATCTGGTCCGGCGCCTCCGGCGCCAGCGTGATTTCGGTCCGCCCGAGCGGCGTAAAGGGCAGGATTTTCGCGCCATGCAGCACCAAGGTCCCCGCCATGATGAGCCAAAGCAGGTAAGGCGGGTTTGGCAGCACCAGCCCCAACAGAGCGACACCCACGATCAGCGCCATGATCTGAAGCCGCGGGATGTCGGCCATGCGGATCACCCAAGAGGTGTTGCGCAGCTCTGGCAGAACCGAGGCAAGCACCAACACGGCGACAATCGCCGCATAGAGAAGGTCAATCCATGACATGTGGTCTGTGCCGCCCCTTTCGCGCCGCTTTCGGCTATCGTCCCTTGAACAAGCCGCCAAACAGACCGCGCACGATGCGTCGACCCGTGGTGCCGGTCAGTTCCTTCATCACATTGCGGGTCAGCGCCTCGCCGAAGCTCTCGTCTTTGCGGGCGCGCCGCGTGGTCTTGCTCTTACTGGTCGAGCGCCCCACCCTGCTTCCGGAATACCGCCGCCCGGCGTTATATTCGCGCTCGGCCATCTCCATCTCTTCTTCCTTGGCTTCGGCCTGTTCCGCGGCCTTGGCCGCATCCGCCGCCCGTTTGGCAAGGATCTCATAGGCCGACTTGCGATCGAGCAACTCCTCGTATTTGCCGGCAATCGGTGAGGCGTTGATCATTGCCGCCCGCTCGCCCGGTTCGATCGGACCCAGTTGCGACGATGGCGGTCGGATCAGCGTGCGTTCGGCCACGCCGGGCACGCCTTTCTTCTCCAACATTGATGTCACGGCCTCGCCCACGCCGACCTCACGAATGGCTTCCTCAATATCAAACGCCGGGTTCTCGCGATAAGTTTCAGCGGCGAGGCGTAATTCTTTGCGATCCCGCGCCGTGAAGGCACGCAGCGCGTGTTGAACCCGGTTGCCAAGCTGGCCCAGAATGTCTTCGGGGACATCCGCAGGGTTCTGGGTGATGAAATAGACGCCAACCCCCTTGGAGCGGATCAGGCGCGCCACCTGCTCCACCTTGTCGACAAGCGGCTTGGGCGCGTCGTCAAACAGCAAATGTGCCTCGTCAAAGAAAAACACCAGCTTGGGTTTGTCGGGGTCACCCACCTCGGGCAGTTCCTCGAACAATTCGGACAACAGCCACAGCAGGAAGGTCGCATAAAGCCGTGGGCTGCCCATCAGCTTGTCCGCTGCCAGAATATTGATGCGCCCGCGCCCCTCTGCATCGGTCATCATGATGTCCTTGAGGTCGAGCGCCGGTTCCCCGAACAGCTTGGCACCGCCCTGATTTTCCAACACCAGCAAGCGGCGTTGAATAGCGCCGATGGATTGCACCGACACATTGCCATACCGCAGAGACAGCTCGGCCCGGTTTTCCCCGACCCAGACAAGCAACGCCTGCAAATCCTTGAGATCAAGCAGCGGCAGGCCTTCTTCATCCGACAGGCGGAAGGCGATGTTCAAAATCCCCTCCTGCGCCTCGGACAGCTCCATCAAGCGGCTCAAAAGGAGCGGTCCCATCTCGGCCACTGTGGTGCGCACCGGGTGGCCCTGCTCTCCCAGCAGATCCCAGAAGGTGACCGGAAACCCGGTATAACTATAGTCGTCAAACCCGATCTTTTCGGCGCGGCTGCTGAATGCCTCGTGCAGCTTGAAGCTCTCCGAGCCGGGTTTGCACAGCCCCGAAAGGTCGCCCTTCACATCCGAGAGGAACACCGGCACCCCGGCGGCGGAAAACCCCTCGGCCAGAATTTGCAGCGTGACGGTCTTGCCCGTGCCCGTTGCCCCGGCCACAAGCCCGTGGCGGTTGGCATATTTCAGGCTCAGCCCCTGTTTGGTGCCGTAATCCTGCCCGCCGCCACCGATAAAAACCGCATCTTCCAAAGGGTTGCCTCCTGATTTGCATTATTCCTTGCGATGAAAATACATCCTTAACCTATTACTGCCAGTCTTATTCTTGACCCGGCGCCTCGTGTCCTCTTGGCGATACGGGTCACTTCCTCCCTGTCAGACTGGCCGCGCCTTCGGGCGCGGCGCTTTTTTCTGGTCGGTTTGATTGGCTCTCTGCTTGCCTTTATGCGCGCCCCGCCTGTCCCGTTCAATTCGGCCCAATTGCGTGCAAGCGGCAGAACCGGCGTGGCGAACGCGAATGTTTGCGCGAACAGATTGTTCAAATTACCGTGTTGACGCATCAGTTCAAAAATCATAGCGTTCAATCAATGAATAAGTCGGCCAGTCCGACGGGGAGCTATAAACAGGGAAAAGAGACCTTCGGGTCTCTTTTTCTTTGTCTGCTCCCGGCCTCACCCGCCAGCCCCTGTGCCAGCAAAAATCCGCTCTATCTGGTCAGGTTTCTCACGGTTTTGCGCTGACATGCCCAACAACCCGTGCTAAATCCGCCCGAGAGCTTTCAATATTTCAAGGACGGGAACAGCTTATGCCCAGACTTCTTACCACTTTGCCAGTGATCGCGCTGCTTGCTTTGTCGCAAACTGCCATCGCTCAGGACACCACACCCAAGCCAGCCGAAGGTGGCGCTGCCGCTGCTGGAGCAGGCGACAAAAAAGAACCGGCCCCCGGCTCGGATCTGAACCTCGGGACCACCGAAGGCCCGAAAATTGCACAGCCTTATGTCAAGGAAGAGCACGGCGACTGGAAGCTGCAATGCTTCCCGGTTGAAGAAGGCGATGAGCCTTGCCAGCTTTATCAACTGTTGAAAGACGAACAGGGCACCGATGTGGCCGAAGTCGCAATTTTCCGCCTGCCTTCGGGTGGTCAGGCCGTCGCCGGTGCAACGGTCACTGTGCCGCTTGAAACCCTGCTCACCGCACAGCTGACCGTTGCGATTGATGGTGGCAAGGGCAAGCGTTACCCGTTCTCGTTCTGCTCGCCCGTGGGCTGCTATGCCCGTATCGGCTTTACCGCACAGGACATCGCCGGCTTCAAAAAAGGCGCGGCTGCGACGGTAACTTTGGTTCCCGCCCCGGCACCGGACCAAAAGGTTCAGCTCAAGATGTCGCTCAAAGGCTTCACCGCGGGTTATAACGCCACAAGCGTGATCAAGAACTGATAAACGCCTGTTCGGGCCTGTGAAAAAGATCAAGACCGCTCCATCCGGGGCGGTCTTTTCTTTTGGCTCTCGCCTCTTTCGGGGCGGTGTTTTCTGCCTGCAATGCCAAATGTGCAAAATTGCACAGGGCATGCTGGGTTTTGGGGTCTTTTCTACGACGGCGCACCCCCCATATGACGGGGGATAGACACACGTTCCGCGCTGTTTTCCGACACAGCACCACAGCAACTAGGATAAGACACCATGAAACTCATCGCCTTTGCCGCCAGCAATTCAAGCACTTCGGTCAACGCCAAACTGGCCCGTCACGCCGCCGAGCGTTTCCAAGCCGAGTTCGCCCCCGACGCCGAAATCGACATCCTTGATATCAACGATTACGAGATGCCGCTCTATTCCTCCGACCGCGAGGCCGCCGATGGTGTGCCGCAGCTGGCACAGGATTTCCGCGACCGTCTGGCCACCGCCGATGCGCTGGTGATCTCTTACGCCGAACACAACGGCCATTACCCCGCCGCGTATAAAAACCTGTTCGACTGGGCCTCGCGTCTGGGCAAGGAAGTCTACCAGAACAAACCGGCGCTCTATCTCGCCACCTCGCCCGGTCCGGGCGGTGCAGGCAGTGTGCTCGCTGCGGCCAAGGCCTCTGCCGGTTTCTTTGGCGCCGATGTTCTGGGGGCGCTGAGTGTGCCGAATTTCTTCGAGGCGTTTGACGCCGAGCAGGGCGCGCTGAGCGACGAGACCGCGCGCGACGAACTGGGCAAACTGCTGGGCGCGCTTTCCGAGCGTCTCGCGCAGGCAAAAGCCGCCTAAGAGAGAAAACGCGCGTCCGGTCCCCCCATCGCAGGGGGCCGGACCTGTCCGTTTGAAGCGCCCCGCCTCAGACCTTCCTGAGCGCCAGAACCGCGTTCAGCCCGCCAAAGGCAAAGGCGTTGGAAAGCGCCGCCTCGACCTTGGCCTCGCGCGCGACATTGGGCACCACGTCCAGCGCGCATTCCGGGTCAGGTTCCTGATAGCCAATGGTCGGCGCGATCACCCCGTCACGCAGCGCCATGATACAAGCCAGCAACTCTACCGCCCCCGTGCCGCCGATCAGATGGCCGTGCATCGACTTGGTCGACGAGATCATCAGGTGGTCAGCATGAGGCCCGAACACATCCGCCACGGCGGCGCATTCGGTCTTGTCATTGGCGGCGGTGCCGGTCCCATGGGCGTTGATATAGCAGATATCATCGCGCTTCATCTTGGCGTTTTTCAACGCCCCAGAGATCGCGCGGGATGCGCCCTGTTTTGAGGGCATGACAATATCCGCCGCATCCGATGACATGGCAAAGCCCGCCACCTCGGCCAGAATATCGGCGCCGCGTTTCTTGGCGTGTTTGTAATCCTCGAACACGAAAATCCCCGCGCCTTCGCCCTGCACCATGCCGTTGCGGTTGGCGCTGAACGGGCGGCAGGCGTCTTTTGACATAACGCGCAAGCCTTCCCACGCCTTGACCCCGCCAAAGCACAGCATCGATTCCGAGCCGCCGGTGATCATCACCGGGGCCATGCCGCTTTTGACCATCTGGAACGCCTGCGCCATCGCGTGGTTCGAGCTGGCACAGGCCGAGGCAACGGTAAAGCTTGGGCCTTTGAGGTTGAACTCCATGCTGACGTGGCTGGCGGCGGCGTTGTTCATCAGCTTGGGCACAACAAAGGGGTGCACCCGGTTCTTGCCCTCTTCATAGACCGAGCGGTAATTCTCATCCAGCGTCGTCATCCCGCCGCCGGAATTGCCCAGCACCACGCCGGATTTCGCCGCCAGAAGCCCGTGGAAATCGAGGCCCGATTGCGCAATCGCCTCGCGCGCGGCGACCAGCGTGAACTGCGTGAAGCGATCATAAAGCGCCATTTGCTGGCGGTTGAACAGGCCTTCGGTTTCAAAGCCTTTGACCTGTCCGCCGATCTGAACGCTCAACCGCTCGACATCGGGAATATCAATCGGCCCGATCCCACAGCGCCCTTCGCGCATGGCCTCAAGCGTGTCGGGCACATTGTGGCCAAGCGCGTTGATCGTACCCGCCCCGGTGATGACGACACGGCGTACCATCGGCTCAGCCCTTCTGCTCGGCGATCAGCGTCTCGATCCCCTTGACGATGCTCGACACCGAGGAGATGTCAAAATCGCTCGCCTCTGGTTCATTGGCATTGAACGGCACTGTCACATCGAACGCCTCTTCGATGGCAAAGATCGATTCAACCAAGCCGAGGCTGTCGATCCCAAGGCTTTCGAGCGTGCTGTCATCAGACACATCAGACGGCTCAAGCACCGCCTGTTCGGCTATAATTGCGATGACCTTGTCCCTGATCGTCATGTTAAAGACCCTTTCAGAGTTAATCCTGCCGGTGATGTAAGCACTTATGACGCAAATCGGAACAAGGGATTTGCGACAATTACGTGACGCAATGCGCGGGCTAGTCGCCCTTGATCTGCGCTTCCAACGCGGCAAGGCGGGTTTTCATTTCGGCAAACTCGTCCATCATCCGGGGCAAGCGGCGTTGCGCCTTATACATATCGACATGCAAGTCCAGCTTGACCGCAGGATAGCCCAGCACCATGCGTCCGGCGGGGACTTTGCTCAGGACCACAGCCGCGCCTCCACAGACCACGCCATCGCCCACGGTGGTGTTGTCGGTCACGCCGACCTGCCCCCCCATCACCACGTTATTGCCAATGGTGGACGAGCCCGCAATGCCGACCATTCCGGCAAACAGGCAATCGTTACCGATCACCACGTTATGCGCGATATGGCAAAGGTTATCGAGTTTCACACCATTGCCGATGCGCGTCGGTCGGATCGTTCCGGCATCGACACAGGTGTTGCAGCCGATCTCGACATCATCGCCGATCACCACAGCGCCAAGGCTGCTGATCCGGGTCCAAGATTGCGCCGCAGCGCTTGTGTCTTCGCCCAGCGAGGCACGGCCCTTCTCGACGGCATTGACCTCGGGCGTGACAAAGGAAAACCCGTCCATGCCGATGGTACAGCCGGGGTGCCCGATAAAACGCGCGCCAATCCTGACGCGTGGCCCGATCCGGGCGCCGACATGCAGCGTTGCGCCTGCGCCGATCTCGCTGTCGATCCCGACATAGGTTTGCGGCCCGATCACCGACCCCTCGCCGATTGTCACGCCCGCAGCGATCACCGCATTGGCGCCCACAGAGACATCCTTGCCCAGCGTGGCCCCTTCGCCAATAATTGCCGAGGGGTGAATGCCAGCGGTATAGCCATGCCCCTTGTCGAGCGCCACAGTCAGCCCGGCCATGGCATAGCGGGGCCGCGTCGGGATGATCGCCGCCTCAAGGCCAAGAGCGGCGTAATCCGCCCCCTCCCACAAGAGCGCGGCGCGTGCCTGCCCTTGGGCCAGCCCATCGGCGTATTTCTCGTTCATCGCAAGGGCAAGATCACCCGGCCCGGCATCCGCAGGTTCCGCCGCTCCGGTGATCTCAACGTCCAAGGCGCCCAGAGCTTTCGCCCCGAGCGCCTTGGCAATTTCTTCAATCGTATGGCTCATGCTTTTACCCCGTTGGTCGCGGGTCGCGCCCGCTCCGTTTCGGGAAAAGGATTAACCGCGAACCGCGCGCAGCGCCACCCCTGCCTTGTTCAGCGCGTTCCAGATCTTGGCATCGCGGCCATAGACATCGCGGCGAAACTGGGTGCGCCCCTTGGCTTGTGTAAACGCCGTGCGATAGATCAGGTGAACCGGCACATGCTGCTCCAGCTTCACAACCGACTCGCGCCCTGTGTTCAGGTGACGTTTGAACTCTGCCTCGGGGTTCTTGCTCTGTTTGGCAAGCAACGCATAGGCAAAATCAAACGGTTTGTGCAGCCTGATACACCCATGGCTAAAGGCACGGGATTCGCGGCCAAACAGGCTCTTGGACGGCGTGTCGTGCAGATAGATGTTGTATTTGTTCGGGAACATGAACTTCACCAGCCCAAGCGCGTTGCGGCGGCTTGGCGGCTGTTTGATGTTGAAAGGAAAGTTGCGCGCGGTGTAGGCCGCAAAGTTGATCGAACTGCGGCTGACCGTGCGCCCGCGACTGTCAACCAGACGCAAATGCCCAGCGGCGTTGCGGTTGCGCTTCATCATCGGCAGGTATTCTTTTACGGCGATCGAACGCGGCACGTTCCATGTCGGGTTGATCACCATATATTCCATCACATCCGAAAACTCCGGGCTGCGACGGTCGCTTTTGGTGGCCCCGATAACCGAGCGTGTCTCAAAAGTGACCTTGCCATTGTCGATGATCCGCGCGGTGAAATCCGTGAGGTTCACCAACACGTGGCGCTTGCCGCGGGGCATGTTGACCCAGCGTTCCCGCTCAAGCGCAACGATCACCGACTTGAGCCGCTCTTCCGCGCCTTTGTTGATCTCTTTGATCGTGCCGGCACCGGCAACGCCATCGGCCGCCAGCCCGTGATCCTGTTGAAAGGCAAGCACCGCGCCCTGGATTTTGGCGTCATAGCTTTGCGTCGACGAGCGCCCAAGATAGCCCATCCGCGCCAAACGATTGCGCAGCGCCACAACCGCAGCCCCGGATTGACCGGGTTTCAGCGATTTGGCCGGCACAGCCGCGCCCCATCCGCCCTTGGCCAACAGCCGCTCAAGCTGCATCTTTTCCTTCATCAGCCGGACATATTCCGGGGTTTTCGGCGCCAAGGCGCGGAAAAACCCGTTCGGGCTGCTTTTGACAAAGTTGGTCAGATAGGTGACCCGGTCGCGATACGGCACCTTGCGCACGATGCCGCTGTCGATCTTGCGCGGGGTCAGCATGCCGGTCTGCATATCGCGCGACAGACGCAGGAACGTCTTGGTCATTTCGACCTCGGCAAAGCCACGTGCACGCGGCGATTTCGCCGCTTTCAATGTCGCCATCAAACCTTCGGGATTGTAACGCGCGGTTGGCAGACCGTGGTTGGGGGCTTGGTCGATCGCCTTGAACAGCGCTTTGCGACGGCTGGCATCACGGCCAAACGCGCCGGTCCAGATCCCTTTGTAATCATTGGCCTTGTAAAAGGCGGCGATGTCTTTGTCCTTGGCTGCAGCCTCGGCCACGGCCTGTTTGAATGCGGTCACTTGCGCACGTGCATCGCTTGGCGCAATCGCCAGCGACAGGATCATCGCGATCCCCGCAATCAGCCAAATTGGCAGTCCGCTCCTGATATTGAGCATGGTCATTTGTTACCCCCGAAAAATTTAGTCGCAGTAATTGCTACCGGATATGGACCGGTATTGGCGCACCTCCCCATATCTTGTCTAATCACAAGTTGGAAAGTCGGGAATGCCAGACCCATTTGATGCATTTTTAACAACTTGCCCAAATGCAACACCCGAAAATTCACATTTTTTCAGCAAATTTCCGCCTAAACTTCCCCCTAGACAGAACCTCACCGGATTCACGCTTGGTTGGCGAATCGAAACATGCCATAGAAGTGTTGCATCTGGGGAAGAGATGGCAGGACACGCGTAACATCGCGTTAAACAGGTAATTGACTAGCGACGGGACGGCGCTTTTTAAGATGACAGACCACAGCTCGGCGAGCATTTCGCGGCGTGCACTTCTCGGTGCATTCGCGGCGACCACGATCACAGCAGCCCCAACATTTGCAAATGCGGCAGGTTTCCTGCGCGGAAGCGGCGATATCCGCCGCCTCAAGATGTATTCGGCCCGCACAGGTGAGAAGATCGACATGATCTACTGGCTTGAAGGCAACTACATCAAGGATGCCGTGAAAGAGATCAATTGGTTCATGCGCGACTGGCGCACCAATGACGCCAAAAACATCGACATGCGCACGATTGATATCATGGCCGCCGCGCATAACCTTCTCGATGTAAAAGAACCCTATATGCTGCTTTCGGGTTATCGCAGTCCGAAAACCAACGCGATGCTGCGGTCACGCTCGCGTGGGGTGGCCAAGAATTCCCTCCATATGAAGGGTCAGGCCGCTGATCTGCGCCTCGCCTCACGCTCGGTGGGTCAGGTGTCGCGCGCAGCGAGCTCCTGTCGTGCCGGTGGTGTTGGGCGCTATTCCGGCTCCAACTTCACACATATGGATTGCGGCCCGGTCCGCAGTTGGGGCCGCTAAGCGCCCCGATAAGACCAAACCGCCTTTATCCGACCTTTGCCAAAACGCCCGTGTCCCGCGGGCGTTTTCTTTTTTGCCTCTGCGACGCTGCACCGCTAAGCTGTCGCGAGGTAAAGGAGACGGCCTCATGAGCGAAAATACCTTCAGCCAACCCATCGGCGCGCCGCTCACCACCACCCTGCCCCGTCCGCTGCCGCCGCACAGATCGTTTTCCGGGCGCACCTGTCGGTTGATGCCCACAGGCATCGACCATGCTCCGGCGCTTTTCGCGGCATTTGTCGCCGCCAGCGACAACGAAGACTGGACCTATCTGCCCTATGGCCCCTTCACACGCCAAGACGCCTTTGCCGATTGGCTGAGCAATGCCTGTCTTGGCACGGACCCACAGTTTTACACGGTGTTCGACCCCGACGGCACGGCGCTCGGCCTTGCCAGCCTGATGCGCATCGACCCGGCGTTTGGCGTGATCGAGGTTGGCAACATCCACTTTTCGCGCAAGCTTCAGCGCAGCCCCGCCAGCACCGAGGCTATTTTCCTTCTGATGTCGCATATTTTCGACGATCTCGGCTATCGCCGGTTCGAGTGGAAATGTGACGCGCTCAACGCCCCGTCCCGCCGCGCGGCAGAGCGGTTCGGCTTTGAATACGAAGGCACCTTCCGCCAGCATATGTCCTATAAGGGGCGCAACCGCGACACCGCTTGGTTTGCGCTGCTTGATGGGGATTGGCCCGCTCAGAAGGAGCGGTTTACCCGTTGGCTCGACCCTGCGAATTTTGATGCGACCGGCCAGCAACTCCGCCCCCTTGCGCGCCGATAAGCGGCGAAAGCGGGCTTTTACCTTTGCGTGCATTCCCCTAACCTGCCGCCAAAATAGCAATGCGGGGGATGCAGCAGAATGAGCGATTTTTACACCAAAACCGATGCCACAGGCCTTGCCGAACTAGTTGCCAAGAAAGAGGTCACGCCCCGCGAACTCCTTGATATCGCATTGGAAAAGACCGCCGCCTTGAACCCTCGGCTCAACGCGATTGTGCATATTCAACAAGAGCTTGCCGAAAGCAAGGCCAAGCATGGCCTGCCGTCCGGGCCGTTCCACGGCGTGCCTTTCCTGATCAAGGGCCTCGGCTGCGAAGCAATTGATTTTCCCACCAACAACGGCTCGCGCCTCTGCGAGGGGATGCGCTGGACCTATGACAGCGCAATGTTTGATCGCATCCGCGCCACCGGGGTGAACACATTTGCCCGCACCACCAGCCCCGAGTTCGGCATCGGCCCGGTGACCGAAGCGGGCGTCTACGGCGGCCCCACGCGCAACCCGTGGAACACCGATCACACCTCGGGCGGTTCATCGGGCGGATCTGGCGCGGCGGTGGCGGCGGGGATCGTGCCGGCGGCGCATGGCTCGGACGGGGGCGGCTCGGTGCGTATCCCCGCGGCGTCCTGCGGCCTTGTCGGCATCAAACCGACCCGTGCGCGCCTGCCCTCTGGTCCGGCTGTCGGCGAAGGCTGGGGCAGCATGGCCATCGACGGTTTCCTGACGCGCTCCCTGCGCGATAGCGCCACCCTACTCGATGCCTGCGCCGGCCCCGACAAGGGCGCGCCCTATGTCGCCCCCGCCATGGCCGAAAGCTTTGCCCAGGCGATGGCGCATGATCCCGCCCCCCTGCGCGTGCGCTATCACACCACCACCTTTACCGGCACGCCGCTGCACCCCGAATGCGTTGCCGCGGTCGAGAAAACTGCCAAGCTCTTGGAAAGCCTCGGCCATCATGTCGAGCCTTGGACGCCCGAGCCCGAAATCGACGTGCCCGCCATGATGCAGGCCTGGACCCGCATCGTCGCCTGCGGCACCGCCGGGCGCGTCGCCAAACAGATCGGAGACCGCAAGCTGACGCCCGATATGGTCGATGGCGTCACCTTCGGCGCGTGTGAGTATGCCCATGGCCTGACCGGCCCCGACTATCTCGCTGCTCTGGGTGAAATCCACGCCTTCGGGCGGCGCATGGCCGGGTGCTTTGATGCCTGCGACGTGATCCTCTCGCCGACGCTGGCCAGCCCGCCATTGAAGGTTGGCGCCCTGCCCCCCGACAACACCGATTTCGCCGCCTACCGCTCCGGTCCCGGCGGTGTGTTCGAATATTCGCCGATCACCGCGATCTATAACGCCTCCGGTCAGCCCGCCGCCTCTCTGCCCCTGCATTGGAGCGCTGACGGTCTGCCTGTTGGCGTCCATTTCGCGTGCGCCTTTGGCGAGGATGCGCTGCTAATGTCGCTCTGCGGTCAGATCGAGCGTGCCGGCGGATGGGAGGAGCGCGTCGCGCCCTGATGCCTCACCTGATGCCTCAGCGGTTGTCTGTCACAGGATGCCCCGCCCGCCAATGCGGGTCGTCCCGGCGCAGCTTGCGCGTGGTCCAGACGCCCGCCGGTATGCCGACAGCAAGGCCAATCCCCCCGGCCAGCGCGAAGGCGATCCAGCTATACCAGCCAAACGCGAAAAACGCGACCAGCGCCGCCCCAGCCACGCAAAGCACCCAAAGCGGCGCGATAATCAGTTTCCATCCATATTTCATGGCGTAACTCCTTTCGCTTACTTTGGTAAAACGCGCGACGCGGCGCGAAGGTTCCGTGGCCTGTGGCGGTTGGCTGGCTGAGAATTTGCTCTCGGGGCAACGGCCTAAGGAGATGCATGAACCCCGACAGACCTAGCGCATCCAGCTTTGGATGGTGCTACCCTCTGTGTTGGGTGAGTGTGGAGCCGACGCCTAAGGAAATCAGAACGAAAAGGTGGATTTTCACCACTCTACCCTTGGTCTTCGAGGTCTTCGTAGGCCTTGCCATGATAAAACTGCCTATTGGGTAATGCGGCTCTTGCGTCCGCATACTTTTCAAGCGCAGAAGAAACGAAAACCTCTAAGGCTGACCAAGCTTCATTTGCAAGATCATTGCCAACTTGGGCAACAGATGGAAGTTTGCCGCGGGGCTTGTAGTCCAATCGAACATGGAGGTCACCGGCGGTCAAATCAGGAGTCGAGTTTTGAGCGAGGAACTGACCAAACTTCTTTAGCTTTACAGCAAACGCAGCGAAATTCCGAGCAAGCTCCGGGTTGTGGAAACTGATTTCCTTTGTTTCAACCTCGTGGTTTATCCCATGAATTTCCTGATAATATCGATATTGGATATACGCTCCTAGATCGTGTTCCATTAAGAGCTCCCGCAACACCCCACGGTGATAAACGACAAAACGCTTGAGGATCTCTAAATCTGCTTCCGGCAGCTTTCTTTTTGATGAATATTCAAAATGAGCAGATTTGATTTCCATTATCAACCAAGCGAAGAGAGCACCGAAGAAAACGTAAATCGGTTCTGGCTCTTTAAAAATCTGGTCCAATGACTCAGGCCAAAGCAACCAGCACAAACTCGCAAAAAGCGAAATAGTTGCCGCCACTCGTAAAACTGTAGTCAAGTGAACACCTCAGCTATCTGTGGTAAACCCCATCATCTTCCCCAACCCTCACCGGTGTGGGCACGCGATTGCCTGCGGCAATCTCTTTCTCCCACCGTCCCCCAAATGGTCTCTACGAGTCCATTTTAAGGGCTGAAATAAACGCCTCCTGCGGGATATCCACCTTCCCGAACTGGCGCATCTTCTTCTTACCGGCCTTCTGCTTCTCCAGCAGTTTCTTCTTCCGGGTCGCGTCCCCGCCATAACACTTGGCCGTAACGTCCTTGCGCATCGCCGACAGTGTCTCGCGCGCAATAACCTTGCCGCCAATTGCCGCCTGAATCGGGATCTTGAACATGTGGCGCGGGATCAGGTCTTTGAGCTTTTCAACCATCGCCCGCCCGCGCATTTCGGCGCGGTCGCGGTGGACCATCGTGCTCAACGCATCCACAGGCTCGTCATTCACCAGAATCGACATCTTGACCAAATGATCCTCGCGATAGCCGATCATCTGATAGTCGAACGACGCATAGCCTTTGGTCACCGATTTCAGCCGGTCGTAAAAGTCGAACACCACTTCGTTGAGCGGCAGATCATAGACCACCATCGCCCGCGACCCGGCATAGGTCAGGTCAAGCTGGATCCCCCGCCGGTCCTGACAGAGCTTGAGCACATCGCCAAGGTAGTCATCCGGCACCAGAATGGTCGCCTTGATACGCGGTTCCTCAAGGTGGTCGATGGTTGACGGATCGGGCATATCCGCCGGGTTGTGTAGCTCGAAATGGGTGCCGTCTTTTTGATAGATGTGATAAATCACCGACGGCGCGGTGGTGATCAGGTCAATGTCATATTCCCGCTCGATCCGGTCGCGGATCACCTCAAGATGCAAAAGCCCGAGGAAGCCACAGCGGAACCCAAAGCCAAGCGCCGCCGAGGTCTCCATCTCCGAAGAGAACGACGCATCATTCAGCGCGAGCTTCTCGATCGCCACGCGCAGGTCCTCAAACTCGGCGCTATCCACCGGGAACAAGCCACAAAACACCACCGGCTGGCTCGGTTTAAAACCGGGCAAGGGCGTCTCGGCCCCCTTCTTCTCATGGGTGATCGTGTCGCCCACGCGGGTGTCACGCACCTGTTTGATCTGCGCGGTGATAAAGCCGATCTCACCGGGACCAAGCTCATCCACAAGCTGCATTTCCGGGCGAAACACACCGATCCGGTCGATCAAATGCATCGAGCCATTCGACATCATCTTGACCCGCTCGCCCTTCTTCATCACCCCGTCCATGATCCGCACCAACACGATCACGCCGAGATAGGCATCATACCATGAATCCACCAACATCGCCTTGAGCGGCGCATCCCGATCGCCCTTGGGCGCGGGCAAATGCGTCACAATCGCTTCCAGCGTTTCGTGAATGCCCTGCCCGGTCTTGGCGCTCACCTGAATAGCGCCCGACGCATCAATCCCGATCACATCCTCGATCTGCTCGGCCACGCGGTCACAATCGCTCGCCGGCAGGTCGATCTTGTTCAGAACCGGCACGATCTCATGATCCGCATCAATCGCTTGGTAAACATTGGCCAGCGTTTGCGCCTCAACCCCTTGGGTCAGATCCACAACCAGCAAAGACCCCTCAACCGCGCGCATCGACCGGCTCACCTCATAGGCGAAATCAACATGCCCCGGCGTGTCGATCAGGTTCAGCACATAAGCCTCGCCATCATCGGCGGTATAATCAATGCGAACGGTGTTCGCCTTGATGGTAATACCGCGCTCGCGCTCGATATCCATACTGTCAAGCAGCTGCTCTTTCATGTCCCGGTCCTGAACGGTTCCGGTCTCCTGAATAAGGCGATCAGCCAGCGTCGATTTCCCGTGGTCGATATGCGCCACGATCGAGAAATTGCGGATATGAGTAAGGTCTGTCATGCCTGCGGATATGATGCGCTTTTCGCCCTTGGTCAATAGAGCTTCACACCCTGCACCGCCCGACTGCTTCATCTGACTGAAAATATCCCGGGGGGTCCGGGGGGCTGCCCCCCCGGCTTTACTGCGGTCCGGGGCGCTGTCCCTCCGGCTTCACTGCGGTCCGGGGCACTGCCCCTCCGGCATTACTGCGGTCCGGGGCGCTGCCCACCGGATATCGCCCCAATCACGTCCAGCTCAAAACCTTATCCCCGACGCAGGTTATGAACCGACCGCTGGTGATCCGGTCATTGGTTGGCGAATTCGCCACCCCGTGCAAATACGACGCGTTCATAAAGTAAAGGTCGCCACGGCGGATCTTTACCCGGATATTGGCATGACGGTCGGCAAAGTCGCGCGGATATGGATAGCCCGTCGCCTCCAACCCCATGTCGCGGCGTTGCTCAGGCGTGGGGCGGCAATTCCACAGCATCGTCTCGCTGCCCTCCTCATCGTCGGCGAGGCAGAGGTTCACCGCAATCGTATGCGGCCCCGTCGCCACCTCGAAACCGTCCTCGGCGGCGCTGGCCAATTGCGCCGTATCCTCATGCGGATGCAGCGCCATGGCCCCGTTTCTCAGCCACTTGCGGGTCGAGGCAAAATTCGCCACGCCGCCGCCATGCTGGGCTCGGCGATATATCTTGCCGCGCCGGGCGAACTCGGCCTCCAGCATATCATCAAGGAAAAGCCCGGCCACGCGCTCCGACGGCAGCATCGAAAACAGGTCAAGCACATCGCCCATCTGCGCCGCCACTTCGCGCATATAGGACGCACCATTGTGTGAAAACTGCGTCGCGCCGATCTGTTGGGTGCGCACGAAACCATCTTCGCCCCGCTTGCTGCCCCGCGCGTCGATCAACGCGTTGAATTGCGCCTCAAGCGCAGCACAATCGGCCTCTGGCACCGCGCCACGGATTGCGAGCAGGCGATTGTCGCCAATTCCACCGTTTTCTATGAATTGCGCCAGAACCGCAGCGTCGCAACGCCCGTCAAATTCCAGCCAGCTTATGCCACCATCGTCGAGCATCGTGCCTAGCCACTCCTGTCCAAGCCCCCAACCCGAACCCATGCTCCCTACAATGCCAAAGAAAATAATTCAAGAACAGCTTGTTACGCGGCGGAACAGGGGCTGACATTCACGCGCCCGCACCCTAGCTAAAGGGAGCAAGGAGACACGCCAATGACCACCCCCTATTCTATCCTCGATCTCGCCCCCATCCCCGCTGGCCATGACGCAGCCGAGGCGCTGCGCCGGTCGGTCGACCTTGCTCAGAAGGCCGAAAGCTGGGGCTATTCGCGGTATTGGCTGGCCGAGCATCATAACATGCCCGGCATCGCCAGCTCGGCCACGGCGGTTCTGATCGGCCATATCGCGGCGGCAACCAGCCGTATTCGTGTTGGCTCGGGCGGGATCATGCTGCCCAATCACGCGCCTTTGGTGGTGGCCGAGCAATTCGGCACGCTGGCAACGCTGCATGGCGACCGGATCGACCTTGGGCTTGGCCGCGCGCCGGGCACGGATGGGGTCACCGCCCATGCGCTCCGGCGCGGACGGATGTCTGACAATGATTTTCCCAACGATGTGGTTGAGGTGATTGGCTATCTCAACCCCGCGCAACCCGGCCAGCAAGTCAGCGCCATTCCCGGCGCCGGCACACAGGTGCCGGTCTGGATCCTCGGCTCCTCGCTGTTTGGCGCGCAACTGGCTGCGCATCTTGGCCTGCCATACGCGTTTGCCTCGCATTTCGCGCCTGACGCCCTTGAAGAGGCGCTTGAGACCTACCGGCGCAGCTTCAGGCCCGGCATCACCGACGCGCCGCGCTTCATGTTGGCCGCGAATGTCTTTGCCGCCGATGATCAGAACGAAGCCGAGCGCCTGCGCACCTCGCAGCTTCAGGCGTTTATCAACCTGCGCTCCGGGCGTCCCGGCCCCCTGCCCGCCGCGCTTGCCTCAACCTCCGAGATTGCCACGCTGGGCGCGCCACAGGTGCTGGCCAACACCAATTCCGCCCTGCGCATCGCCGCCGTTGGCACGCCCGACACCGTGCGCAGCGAGCTGAAAGCGCTGATCGACAGGTTGCAACCGGACGAGGTGATCCTCTCCAGCGCCATTCACGACCACACCGCACGCCTGCGCTCGGTCGAGATTGCCGCCGAGGTGATGCAAAGCCTCTAAGGCACCCCGCAGGATGCCAAGCCGTGCATCCCTGCCGCGCGGGGGAGAGCGCCGCAGCGAAGCGCCGCCTTGCCCCGGTCAGAGCCCCGGTCAGAGCTTGAACCGCTCCGGGCTGAGCGCGTGATCAAGGGCTTCCCCCTCGCCCATGATCGCGCCCGCCAGCATTTGCCCCGCCAGCGGACCCAAGGTCAGCCCCTGATGCCCGTGGCCAAAGTTATACCACAGCCCGCGATGCCGCCCCGATGCGCCCATCACCGGCAGCATATCGGGCATGCACGGGCGCACCCCGCTCCAAACGCTTAACGGCTCGCGCCCGGCGTCAAACAAACGCGCCGCCTGTGCGATCCCGACCCGCAACTGTCGTGGCATGTCTTGCGCCGCACGCCCGCCAATCTCGGCACCTGTGGTCACGCGGATCTGGTTGCCCTGCGGCGCATAGACAAGCCCCATCGCCTCATCCACCAGCGGCGCATTCAGCCCGCGCCCGCCCGTCAACACCGCGTGATAGCCGCGTTTCGCAATGATCGGCGCCCGCCCGCCCAGCCGGCGTGCGACCTCGGCACTGTTGGCTCCGGTGGCGATCACCACCTCGCCCACCGTCATCGCGCCCTGATCGCTCTCAAACCGCCAGCCCTGACCTTGCGGCGCAAGGCTTAGCGCATCACCGCAGAGCAATTTGCCGCCAATGGATTGGAAATAATCGAAATATTGCTGCAACAAGAGGCTGGGCTTTTGAACCGTATAAGGCGCGCTCCATTCGATCCCGCCAATCCCGCAATCCGCCAACCCCGGCTCTGCTGCGCCCAACTCCTCGGCGCTCAGCACTTTCATCGGCAAATCATGCGCGCGCGCCATGCGCTGTGCGTCACGCACCACGGCATCGAACACCGCGCGATCGCTAAAGCGTAAGCGAAAGCCGCTCTGGTGAAACTGCCCCCGCGCCCCAGCCAGATCGGCCAGATCAAGATGCGCCTGCGTCGCGCCATGGATCAGCGGCGCATAATGCGCGCTTGCCCGTGCCACGCCGCGCCGCGACGAATGCCAGAAATACGCCGCCAGCGGCCCGGCCTGACGCGCGGCACCGGCTAGCCGAACCGCCACACCATTGTCGCGCCCCATCATTACCCGCAACAACACGCGCGCATCGCGCGGCATTTCATAGGGCTCAACCGCTTCCGACTGGATCACCCCAGCGTTGCCAAAGCTCGCCCCCGCGCCAACGCCCGCCTTGTCCACAAGCACAACGTCGCGCCCGCCCCTAGCCAAAGCAATCGCCGTGGACACACCGACAAACCCGGCCCCGAAAACTGCAATCTCGCTCATGTCTTGTCCCCGGCCTTGTGCACTGCTGCACCGCAAGATGGCGCATCGCGGGCCAAATGGCGAGGGGGTCACGCGCGCGATGTCCTTAACGCTATCCTTGTCAAAACGCTGACCTGTTTAAGACTTCGACATCACGTCGCACGCCCTTTCGTGGCCTCACAACGCCCAGATATTCAGATCCACATCATCAAAGCGGAAATACTCCACGTCGATCAAGCTATCGGTGCCGTCAGCACCTGTGACCGTGACCCGATTGCTGTCCGCTCCGGTGCCCCGTATCAGGGTGTAATCCCCGGAATTGCCTGTGAACAAAGCATAATCCGAACCCGCGCCGCCGTCGATCGTATCATTGCCAGCGCCACCCATCATATAGTCGGCGCCGCCCTTGCCAAAGATCATATCGTCGCCCTCCAGCCCGTTTAGCTGGTTGCGCCCGGATGACCCCGTCAGGCTGTCATCAAGCCGCGACCCCACGAGGTTCTCCATCTCGAAATAGAGATCACCCGCCGCCACCCCGTGCGAGCCATAGCCACTCTCCTGACCATTGACCGTCGCGCCGTTGGACAGGTTGGCGGTGATGCCGGACGCGGCGTTGAAATAGGTCACCGTATCACTGCCGCTGCCGCCAAAATACCGCTCGCGCCCGCCCTCGGACGACACGAACCAGTCGTAATCACCAAGGCCGCGAAAAGTGTTCTCCCCCTCATCGCCGTAAAACACATCCTGACGGCTCGAACCGGTGACCCGCTCGACCGAGATCAACTCCAGCCCCATTGCCAGTCCGGTGTTGTTATCGGGATTGGACAGATCGACAACCACGCCGCTGGCTTGCGCCCCGCTGGGTGGCAAACCGTCTGAGCTGAACACATCCCCGATCACGTTGATCGAGCCAGAGTCGTGGCCAACAAACGAGATCATATCTTGGCCCGTGCCGCCATCAATCGTGTCGTGGCCTTCGGTGGCGATAAACCAGTCATAGCCCCCCATGCCCCGCAGTTGATTGTCAGAGGCGTCTCCCCGGATGTGGTCAGCATAAATGGTCCCGGTGACGCGCTCCACGTTCAGCAGGCTTATGCTTTCGCTTTCGTCGGGCCCCGTCGCCTTGTGTGCCTCCAGATCAATGTGCAGGCGGAAATCGCCCGCACCCCCGCTTGGCGCATCAGGCAACGCCACAAAGGAAATCATGTCGAAACCGTCACCGCCATCGACAGAATCCGATCCGCCACCCGTCTCAATCCAGTCATTCCCGCCAAACGCTCGAATGATCTCAGAATCGCTGGTCCCGGTGATTGCTTCACCGGCCTCGCTCCCCTGCACAACGTCGTCGGATTGCTCCGAAAGCAACTCGACCGACAGGCGGTACTGACCTGTCGGGCCAACAGCGGCAGAAATGGCGCTCAGCGCGGCAAAAAGGTCCTGAGTTGGGTGCCGTGAATTCGGAAGACGGCCAGCCGGGCCCTGAAACACCATCATCCGCTGCCCCCAAAAACGTGCCATCCTCATCATACACCCCAAGCAAATTGGGGTAATCCAATGCATACGCGCCGTTATCGTTGGCTCCGGCGTAAACAATACGCGCGCGCTCGCCCTCGGCGAGGAAAAAGCCGATCCAATCTTCATCGTATTCCTGTTCGAGCGCACCCAGAGTGCTGTCATTGACACTCATCAGACCGGGAGAGGTCGCATCATCTGAAAAATCATCCGACACATCATAAAGCGCTAGCGTATAGGTCATCGAATACGAGAGATCGTAGTCATTTGTGCCGACTTCGAAGAAGTATCGCCCCGAATTGACAGGTTGAAAAATGAACCGCGCATTGGCCACGTCAGACTCATTGGCACTTCTGATGAACGCACCATTCGTGTCGTAAAGATTGAGCAAAGGCTCGTATCCTCCGGCCACGATGTGATAGGTCACATCAGAATGCAGATAGGCTGCAAACCAATCTAGATCTTCCTGAGAATCGAAATTTCCTGTTGCCTGAGACTCCAGTGAAACGGTCCCGGTGGTCATAGTGTTGTTTGGAAAATCGTCCATTTTTCGTAACCCTGATTAATTAATGAATTGATATGGAAATACTGAATAGATTGGCCCGCAACAGCGCCGGATCGCGGCATTGTCACTGTCTAATTTGTCACTGTTTAATTTGTCGCCGTCTAAGCGGCCCCCCCACGGCGATCATTTCATCGGTGCCATCGGCACCAGTAAAGTCGCACAAAGGCTAGCCGACCCTTGCCGCGAGTCAAGCTTTGGCTACGCTCATGGATCGCGCGACCAAATTCTACGCCCGCCTGATCTAACGCGGCGCGCGGCGCGAAATGGTGGATCGGCACGGCCTGTTAATCGTCTGGCCTGCGCTCACAGACCAAAACAAGAGCAGCCGAGAATAGATATTTGCCAAAGCGAAACACGCTCAACGCATCTTTAGATTTCTGCGTCCGAGGCGTTCCGCGTTGATCTCGGTCTCAGTGGCGGAGTTTCCGGGGGATAAAGCTAACGGAAGTAAGACCCGTTAAACAATTTCAGCGTTTTGCGAAAAGTGGTGGCGGACCCTAGAGGATTCGAACCTCTGGCCTCTGCCTTCGGAGGGCAGCGCTCTATCCAGCTGAGCTAAGGGTCCAACGTCCGCGTCTTTACCCAACCCGCCCCTCTTGTGCAATCGTCAATCGCCCGCCTCTGCACGGTTTTTGCCACCCCACCCCCGCCAGAACGAAAAAACCCCGGAGGGCCAATGGCACTCCGGGGTCTGCAACCAGTCCTTGGTCAGGACAAGATTAGCTTACGACATTGCCGTATTTGTCATATGTCGGCTCAGGCGCGACCGGCACAATTGGCTCGGGCTGAGCACATGCGGCCAGAAAGGCGAGAGTGGAAAGAACAGCGGCAGCTTTCATCAACTTCATGGTTGAACTCCATTAAATGCAAACACGAATCCACTCTAGCGGCAGAATTTGATCACGTCCATTAACTCTGCCACTCCGCGCGAGATATCGCCAAGTCACGCCGCAAAATTAACCAAACAACTGGTGCGCCAGCTCAAGCGCCTCGATCAGCGCGTCAACCTCGGCCTCGGTGTTATACAGCCCAAAGCTCGCGCGGCAGGTTGCGCTCACCCCGAAATGCTCCATCAGCGGCCCGGCGCAATGGTGTCCGGCGCGCACCGCGACACCCTTCTTGTCAAGAATCGTCGAAATATCATGGGGATGCGCCGCGCCCTGCATGGTGAATGAAAAGATCGCGGCCTTGCCTTTGGTCGTGCCTTGCTGGGTTAACCAGTTGATCCCGCCCAACCGCTCAGCGGCGTAAGTCGCCAGCTTGGCTTCATGCGCGGCCACATTCTCCATGCCCAACGCCATGAGATACTCCAACGCGACGCCCATGCCGATCGTCTGAACGATCCCCGGCGTTCCGGCCTCGAATTTCATCGGCGGATCGGCATAGCTCACCGCGTCCTTGCTGACCTCACGGATCATGTCGCCGCCCCCCATAAAGGGGCGCATCTCGGCCATGCGGTCCTTGGCGATGTAATTCGCGCCCGACCCGGACGGGCCATAAAGCTTGTGACCGGTGATGGCATAGAAATCACAGCCCAACTCTTTGACATTCACCGGCGCATGAACCGCCCCTTGCGAGCCATCAACCAGCACCGGAACACCTTTTTCCCGCGCCGCATCACAGATCGATTTTACATCAACAACCGTTCCCAACACATTGGAAAGATGAGTAATTGCGACCAATTTCGTCTTGGGTCCAATCGCGTCAATCACCTTTTGCGCATCCAGCGCGCCGGTCGAATCCACGTCGACCCATTTCAACGCGACACCCTGACGTTCGCGCAGAAAATGCCACGGCACGATATTGGCATGATGCTCCATCACCGACAGGACAATCTCGTCCCCCGCCTCCATGCGCGGCATCGCCCAGCCATAGGCGACAAGGTTGATCCCCTCGGTCGTGCCGCTGGTAAAGACGATCTCATCCTCATCCGGCACCCCTAGGAATTTGGCCACAATCGCACGCACGCCCTCGTATTTTTCGGTCGCGATATTGCTCAATGTGTGCAGCCCGCGGTGCACATTGGCATACTCATGGCTATAGGCCTGCGTGATTGCATCAATCACCACCTTAGGCTTCTGCGCCGATGCGCCATTATCAAGGTAAACCAAGGGCTTGCCGTTGATCTCTCGCGTCAAGATCGGAAAGTCGGCGCGGATTTTTTCGATGTCATACATGTGCGGCAACTCCTGCGCCCGTCGTTAAGATCAAAAAGGCCAACAGCATGAATCCAAGCACCATCAACACCACCCCGGCGATCAGAACACCCAATGATTTAAATGGGCTGTTAAAGCCGTGCACTTCGTCAACAAAGGCAATCAAGATCCACAGGCCCAGCACATTGGCGATCATCGCAATCAGCGCCGCCAAAGGCATCAACACAAGCGCCAGCACAAGGGTCAGCGCCCCTGCGGCAACCAAAAAGAACTGCAGCCACAGGAACACCGCCGCCATGTCATGCAAGCCCCCGGTGCCACCAAACAGCCGCCCGGTCCAATGCAGCACGTTGATCAGCACCACTATCCCGCAGGCAAACAGCGTCGCGGCAAGGAACGGACGCGCGGCGATCCGCTCCATGATCTGTTGCGCGGCCGCCTCTTGCGGCGATGCCGGCGCGGCGGGCGGAAACAGCTCCCATTGCACCCAATAGGACATCGCCATCAAGGCCGCGACGACAATCACCATGCTCCACAGCATTTCGCGCGACAGCAATTGGCGCAGCTGGATGATCTCTCTTGCCGCGTCTTTGGGTTTGAGAATGGTTTTCTTTACAAGGGCTTGCCAATTGAAACTCATGTCGTTTTCCACGCCTCTACCAGCCCCGAAATCCATACCCAAAGGAACATCGCACACCACAGCACACCAACCGCCGTCATCGCCGGACCCTGCCCGACAAACCCCGCCGTCAGCCCCCAAAGAAGCATGATCGGCGCGCTCGCCAGCAAGGCCCAGAACAGCGCGATCCGCACCGCATAGGCCGTGGTCCCCTTGCCCCCCGCCAGCCGCAAAATGGCAAATGTCACCAACGCCAGCGCATAGAGCGCCAGCGGCAGGTAAAACATCAAGCCGATAAGCGCCCCGCCCAACAGCGGGTTCAACGCATCACCGCTCTCGACCGACAGGCGCGACAGGCGCGGCCACTGTGCGATGAACATCACCGCACAGCCCGCCAACAGGATCACCAAGGCGCGCGGCTCATTGATCCCGGCGTCGAGGATGCGGCGAACCACCCGCCTCGGCCCGCGATAGGTGGCCACAATATCGTGCACTGCCGACACGCTTAGCCGTGCCGCCGCCGTCCAAGCCAGCCTTCCAGCCGCCCGACGATCTCTTCGCCAAGGGCTGGATCTTCTATCTCGTCCACCGCTTCAGCAAGGAAGGCAAGCGTCAGAAGGTCGGTCGCGTCTTCCACGCCAACCCCACGGGATCGCAGGTAAAACAGCGCTTCATCGTCGATCGCGCCACTGGTGCTGCCGTGCGAACAGGCCACGTCATCGGCATAGATTTCCAGCTCCGGCTTGGCCAGAAACTGGCTGTCCTCGTCCAGCAAAAGCGATTGCGACTTTTGATAGCCGTCGGTTTTCTGGGCGCCCGGTTTCACCAGAATCTTGCCCTGAAAAACGCCGGTCGCCCCGTTGCGCAGCACTTTCTTATAGACCTGCCGGCTTTCGCAATTCACCGCGTCATGGGTCACGAAAACGGTGTCGTCATGCAGGAAATCACCGTCGCCAAGGCACGCCCCGGCGACATGCGCCACTGCATCATCCCCGGTCAGCTCGATCACGCATTCGTTGCGCGTCAACACGCCATTCACCGTCAGCGTAAAGCTCTTGAACACGCTTTCGCGCCCAAGACGGGCGAAAATATGGGTCGCCGCACGCCGCTCATGATCGCGCCCTTGCGCCCGCACATGATGAAAGCTTGCACCATCGGCGATGTCGACTTCCAACACTTTGTTAAGCCGCGCCGCCGCCGGACCATTCTCCAACAGGGTCAATTCGCCGCCCGCTTCGATCTTCACAACATGGTGGAGGATCGCATCGGAACTACCTGATTCATGACGATAAATCAGGCTCACAGGCTTGCTCGCCTTGCCCGTCACCCGGATCAGAACACCCTCCTCGGCCAACGCAGTGTTCAGCGCCGCAAGCGGGCGGTCCACTGGGGTCTGCCCGTTGGTTTCCAAAGCGCCGTAAAGGTCCTTGGCCCAATGAATGTCCTTGCCTGCGGCCTCTGACAGGCGTTCAATCTCGACCCCGGCGAGCGCAAGCGGGTCCGACGCCGAAGCGTCAAACACCCCATCGACAAACACCAGCTTCACCCGATCAATCGGCGTGAAAACCGGCTCTTCATCGCGCTCCAGAACCGCCGCCGTGGGCGCCTCTGCGTGGGTCAGCGTGTCGGGCCGGGTGTATTTCCAATACTCATCCCGTCGCCCCGGCAGCCCCATATCCTTGACCCGCGTCAACGCATCCTCACGCGCGGCCGTGATCCAACCCGCGCCCTTGGGCAGGCTCACACCCTCAAGGCGCAAGGCCGCCGCCTCCTGCTTTGCTTGTTTAAGTGCTGACATTACGCCACCTCGGCCAGAATATCGGCATAACCGTTGTTTTCCACCTCAAGAGCGAGCTCAGGCCCGCCGGTTTTAACAATCCGGCCATCGGCCATGATATGCACCACATCGGGTTTGATATGGTCCAGAAGCCGTTGATAATGCGTGATAACAAGGAACCCGCGCCCTTCGCTGCGCAGCGCGTTAACGCCGTCCGCGACCAGCTTCATCGCGTCCACGTCAAGCCCTGAGTCCGTCTCGTCAAGGATACACATCTTGGGCTCGAGCATCGCCATTTGCAGGATCTCGTTGCGCTTTTTCTCACCGCCGGAAAAGCCCACATTGACCGGGCGTTTCAACATCTCTGCGTCGATTTTCAAATCCTTGGCTTTGGCGCGGATCACCTTGAGAAACTCTGTCGCGCTCATCTCGTCTTCGCCACGCGCCTTGCGCTGTGCGTTCACCGCAGTGCGCAGGAACGTCATGTTGCCCACGCCCGGAATCTCAACCGGGTATTGAAACGCCAGAAAGAGGCCCAATGCGGCGCGCTCTTCGGGTTCCATATCCAACAGGTCTTCGCCATCAAGCGTCGCGCTGCCGTCTGTCACCTCATAGCCATCGCGCCCGGACAGCACATAGGACAGCGTCGATTTACCCGACCCGTTAGGGCCCATAATCGCATGCACCTTGCCCGGTTCAACACTCAGGTCGACCCCTTTGAGGATCTGCTTCTCTTCTTCTTCAAGTTTGACTTTCAAGCCTTTGATCTCAAGCATGAAAACGTCCTTTCATATTGCCTGTTAGCGCCTGTTCGCGCCCGCGTTTCATTTCAATTTTCTCGGAAGGATCAGACAAGCACAGCGCGCCGCCGGGCCATGCCCCGCCGCCTGCATTTGTCGGAATGTCGGATGCCCCGGCTGTTAGCCGAGCGTATAGGTCACCGCCACATCGGGCAGCAACAGCTCGCCCGCGCGCAGGCTCTGCTGCACAAAGCCGGGGGAGTATATCTGAGCCCACACGTCGGGAAACTGCCGCGCCAGCTCGATTTCTTGGGTGATGATCACGCCAAAGCCCAAGGCCGCCAGCAAGAAGTGCGGTTTTTTGACAAAGCCAAAGAACAACAAGACCACCAGCGTGATCGTCGCCGCCAGCCCTATGTCGATCGCCATCAGCTTGGTAACCCCAAGCGCATCCTCGGCGCGTCCCACCTCGTCGATAAACCGATAGGTCAGAACATGCCCGGCCAGCATCGCGATCGCGCCGACCGCAAAGGCGATGGGATAGCTCATGAGGTTTTTCAAAGAAAACAGAGGCTTGCGTTTGACGTTGCGGGTGGCGCGTTGCTGTGTGGGAACGTCGTCGATCCCGGCAAGAAGCACTGCCGGTCCTCCGCCAGTCTTGCCGATCCGGGCCAATCGGGCCTGGAACGCGTCCTGTTGTCCCATTGCGGCCATCAAGCGTCTCTTTCCTCACCACATGCAGAGTCATGCACGCGTTAACGTATTCCTCATCAATAGGACGGAAATGGGGCAGGATCGGCACAATTTCAGGGTGTAAACCGCCATTGCCTATATATCTCTGTGCGTGTCTCATGGGTGCGTCATCACCTTGATAACCCACGCCAGCCGCTCGACCGGCACCGCCATCGGGTGGATTTCAAACCGCGCCATGCGGCCAATGATCTCTTGCGGGGCGCCGACCACCTCTTCGATAACATGGTAATGTTTGCGCTGCGCATAGTCGTCAAACAACAGCGGCACGGGCTTTTGGGTGTGAAAGGCCGTGGCCAAAACACAGCCAAGCCGGAACCGCCCATCCACCAGCACCACATCGGGCTGGCCCATCCGGTCGCCCTCCCAGACCGCCAGCGGATATTTGGCATAGCGCTTCCATGCGCGATCGTCCTCGGGGTGGCCCCATTCGACCGTCGGGCCAATATCGGCGTGGATCACCCGCACCTTGGCGGCGGGTTTGTTGTCGGCGAACCAGCCGGTCATCATCTCGGCCCAGCCCTTGTCGCTCTCAACCGAAAACACCCGCTTGCCCGGCATCTCCCCGGCCAAAACGGTCGACCCGCCCGAGCCATACTCAAGGATCGTGTCCGCCGCCGCATAGGCCGCGCGCACCGCCTCTGCCTCTGCCGCAGGCAGAGTCAGCTCAGGGCGTGATATGGGCGCAGCCGCATTCATCTCAGTCGATCACCACAGCCGTGCCGCTGGCCGAGACCATGAGCATGGATTGCCCGACCACTTCGTAGTCAAGATCAACGCCAACCACCGCATTGCCACCCGCCTCGCGGGCGCGGTCTTCCAACTCGCGCAATGCCGTTGTGCGCGCGTCCTGAAGTTTGGATTCATACGCCCCCGACCGGCCACCAACGATGTCGGTGATCGACGCGAACAGATCGCGCACCACATTCGCGCCCATGATCGCCTCGCCGACGACGATGCCGCGATAATCGCGGATGGCTTTGCCTTCGATGGTGTTGGTTGTTGTCACAATCATATCAATCACTCCTCATCTGTGGCCGGGATCAGCACGTAATTCGTGTTGTTCTGATAGCGGCGCACCTTCTCAACCACCTCATAGTTGAGCGGCGCAATCCACGCTTGAAAATCGGCGTCGTTCTCGTCGTCGATCTCAAGCAAAAGGATCGGCCGCGCCCGCGCGATGGTCTCTTTCAACCCGCGCAGCACCTTCATCTCCATGCCCTCGACATCGACCTTGATCATGTCAGGCGTCACCCCGTTCAACGCCATGTCGCCGGTCACAACCTTCAAGCCGCCCTCGCCCACATCCGCCATCCGCGACCCGCCGAGGTTGCGCGGCTGCTCCAGCATCGCAAACCCCTCAGCCGCCTCATCGGCAAGCCCCATGCCCAGATGCGACAGATCAAACACATCGGCAAATCCGTTCAGCATGATGTTGGCGATCAACAGCTTGTAAGCGGTCGGGTTCGGTTCAAACGGGATCACCCGCGCCGGCGCCATGAACCCGGCGACATAAAGCGAATGATTGCCCACATTCGCCCCGATATCGACAAACGTCCCGCCATGCGGGAAATGCGCCTTGATCGCGGCCAACTCCTTGGGCTCGTAAAACACGCCCTTGCGCCACTTGCGCTGAATCGGGTCGCGCGCATGGGTGGTGGCAAAGCGGAAATCGCGCCCATGGATGCGGGTGAACACAAGGTCCATCCCCTCCAAGACAACCGGATCGCCCGCGCGCAGCTTGCGCAGCGCCCGGTCCAGCCTGAACCCGCCCTTTGCCGGCTTGCCATCCTTCATACGCCACGCCCTTTCGTCATGCCCAAACACCCCCCACGGCGCACCGCGTTGCGCGCAACACTGCGCAAACCCATGCGCCGTTTGACCGGGATGTCATCCATGCTTTTGCCGCCTCTCGCCCTGACCGTGTGATCCCTCGGATCAGCCCACAGACCCTTCCAGAGAGATCGCCACAAGCTGTTGCGCTTCCATGGCGAACTCCATCGGCAAGGCTTGCAGCACTTCCTTGGCAAACCCGTTGACGATCAACGCCACGGCCTCTTCCTCGTCCATGCCCCGCTGACGGCAATAAAACATCTGCTCGTCATCCACCTTGGATGTGGTCGCCTCGTGCTCAACCCGGGATGAGTTATTCTTCACCTCGATATACGGCACCGTATGCGCGCCGCATTTATCGCCGATCAACAGGCTGTCACACTGGGTATAGTTGCGCGAATTCTTCGCCTTGGGGTGCATCGACACCAACCCGCGATAGGTGTTCTGCGCCACGCCCGCCGAAATCCCTTTGCTGACGATCCGGCTCTTGGTGTCGCGCCCCAGATGCACCATCTTGGTGCCGGTATCGGCCTGCTGGTGGTTGTTGGCGATGGCGATCGAATAAAACTCGCCTTGGCTTTCGTTGCCGCGCAGGATGCAGGACGGGTATTTCCACGTCACCGCGCTGCCGGTTTCAACTTGGGTCCACATCACCTTGGCCCGGTCACCGCGGCAATCGGCCCGCTTGGTGACAAAGTTATAGATCCCGCCAACGCCGTTCTCATCCCCGGGATACCAGTTCTGAACGGTGGAATATTTCACCTCGGCGTCTTCCTCGATGATGATCTCCACCACCGCCGCATGAAGCTGGGCCACGTCGCGTTGCGGCGCGGTGCAGCCTTCAAGATAGGAGACATAAGACCCCTTGTCGGCAATGATCAACGTGCGCTCGAACTGGCCGGTGTTCTCGGCATTGATGCGGAAATACGTCGACAGCTCCATCGGGCAACGCACCCCCGGCGGCACGTAAACAAACGAACCGTCCGAGAAGACGGCGCTGTTCAGCGTCGCATAGAAGTTATCACTCACCGGCACGACCGAGCCGAGGTATTTCTTGACCAATTCAGGATGCTCGCGAATGGCTTCGCTGATCGAGCAGAAGATCACCCCCGCTTCCTGCAATTCCTTCTGGAAGGTGGTGCCGACCGAAACACTATCAAACACCGCGTCCACCGCCACCTTGCGGCCCTCGGCGGGGGCGTTTTCGGCCCCTTCCACCCCGGCAAGGATCATTTGCTCCTTGAGCGGAATACCCAGCTTCTCATAGGTCGCCAACAGCTTCGGATCGACCTCATCCAAAGATTTCGGCTTTGTTTCCATGCTCTTGGGACGGGCATAGTAATACTGATCCTGAAAGTCGATCTCAGGGTAGTTAACCATCGCCCACTTGGGTTCCTGCATGCCGGTCCAACGCTCAAACGCCTGCAAACGCCATTCGGTCATCCACGCGGGCTCTTCGTTTTTCTCGCTGATCAGGCGCACAATATCGGGGGACACGCCCTTGGGGGCGTATTCCATCTCGATCTCGGTTTCCCAGCCGTATTTGTATTTCTCGCCAAGCGAACGAACGGCCTCGACCGTTTCTTCCTCGACACCGTCCTTGACCTGAATGTCGTTGCCATCAGCCATGCTGAAATCCCTTCTCGTCCTGTTCGCGTCTCACGCCGCTCTGGCGCGGAATTTTCCATATGCCGCGCGCCATGCCATCGCAAAGCGCTCGACCTCATCTCTCGTCGTCTCAAGTCCCAGCGACACGCGGATCGCACTCTGCGCCGTCACCTCGTCATACCCCATGGCCGTCAACACGGTTGATGCCCTGACCTTGCCACTGGAACAGGCCGACCCGGCAGAAACGCCAAACCCCGCAAGGTCCATTTGCATCACCTGCGTTTCGCCTTTCCACCCCGGAACTGCAATACACGACGTGTTGGGAAGCCGCTCAGCCGTATTTCCGATAAAAATAGTCATGTTCGCAGCGTCTTCAATGGCGGCCTCCATGAAATCGCGGTGGTTTTCCACTTCTTCCCAGCGGCCATCGGCCACATCCCGCGCCGCCGCTTCCGCCGCCGCGCCAAACCCGGCAATGCCGATCACATTTTCGGTGCCCGCTCGCCGGCCCATCTCCTGACCGCCCCCGCGCAGCTTGGCCGCAACATCATTGCCCAGCTTCAGACACAGCGCGCCAACCCCCTTGGGACCGCCCAGCTTATGCGCCGACACCATGACATAATCCGCCCCCGAGTTCCCAAGGTCAAAGGGCAGCTTGCCAACCGCCTGAACCGCATCCACAAGGATCTTCGCATCGCGCTTACACGCCCAAACCGATTGCGCCAGCTTGAAGGTATCCTGAAGCACCCCGGTCTCGCTATTGGCGGCCTGAACAGCAACAAGATCATCCCAAAGGCTCTCTTCAAACGCCGCCCCGCCAATGCTTGGCAGAATCGCACCCGTGGCATCCACATCCAGCCGCCCCGCGCCATTCTCTGCGGCGCTGCTCCAGCTTAACACGCAATCATGCTCCACCGGGCTGGCACAGACACTGGCAAATTCCGGCATGGCAAGCGCCGCCGCCTCGGTCGCGCTGCTGGTGAAAATCACCTCTTTGGGCGCACAGCCGACCAAAGCCGCAACCTGCGCGCGCGCCTTCTCAACCAACATCTTCGCGGCCCGCCCCTCGGCATGCACACTCGACGGGTTGCCCACCACATCCATGGCCGCAACCATCGCCGCCCGCGCCTCGGGGCGCAGCGGTGTGGTCGCATTATAATCCATATAGACGCGGCTCATCTGTTTACCCCAAGCTCCCTTTTGGCCTTTTCATCTTGCCGAAAATACTCAATTCGCGACGTCTGCCTCGTCCACCACATCGAAAATTCCCGGCACCGCCGGACAGGGCGCCATCTGGTTCTCGATCACATCCGACAGCCGCGTTTGATGCAGGAACACATAGACATGCGCGCTCAACCCTTCCCACAAACGGTTGGTCAACGATTGTGCGCGGCTCCCCGACAGGCCACCGCTTGCGCCCGCGCCCTTGTGCATCGCATCCACTGTCTCATCCACCGCAGCAAGCACTTCAACAACACGAATTTCGCTCGCCGGCCGCGCAAGGCGATAGCCGCCGCCCGGCCCGCGCACAGACGCCACCAGATTGGCCCGCCGCAGCTTCACAAACAACTGCTCCAGATACGGCAGCGAAATATCCTGACGTTTTGACACATCCCCAAGCGTCACCAGCGCATCATTCGGTTGCAGCGCAATATCCGTAAGCGCCGCCATCGCATAGCGCCCCTTCGTGCTCAGCTTCATGTCATAGCTCCTAAATCCCCGACGCCCTCGCGCGCCGCGCCCTAATTGCTTAGGGAATTCATTGACCTTACCCGGCCTTCGCACTATCTCGGTCAGGTCTGCCCCGTGCCGAACCGGTTCGGATCGCAGTTTAGAAATGTTCTAAGGTAGCCGAGAGAATTCGTCAAGATTATCTCTGCACCGCTTGAGGAGACAATATCAATCCATGCCCGAGGTGATTTTCCTGGACCCGAAGGCCGCCTCGAAGGCCGCTATCATCCACAAGCCGAGCGCGACGCCCCGATCGCCATCATCCTGCACCCGCACCCGCAATTCGGCGGCACGATGAACAACAAGGTCGTCTATAACCTGCATTACACCTTCTTCAACATGGGCTTCACCGTGTTGCGGTTCAATTTCCGTGGCGTCGGTCGAAGCCAGGGTGAATATGATCAAGGCGTCGGAGAGCTGTCCGATGCGGCCTCGGCCCTCGATTATCTTCAGTCGATGAACCAGAACTCCAAACATTGCTGGGTCGCGGGCTTCTCCTTTGGGGCCTGGATCGGCATGCAACTGCTGATGCGCCGCCCTGAGATTACCGGCTTCATCTCGGTCTCGCCCCCGGCGAACATGTATGACTTCTCCTTCCTCGCGCCCTGCCCGTCCTCTGGCCTGATCATCAATGGTCTCGCCGATCGGGTCGCGCCCCCCGCCGACACCGTGTCGCTTGTGGGCAAGCTGCACGAGCAGAAGGGCATCACCATCACCCATGAGGAAGTTGAAGGCGCAGGCCACTTCTTCGAGAACGAGCATATGGACACGCTCACCGGTTCGGTCAGCGACTATGTCAAACGCCGCCTAACTGAAACGACACGCTAACCCCATGTCTACGCTCGAAAAAATCGCCTCCGAACTGGCCGACACCACGATCACCATCATGGATAAATCCGGCGAGGACCGTTTGCATTACGAGGTCGCCAAAGTGCTTGGCGCCTCGTCGCAAACCCTTGAAGAGGCCTACCTCACCGAGGTCCGTGTGCGCCTCGCGGGCAAGGCCGCCAAACAGTTCCTCAAGGATAAAATCACCGAGCTGACCGCAAGCCTCAAGGCCGCTCAAAACGACAAGTGAGCGGCCCCTGAGTAGCCCCTGAGCAGCCCCGCATCCGCCCCGAAAAGGCCCGCGATGACAGATACAACCGACCGTCTCACCGCCCAAATGGCCTTCCTGAACGAGGCCGACAAGCTTAAATCCATCGTCCGCGGCACCACGCTCTGCGATGGCTCGCGCCGCGAAAACTCCGGCGAACACAGCTGGCACATCGCCCTCTACGCGCTCACCCTCGCCGAACACGCGCCTCAGGATGTGAACGCCTCCCGCGTGATCGCCATGCTTCTGCTGCATGATATCGTCGAAATCGACGCCGGCGATGCGCCGATCTTCGGCACCCATGATGCCGCCGATATGGCCGCCAAAGAAGACGCCGCTGCCACCCGTATTTTCGGCCTCCTGCCCGCCGATCAGGCGGCACAGTTCCGCGCCCTCTGGGACGAGTTTGAGGCCAACGAAACACCCGACGCGCAGTTCGCCAAATCCCTTGACCGGTTCCAGCCCCCCAATCAAAACCTCGCCTCCGGCGGCGGCTCTTGGGTCGACTACAACACCGATTACGACACCTTCCGCGCCCGCGTCGGCTCCAAGATCGAAAACGGCGCCCCTGCGCTGTGGAACTGGATCAAACCCCGCGCTATCGATTGGTTTAAGGTCAACCGCTAAGCCGTTCATCTTGCAGCAAATACTCACCGCAGAGATCTGATGTCAGAGCCGCAAGTTCACCCCGCGCGCCCCCGATAGATCAGCCTCGGTAAATCGGGATTTGCGCCGCCGCCTCTTCGGGCAATATCCCATCCACACGTGGATCGGGTAAAACCTCAACCTCTTGGCGCAGCGGCGTAAACCCGCTCCGGCGATAAAACCCCAAGGCCTGCGGGCTGTCCATCGTGCAGGTGTGCAGGTGAAACCGCTCAACCCCCGTGCGAAACGCCTTTTCGATGGCGCGGTTCATCAACCACCGCCCGGCACCATTGCCGATCATCCCGCGCAGCAGCCCGAAAAACGCCAGCTCACAAGCACCGTTTTCGCGGAAATCCAGCTCCAGCAAACCGGCCTCTTCGCCCTCGGCCTCCAGCACCCAAACCTCGACCAGCGGATCATGCAACACCGCTTCCAACTCGGCTTCGGGAATCACCAACCGCGAGAACCACAGCCAATCTTCGGCCCCCACACGGCGAAACAGATCGCGATACCACGCCACGCCCGGCCGCTCGACCCGGCGCAAGGTGAAACCGCCCGCCCGCTCGGGGCGCGTCAGCGCTTGGCGCATCTCAAGATAGGTCACAACGGTCGCCAGATGCCCCGGCGGCACCGCGTGAAATCCCGTTTCCAACATCGCATTCCCTCCGCAGGCGGTCCCGCCCAGTCAGCCAATCCCAGTTAGCCCATCATCCCTGACGCGCCGCCTCCTTGGCGGCTTTCGCCCGTTTCTTCTCGGCCACCACCTTCGCCGCCATATCGCGCGCAATCGCAAAGGCGCCTTTGATCTTGTCCGCCTCGCTCTTCCAATCGCGGCGCACAACGATCTTGTTGTCGCGCACCTTGGCCAGCCCGTTCTGCTCTTGGATGAACTCAACCAGCCCTTGAGGCGAGGCGAATTTGTCGTTGTGGAACTGGATCGTCGCCCCCTTGGGCCCGCCGTCCAGCTTGGCAATCCCGGCGCGTTTGCACATCTCCTTGATGCGCACGATCAACAGCAATGTGTTCACCTCACGCGGCAGTTTACCAAAGCGGTCGATCAACTCGGCGGCGAAACCTTCCAGTTCAACTTTGCCTGTCAACCCACTGAGCCTGCGATACAATCCCAAACGCACGTCCAGATCGGGCACATAGGTATCGGGGATCAGAACCGGCACCCCAAGGTTGATCTGCGGCGCCCATTGGTCGTCCGCCTCGCTCAACCCTTCCATCTCTCCGGCGCGGATCTTGGCAATCGCTTCCTCCAACATCTGTTGGTAAAGCTCATAGCCCACGTCGCGCATCTGCCCCGACTGTTCCTCGCCCAAAAGGTTGCCCGCCCCGCGAATATCCAGATCCTGCGAGGCCAGCGTAAAGCCCGCCCCCAGCGAATCGAGCGACCCCAGAACCCGCAGGCGCTTCTCTGCGGTCGGCGTCAGCCGCGCGCGCGGTTTCGTGGTCAAATAGGCATAGGCCCGCGTCTTCGAACGCCCCACGCGCCCCCGGATCTGGTAAAGCTGGCTCAGCCCGAACATATCCGCGCGATGCACCACCATCGTGTTCGCTGTCGGGATGTCCAAACCGCTTTCGACAATCGTCGTGGCCAGCAAAACATCGTATTTGCCGTCATAAAACGCGTTCATCCGGTCGTCGAGCTCGCCCGCCGCCATCTGCCCGTGGGCGATCACCACGCTGATCTCCGGCACCTGTTCTTTCAAGAACGCCTCGATCTCGGGCAGGTCTGAAATCCGCGGCACCACGTAAAAACTCTGCCCGCCACGGTAATGCTCACGCAGCAGCGCCTCGCGGATCGTTACCGCATCGAATTCGCTGACATAGGTGCGGATGGCCAGCCGGTCTACGGGCGGCGTGCCGATGATCGACAGGTCGCGCACCCCCGACAGGCTCAGCTGAAGCGTGCGCGGAATCGGCGTCGCGGTCAGGGTCAGCACATGCACGTCCGACTTCAGCTGTTTCAGCCGCTCTTTATGGCCGACCCCAAAATGCTGTTCCTCGTCGATGATCAGCAATCCGAGGTCTTTGAACTTGATGTTCTTGGCCAGCAAAGCATGGGTGCCGACCGCAATATCGACCTTGCCATCGGCAAGACCGCTGCGCGTGCGCGTCGCATCCGCCGCTTTAACAAAGCGCGACAAGGGGCTGACTTGAATGGGAAAACCCCGGAACCGCTCGGCAAATCCCTTATAGTGTTGGCGCGCCAAAAGCGTGGTCGGCGCAACCACCGCAACCTGCTGGCCCGACATCGCGGCAACAAAGGCGGCGCGCATCGCCACCTCGGTCTTGCCAAAGCCGACATCGCCGCACACCAGTCGGTCCATCGGCCGCCCAGAGGTCAAATCATCCAGCACATCGCCAATCGCGCTCAACTGGTCGTCGGTCTCCTCGTAAGGAAAACGCGCCGCGAACTCCTCCCAAGCGTGATGCTCGGCCTCAAGCACCGGCGCACGGCGCAATTCGCGCTCGGCCGCCACCCGGATCAACCGCTCCGCCATCTCGCGGATGCGCTCTTTCAGCTTGGCCTTCTTGGCCTGCCACGCGCCCCCGCCCAACCGGTCAAGCAAGCCCTCGTCATGGCCGTATTTGCTCAGCAGTTCGATGTTTTCAACCGGCAGGTAAAGCTTTGAACTCTCGGCATATTCCAGCACGATACATTCATGCGCCGCGCCCGCCGCCGTGATCACCTCAAGCCCCAGATAGCGCCCGATCCCATGATCCACATGCACCACAAGATCACGCGGCGCGAGGCTCTGCGTCTCGGTCAGGAAATTCTCGGCCCGCCGTTTCTTGCGGGTTGTGCGGATCAGCCGATCACCCAGCACATCCTGCTCGGAAATCACCGTCAGCCCGGGCGCTTCAAACCCCGCATCCAGCGGCCAAACCGTCAGATGCAGCCCCCGTTTGCCCAAGCCCCGCGCATCGTTCAAAGTGACGGCGCCGATCAGCCCCTCATCTTCCAGCAGGCCCTCGATCCGCTCGCGCGCACCCTCGGAATACGACGCGACAATCACCGGCCCTTCGGCCATGCGCGCTTCAACATGGTCTTTCAGAACGCTGAAAAGGCTCACGTTTTCCAGCTTGCGCTCCGGCGCAAAACTGCGCCCGATCCGCCCGCCCGCGTCGATCACCCCAGGCCCGCTGGCCTGTTGCAATGCGCTAAACCGCAGACTTCTGCGTCCCTTTACCCCCGCATCCCAAGCCGCATCATCAAGGTAAAGCTGCCCCGCAGGCACCGGCTTATACACCGTGTCAATGCGGCTTTTCTCGCGCATGGCGATCCGGCGCGTCTCGTATTGGTCCTCAACCGACTCCCACCGCGCCAACCGTTGCGCATCGAGCTGGTCATCCTGCGTCAGCGTAGCATCGGGAACATAGTCAAACACCGTCTCCAACCGCTCATGGAAAAACGGCAGCCAATGCTCGGCACCCGCGTGTTTGCGCCCCGCGCTCACCGCCTCATAAAGCGGATCATCCGTGCCCGCCGCGCCAAATTCGATCCGGTAGTTCTGGCGAAACCGCAACGTCGCCGCCACGTCAAGAATGACCTCGCTCACCGGCGCAAGCTCGACCACCTCGAGCTTCTCGGTCGTGCGCTGTGTCACCGGATCAAACCGCCGCGCCCCGTCCAGCATATCGCCAAAGAGATCCAGCCGCACCGGCCCCGCGTCACCCGGCGGATAAATGTCGATGATCCCGCCGCGCACCGCGTAATCGCCCGGCTCCATCACCGTTGGCGCTTGAACAAACCCCATCCGCACCAGAAACGCGCGCAACCCCGCCTCGTCCACCCGCGCGCCGACATGGGCCACGAATGCGGCCTCCTGCAACACCGCGCGCGCCGGCACAAATTGTGTCGCGGCGTTGAGCGTCGTGAGCAAAACAAACCGCTCCGGCACCGCGCCCGTGGCCAAGCCGGCCAGCGTCGCCATGCGGGCGGCGGAAATATCGGCATGCGGCGACACCCGGTCATAGGGCAGGCAATCCCACCCCGGAAAGCGCAACACCGGCATGTCGGGCGCGAAAAACCGCAACCCCTCGGCCATCGCCGCCATGCGTTTGTCATCGCGCGCCACATGAATGACGCGCCCGGCCTTGGCGACTTCCTCAAGCACAAGGCGAGCATCAAACCCCTCGGG